>JBDHSQ010000044.1:0-27413 GCA_039808285.1 Paracoccaceae bacterium
GTCCGCCGCGGCCCCGGCGCCCGCCGCCGCCATCCCGGCCTCGCCCGCGACCACTCCGGTCCGTGTCGTGCCGCTCGGGCGGCTGGCGGCAGGCGGCCGCTGGCGGATCGAGGCGATGCGGTCGATCTCCGAACCGCTCCTTCTGTGGTTCACGCGCGGCCAGGGGCGGATCACCGTGGGCGGCGTGACCCGCGGCTACGGCGCGCACAACGCCGTCTTCATCCCGGCCGGGATCATGCACGGCTATGAATCCGGCGCCCAGACCTATGGCAGCGCGGTCTTCTTCGGCCGCGGCTGCAACCTGGACCTGCCCGCCACGCCCCAGCACCTGAGGGTGCGCGAGGTCGGCCCGCAGGCAGAGCTTTCCGGCCTGATCGACAACATCCAGCGCGAGCTTGACAGCGGCAGGCCCGGCGCCGACCGCGCCGCGCAGTACCATCTCGGCCTTCTCGGCGTCTGGCTGGAACGCAATGCCGAGGCCGGACCGGATCAGGCAAGCAAACCCGACGCGGCCCGCCGCCTCGCCGCCCGCTACACCGCGCTTCTCGAGCACGAGTTCCGCTCGGGCAAGGGCGTGGCCGAATACGCCCGCGCCCTTGGCGTCACGCCGACGCATCTCACCCGCGTCTGCAACCAGACCTGCGGCCGGTCGGCCTCGGACCTCCTGCACGACCGGGTGATCTTCGAGGCGCGGCTGATGCTCAGCGAGACGAAGCTTCCGATCGCCCGCATCGCCGAAGCGCTCGGCTTCAATTCGGCCGCCTACTTCACCCGGGCGTTCCAGCACCGGACCGGCAAGACCCCTTCCGTCTTCCGCCGCGGCGGTTGACCGTTGCGGTTTTCCCGGCCCGCAATGCCGCAAACGCACAAGACCGTGACGGTTTCAGGCATTGACGGGCGCACCGAAACGGTGCGCAATAGCGTCACACAAGATGCGTGCCCAACAACGATGCCGGCCCACCGGCACGGACAAGACACCGCAACCCAGGGAGAAAGATTATGGCCACACACGACGCGCCTGCACGGATTCATCCGGCGGCGAAGCAATATGCCGCCGAAGTCGCCGCCGGCAGCCTCAGCCGCCGCGAGTTCCTGACCCGCGCCTCCGCGCTGGGCGTGAGCACCGCGGCCGCCTACGGCCTTCTCGGCCTCGAGGCCCCGGCGCGGGCGCAGGAGACGCCGAAGGCGGGCGGCACGCTCCGCATGCAGATGGAACTTCGGGCGCAGAAGGATCCGCGCACCTGGGACTGGTCGGAGCTCGCCAACTTCGCCCGCGGCTGGCTCGACTATCTCGTGGAATACGAGAAGGACGGCACGATCCGGGGGATGCTGCTGGAAAGCTGGGAGATCAACGACGACGCCACCGAATACACGCTGCATGTCCGCCAGGGCGTGAAGTGGAACAACGGCGACGACTTCACCGCCGCCGACGTCGTCCACAACCTCAACCGCTGGTGCGACGCGGGCGTCGAGGGCAACTCGATGGCCACGCGGATGGGCGGGCTGATCGACGAGGCGACCAAGCAGGCGCGCGAGGGCGCGATCACCCAGGTCGACGACCACACCGTGAAACTGGTGCTGCCCGCACCCGACATCACCATCATCGCCAACCTCACCGATTATCCGGGCGCGGTGGTGCACCCGTCCTACGACAACGGCGACCCCTCGGCCAATCCGGTCGGCACCGGCGCCTACCTGCCCGAGGCCAACGAGGTCGGCGTCAAGCAGGTGCTGGTGAAGAACCCCGACCACACCTGGTGGGGGACAGCGGTCTACGGCGGGCCGTATCTCGACCGGATCGAATACATCGACCTCGGCACCGATCCCTCCGCCGTCGTCGCCGCCGCCGAGGCCGACGAGATCGACGCGACCTACCGCACCCAGGGCGACTTCGTCGAGATTTTCGACGGCATCGGCTGGGAGAAGTCCGAGGCGACCACCTCGGCCACGCTCGCCGTGCGCTTCAACCAGGACGCCGACCTCTACAAGGACGTGAACGTCCGCCGGGCGCTTCAGATGGCGGTGGACAACGCGGTGGTGCTGGAGCTTGGCTTCGCCGGCCAGGGCTCGGTGGCCGAGAACCACCATGTCTGCCCGATCCATCCGGAATATGCCGAACTGCCGCCGCTCGTCGTCGATCCCGCCAAGGCCAAGGAGATGATCGGCGCCGCCGGCCATGCCGACACCGAGTTCGAACTGATCTCGCTCGACGACGACTGGCAGGCGGCGACCTGCGACGCGGTGGCCGCCCAGATCCGCGACGCCGGCATCAAGATCAAGCGCTCGATGCTGCCCGGCGCGACCTTCTGGAACGACTGGACCAAGTTCCCCTTCTCGGCAACGGAATGGAACATGCGCCCGCTCGGCGTGCAGGTGCTGGCGCTCGCCTACAAGTCCGGCGTGGCCTGGAACGAGACCGCCTTCGCCAACGCCGAGTTCGACACGCTGCTGGCCGAGGCGATGTCGATCGCGGACGCCGACAAGCGGCGCGAGGTGATGGCGAAGATCGAGAAGATCATGCAGGACGAGGGCGTGCTGATCCAGCCCTACTGGCGCTCGCTCTACCGCCACTTCAAGCCCGGAGTGAAGGGCGCGGACATGCACCCGACGTTCGAGCACCATCACTACAAGTGGTGGCTCGACGCCTGATCGGGCGGGGCCGGGGCGCGACAGGCGCGCGCCCCGGCCCGGCTCTCCCCGGCACGCCCGGCGCACCTGTCTCCCGTTCCGGGCGGCAAGGAAGAGGTGACCCATGCTCGCGTTCCTGCTGCGGCGCTTGGTGGCGATGGTGCTGACGGCGCTGTGCCTGAGCCTCGTCGTCTTCTACCTCACCAACCTGCCGCCGAACCTCGAGAAACTGGCGAAGTCCGAGGCCGGCAGCCGCATCACCGATGCCGAGGTGGAAAGCTGGCTGGAGAAGAACGGCCATGCCCGGCCGCTCGTCGTCCGCTACGGCGAATGGCTGGGCGCGGTCCCGGGCTGGACGCGCGAGGAAGGCGGTGTCACCACCGGCCGCTGTATCCGCCGCGGCCAGGATCCCGCCGCGGCGCCGCGCTTCTGCGGCGTGCTCCAGGGCGACTGGGGCTATTCGAGCTTCTTCAAGGCCCCGGTCGCCGAGAAGCTCGGCTATCACCTCGGGCTGACCGGCATCCTGATGTTCTGGGTCATGTTGCTGATGGTGCCGCTCTCGCTCCTGATCGGAATCCTCGCCGGGATGCGCGAGGGATCGAAGCTCGACCGCACCCTCTCCACCTTCTCGATCGCCACGACGGCGACGCCGGAATATGTCTCCGGCGTGATCCTGATCGCCGTCTTCGCCTCCTCGATGGTCGGGCTGAAATGGTTCAAGGGCACCGCCACCGGGGCGATGGAGCACGCCACCTTCGACAACTTCTTCCTGCCGGTGCTGACCGTCGCGCTCTACGGCATCGGCTACATCGCCCGGATGACCCGCGCCTCGATGACCGAGGTGATGACGGCGCAGTATATCCGCACCGCGCGGCTCAAGGGCGTTTCGTTTCGCAACGTGGTGCTGCGCCATGCGCTGCGGAACGCGCTGATCGCGCCCTTCACCGTGATCATGCTCCAGTTCCCCTGGCTTTTGAACGGCGTGGTGATCACCGAGACGCTCTTCAGCTACAAGGGCTTCGGCTGGACGCTGGTGCAGGCGGCCGGCAACAACGACATCCCGCTCTTGCTCGGCTGCTCGGTCGTCGCCGTCTTCGTCGTGCTGGTGACCCAGCTCATCTCCGATGTCGGCTATGTCTTCCTCAACCCAAGGATCAGGATTAGCTGACATGGATGCACTCGGCTGGGGCGCCATTCTCCTTGCGGTGCTGGGGCGGTTCTGGCCGGTCTGGATCGCGCTTGCCGTGACCTTCGCCGTCTCGGCCCGCTTCCGGCGGCGGCTCGGCCTCTACGGCCGGCTCTATGATTCCACCATCGGCATGGCGGGCTTCGCGCTTGTCATGTTCTGGGTCTACACCGCCGTCTTCGCGGGCGGGATCGCCACCCATGACGTCCTCGGCCAGATCAGCCAGATGAAGAACGAAATGCCCGGCACGGCGCTGCCCGACGGATCGGGCTGGTATCTGCTCGGCGGCGACCACCTCGGGCGCGACGTCTTCAGCCGGGTGGTCGCGGGCTCGCGCATCGTCATCGCCATCGCGCCCCTGGCCACGCTCTTCGCCTTCATGGTCGGGATCACGCTCGGCCTGCCCGCGGGATATTACGGCGGCCGGCTCGACACCGTCCTGTCCTTCCTCGCCAACCTCATTCTCGCCTTCCCGGTGATCCTGCTCTTCTACCTCCTCGTCACGCCCGAGATCGTCAGGACCGGCCTGCCGCAATACCTCGCGATCGTGCTCTTCCTCTTCCCGCTGGTGTTCCTCGTCGTGCTTCTGAACGCGCGCTACCACGTGCAGCCGACGCGCCGCAACGTGATGGTCGCGGCGGTGGTCCTTCTCGGCGGATGGGCCTATCTCTCGCTCGTCTCGGCGCCCGGCACCCGTGTCGCCATCCTGCCGCAGCCCGTCGACCTGATCGACGTCCCGCCCAACATCCTGATCGTCTTCGTCTCGGTCGTCTTCGTCAACGCGCCCACCGTGTTCCGCATCGTCCGCGGCCTCACGCTCGACATCAAGACGCGCGATTATGTCGCCGCGGCGCAGACACGGGGCGAGCGGCCCTGGTATATCATGCTGTGGGAAATCCTGCCCAACGCCCGGGGCCCGCTGATCGTCGACTTCTGCCTGAGGATCGGCTACACCACGATCCTGCTCGGCACGCTCGGCTTCTTCGGCCTCGGCCTCTCGCCCGAAAGTCCCGACTGGGGCTCCACGATCAACGCCGGCCGCAGGCTCCTGACGATCGCCCCGCATCCCGCCATCGTGCCGGCGCTGGCGCTGATGAGCCTCGTTCTCGGCCTCAATCTCCTCGCCGACGGGCTGCGCGAGGAAAGCCTGAGGGACTGACGCCCGTGAACGGCCCCGGCTTTCAGTGTGGCCGAAATACTCCGGGGGTCCGGGGGCAGCGCCCCCGGCCCTCTCCAGAAGGAGACCCCAGATGACCGGACGGGACCACGACGGGCCGATCCTCGAGATCGAGAACCTCTCGATCAGCTTCTTCACCCGGCTGAGGGAAATCCCCGCGGTGATGGATTTCTCCTGCACCGTCCAGCCCGGCGAGGCGATGGGGCTCGTCGGCGAATCCGGCTGCGGCAAGTCCACCGTGGCGCTCGCCGTGATGCGCGACCTCGGCCGCAGCGGCCGGATCACCGGCGGCACCATCAGGTTCAAGGGCCGCGACCTGACCACGATGGGCGAGCGCGACCTGCGCGCCATCCGCGGCTCGCAGATCGCGATGATCTACCAGGAGCCGATGGCCTCGCTGAATCCGGCGATGCGGATCGGCGCCCAGCTCATGGAAGTGCCGATGATCCACGAGGGCGTCGGCCGCGACGAGGCGCGGCGCCGCGCGCTCGAGGTCGTCACCGACGTCCGCCTGCCCGACCCGGAGCGGATCCTGCGCGCCTACCCCCACCAGCTCTCGGGCGGCCAGCAGCAGCGCATCGTCATCGCGATGGCGCTGATGTCGAAGCCTGCGCTGCTGATCCTCGACGAGCCGACGACCGCGCTCGACGTGACGGTGGAGGCGGCGGTGGTCGATCTCGTGAAGGATCTCGGCCGCAAATACGGCACCTCGATGCTCTTCATCTCGCACAACCTCGGCCTCGTCCTCGAGGTCTGCGACCGGCTTTGCGTGATGTATTCGGGCGAGGCGGTGGAGACCGGATCGATCCGCGACGTCTTCGACAAGATGCAGCATCCCTACACGCAGGCGCTCTTCCGCTCGATCCCGCTTCCCGGGGCGGACAAGAACGCGCGCCCGCTGATCGCCATTCCGGGCAACTTCCCCCTGCCCCACGAGCGGCCGGATGGCTGCAACTTCGGCCCCCGCTGCGACTATTTCGCGGACGGGCGCTGCAACGCGGCCGAGATTCCGATGTTTGCGGTGAAGGGCCACGACCGGCACGAGACGCGCTGCCTCAGGGTGGCCGAGATCGACTGGGCCGCGCCGCCCAAGGCCGCGAACACCACCGCGAAGACGCCCATCGGCAAGGTCGTGCTGCGGATGGACGACCTGAAGAAATACTACGAGGTTTCGGCCAACGCGCTCTTCGGCGGCGGCGACACCAAGGTCGTGAAGGCCAACGAGACCCTGAGCTTCGAGGCCCACGAGGGCGAGACGCTTGCCATCGTGGGCGAGTCGGGCTGCGGCAAGTCCACCTTCGCCAAGGTGCTGATGGGGCTGGAGACCGCGACCTCGGGGCGGATCCTGCTCTATGACAGCGAGATCCAGTCCACCCCGATCGAGGCGCGCAACACCGATACCGTCTCGGGCGTGCAGATGGTGTTCCAGAATCCGTTCGACACGCTCAACCCCTCGATGACCGTCGGCCGCCAGATCATCCGCGCGCTGGAAATCTTCGGCGAGGGCAGAACCGACGAGGAGAGGCGCCAGCGGATGCTGGAGCTTCTCGACCTCGTGCGGCTTCCCCGCGCCTTCGCCGAGCGGATGCCGCGCCAGCTTTCGGGCGGGCAGAAGCAGCGCGTGGGCATTGCGCGCGCCTTCGCGGGCGGCGCCAAGATCGTGGTGGCGGACGAGCCGGTCTCGGCGCTCGACGTCAGCGTCCAGGCCGCCGTGACCGACCTTCTGATGGAAATCCAGCGCAAGAACCGCACCACGCTTCTCTTCATCAGCCACGACCTTTCGATCGTGCGCTATCTCTCGGACCGGGTGATGGTGATGTATCTCGGCCATGTGGTGGAGCTTGGCACGACCGACCAGGTCTTCGCGCCGCCCTATCACCCCTATACCGAGGCGCTTCTGTCGGCCGTTCCGATCGCCGACACCCATGTGACGAAGAAGCGCATCGTGCTGGAGGGCGACATCCCCTCGGCGATGAACCCGCCGCCGGGCTGCCCGTTCCAGACCCGCTGCCGCTGGAAGTCGCACGTTCCCGGCGGGCTGTGCGAGCGCGAGGTTCCGCCGATGCGGGTGCTGGCGGGGGGCCACCAGATCAAGTGCCACCTCCCGGACGCCGACCTCGCCTCGATGGAGCCGGTGATCAGGATCGCCGCCGAATAGGGCATGGGCCCCGCCCGGCGAAACGCGGCAGCGGCGGAGCCGGGACGGGGTCAGCGGCGGGGTCCGCGCCCTTGCGTCGGTGCCGAACCTCCCGTTCCCGCCCCCCCCCCCGGGCGGCGGGGGCCGGGCGTCCGTCCGCGGGCGAGACCTACCAGGAGGGCAGCAGGACCGTCGCGCCCAGGGCCGCCACCCGGGCGCCGGCACCGATCTTGAAGCGGGCAAGGCCGGGCGCCGTTTCGGTGTCGACGTCGCCGAGGTCGAGCACCGCGTATCCCTCCTCGCGCAGGCTGAGCATCGCCTGCCAGAGGAGAAGCGTGTGCGCGTTCGTGTGCCGTCCCGCCGCGCCGGACCAGCCGACATGATAGCTCGCCCAGGGGGCATGGAGCAGGAACAGCATCGCGGCCACCCTCCGTCCCCCGATCCGCGCCTCGGCCAGAAGGGCCGCCGCCGGGTCGAAGGCAAGCCAGGCATGGGTGAAGCGGGCGGGCAGCGCGCGGTAGCCGCGGGCGCGTTGCAGCGCCGCATCCCGGTGCAGAAGCCAGGCAACCGAAGCCGGGTCGGGGCGCCCGACGCGCAGGCAAAGCCCCTCGCCCTCGGCGCGGGCCAGCCGGTTGCGCCATTTGCCGTCGAGCCGCGCCCGCAGCACCGCCGGATCGGCCGCCAGGTCGAGATGCGCCCGATGCCGCGGCGTGACGAGCGGCAGGCCCGGGCCGGAGCGTTCCGGCGTGGCGAGAAGCGGCCGGAACGCGCGGCCGAGAGCGCCGAGCGCCGTATCCTCCTCTCCTGTCGCGGGGGCGCCGTCCCAGACCGGCCCCCGCGACAGCAGCGACAGCCGCAGCGGCCCGGCACGGCGCGCCGTCACCTGTGCAAGCCCGCGCGCGCCCGAGGGCGTCATGAGCCCGACCCTGACGACCGTGGCGCCGAGCCGCGACAGCGCCTCGCCATAGGCCCAGCTTTGCTGGAGCGGCATCGCCGCAGCCCGCCACCCCTCGCGCACCAGTCCGTCCCGAACCATTTTCATGGCGGCATTAAGCCTGCGGCAACCTAACAGGCGCCTAATGGGCCCATGACACCGATCCGCCCCTCCTCCTGCGCCGTTCGCGGCCTCCATGCCCCCGCCGCGCGCCTCACCTGGCAGGCGGCGCTCCTCGTCGCCATCGGCCTTTCCTCGGCCTTCCTGATCGTCATCGCCGGCTTCGCGGTCGCAGCGACGATCGTCTGGCCCGGCTGAGCGGGTCCCGTGGCCCCGGCACGCCCGGTCGGCGCCGGCCGAACGACGCCAGGGCGCGCGCGCCACCGGCGCGGTCGCGGCAGTTGCCCGCCCCGCACCGGCCCGGGCCCCTGACGCCCGGGCCAGACGGAGCCGCGGCCGCCGCGATGGCGCCAGCCGTTTCGGGAGTTGAAGCGCGCGGCGAAAGCGTCCATCACGGTCCTTGCACCGTTGCGGCGCAAATCCCGAGAGGCTGCCCTTGGCTCAGACACTTTCCCTCGTGGCCGACGTCGGCGGCACCAACACCCGCGTCGCGCTGGCACGGGACGGCATCGTCGATCGCGCCTCGATCCGGCGCTTTGCCAATGCCGGCAATTCCGGCCTCGACGCGATCCTGCGCGACTACCTGACCGACAAGGGCAGCCCCGAGGTCGCGGGCGCCTGCGCGGCCGTCGCCGGTCCCGTGGAGGGTGAGGAGGCGCGGCTGACCAATCTCGACTGGACCATCGGCCGCGGCGGGATCGCGGCCGCGACCGGCGCGCGCCATGTCGCGGTGATCAACGACCTTCAGGCGCAAGGCCACGCGCTCGGCCATATCGCCGCCGGTTGCCTGCGGCCGGTGATCCCGCAGGCAGCGGCCCAGCCCGCGGCGACGCCGCAACTGGTGATCGGCGTCGGCACCGGCTTCAACGCCGCCGTGGTCCACGACGGCCCCGCAGGCCGGCTCGTCACCGCCTCGGAATGCGGCCATGCGACGCTGCCTGTCCGCAGCGAGGCGGACCTGCACCTGATGCGCTTCGTCGAGACGGCGCATGGTTTCGCCGGGGTGGAGGACGTGCTGTCGGGCCGCGGGCTCGAACGGCTTCACGCCTGGGCCGCGCGCGAAGCGGGGCGGAACGGGAGCCTTGACGCCTCGGCGATCATGGCGGCGATCGGTGCCGGGGGCGACCCGGTGGCGGAGAGGACGGGGCGGACCTTTGTCCGCCTCCTGGGCACGGTCGCGGGCGACCTCGCGCTGATCCACCTGCCCTTCGGCGGCATCTACCTGATCGGCGGCGTGGCGCGCGCCTTCACGGCGCATTACGACCGCTTCGGCCTTGCCGCCGCGTTCCGCGACAAGGGGCGGTTCACCTCTCTGGCAGCGGCGTTCCCGGTGTCGATCATCGAGGACGATTACGCCGCGCTCACCGGCTGTGCCCGCCTGCTGGCCGGGGCCTGAGGCCCGTCAGCGGAGAAATCCGACCAGTTGCCGGGTGGAGCCGTCCTTGCCGTCGGCGCTTTCGCGGCCGGCAAGGATCGGTTCCAGCGCGAGCGCGAGTTCCTTGCCAAGCTCCACCCCCCACTGATCGAAGGAGTTGATCCCGAGGATCACGCCTTCCACGAACACCCGGTGTTCGTAGAGCGCCACGATCTGGCCCAGGACGAAGGGCGTGAGCTTCGGATAGGCGAGCGTGGTCGAGGGGCGGTTGCCGGGGAAGACGCGGTGGCGCGCCTGACGGTCGAGTTCCTCGCCGGTCAGGCCCTTCGCCGCCAGGATCGCCCGCGCCTCGTCCAGCGTCCGGCCGCGCAGGAGGGCTTCGGACTGGGCGAGGCAGTTGGCCACCAGAAGCCGGTGCTGGTGCGCAAGTCCGGGCTCGTGCCCTTCGCGTCCGACGAGGAATTCGCAGGGGATCACCCGCGTGCCCTGGTGGATGAGCTGGTAGAACGCGTGCTGGCCGTTGGTGCCGGGTTCGCCCCAGACCACCGGGCCGGAGGGAAGCGTCAGGTCGCTGCCGTCCATCGCCACGCGCTTGCCGTTCGATTCCATCTCCAACTGCTGGAGATAGGCGGGAAGCCGGGCGAGGCGCTGTTCGTAGGGCAGCACGGCGCGGGTGGCGTGGCCGCAGATCTGGTTGTGCCAGATGCCGGTGAGCGCGAGCATGACCGCCATGTTCTCGGTGAAGGGGGCCTCGCGGAAATGCGCGTCCATCGCCGCGCCGCCGGCGAGGAAACCGGCGAAGTTTTCAGGCCCGATGGCGATCATCAGCGAAAGCCCGACCGGCCCCCAGACCGAATAGCGCCCGCCGACCCAGTCGGCGAAGCCGAAGACGCGTTCCGGCGCGATGCCGAAGGCGGCGGTGCGGTCGAGCGCGGTCGAGACGGCGGCGAACTGCGCCGCGGGGTCGGCGACCCCGGCCGCCAACCAGGCCCGCGCGGCCGCGGCATTGGTCATCGTCTCGATCGTGGTGAAGGTCTTGGAGGCGACGATCACCAGCGTCGTCTCCGGGTCCAGCAACGCCAGCACGTCATGGACATGCGCCCCGTCGACGTTGGAGACGAAATGCGCCCGCGGGCCGTCGGCATAGGGCGAAAGCGCAAGGCAGGCCATCGCCGGGCCAAGGTCGGACCCGCCGATGCCGATGTTGACGACATCGGTGACCCGCCCGCCCTGCCCGGTGAAGCCCCCGTCGCGGACATCGCGGGCGAAAGCCTCGCAGCGGGCGTGGATCGCGCGCACCTCCGGCATCACGTCGCGACCGTCCACGGTCACGGACCCGTCGAGGTTGCGCAGCGCCGTATGGAGGACGGCGCGGCCCTCGGTCTCGTTGATCTTCGCGCCGCCGAACATCGCCTCCCGCCGCTGGGCCACGCCCGCGGCCTCGGCAAGGCGGATCAGCAGGCCGCGCGCACGGGCGTCGATCGCGGTTCTGGAGTAGTCGAAGAGAAGCCCGCCGTCGCGGATCGAGAAATGCCGCGCGCGGTCGGCGCCCTCGAAGAGCGACAGGATCGGCCGGCCCGCATGGGCGGCATGGTGAAAGCGCAGGTCGTCCCAGAGGCTCATGTCGTCTTCCCTGTTGTCGGGTTCATTCCGCCCAGTGCACGGTCGCATTGGCCAGGACAGCCCTGACCGGCGCTTCCTCGGGCGCAAGTCCCTGGGCACGGTCGAGGGCGGCACGCTTGTCCGCCCCGGTGATGAGGATGTGGCAGGCCATCGCGTCGGCCAGCACGCGCGCCGTCAGCGTCACCCGGGGTTCGCCCGCGCCCGGGGCCCGCAGCGCCATCAGGGCCGGGGCGTCGGGCGCCAGCGCCTCGGCCAGCCGGTCGGCACCCGGGAAGAGCGAGGCGGTGTGCATGTCGGTCCCCATGCCGAGCAGCAGCACATCGATCGGCAGATGTGGCGAAAGCGCCCCGGCCAGCGCATCGAGCGCCGCTTCGGGCTCTGGCGTGGCGGCATAGAGCGGCACGAAGGTTGCCGCGGCCGCGCGCCCCGCGAGAAGCCTTTGCCGCACCAGCCTTGCGTTCGATCGTTCATGGGTTTCCGGCACCCAGCGTTCATCGTTCGGGAACACCGTCACGCGGCCCCAGTCGATGTTGATGCCCGAGAGCGTGTCGAAGACCGGCCCCGGGGTGGTGCCGCCCGGCACGCAGAAGCTCACGCGCTCCTTGCCGCGGAGCGCCGTCGCAAGCTCGCTTCCGAGCCGGTCCGCGAGCGAGATCATCATCAGTTCGCGGTCGGGATACTCGACGAGTTCCATCTGTCACCTCCCCCGGCCGGTGCAGAATGCAGGGCCGGCGCTCATTCCCGGATTTCCCGCCAGCGACGGCCGTCGCGGTGCAGGAGCATCAGCGCATCCTCCGGGCCGGATGAGCCGGGATCGTAGCCCCTGGGCCGGTCGCCGCGCGCCTCCCAGCCGGCGATCACCGGATCGGTCCAGGCCCAGGCTGCCTCGACCTCGTCGCCGCGCATGAACAGCGTCTGGTTGCCCCGGATCACGTCCATGATCAGCCGTTCGTAGGCGTCGGGGATGTCGGCCCCCTCCTCGCCCAGCGCCTCGGCGAAGGACATGTCGAGCGGCACCTCGGTCAGGCGCATCCCCCCCGGCCCCGGCTCCTTGATCATCACCGAAAGCGTCATCCCCTCGTTCGGCTGGAGCCGGATCGACAGCACGTTCTCGCGCCATCCCTCCTCCTCGCCGAAGATCGAATGTGGCACCTCCTTGAAGACGACAGCGATCTCCGAGGCGCGGGCACGCAGCTTCTTGCCGGTGCGCAGGTAGAAGGGCGTGCCTTTCCAGCGCCAGTTGGCGATCTCCACCTTCATCGCGATGTAGCTTTCGGTCCGCGAACGGGGGTTTTCGGCGTCCTCGACATAGGAGGGCTCGCCCCCCGCGCCCTTTCCCGCGCCGCCGCGATACTGGCCGCGCACGATGTCCTCCGGGCGCACCGGCTGGAGCGCGTGGATCACTTTCAGCTTTTCATCCCGCACGGCGTCGGGATCGAAGCGGTAGGGCGGTTCCATCGCGATCAGGCAGAGAAGCTGCATCAGGTGATTCTGCACCATGTCCCGCATCGCACCCGCCTTGTCGTAATAGGCGCCGCGCCCGCCGACGCCCACCGTCTCGGCCACGGTGATCTGGACGTGGTCGACGTGCCGTGCGTTCCACAGGGGCTCGAACAGGATGTTGGCGAAACGGACCGCCATCAGGTTCTGGACGGTCTCCTTCCCGAGGTAGTGGTCGATGCGGTAGATCTGGCCTTCGTCGAAATGCTCGGCCAGCGTCGCGTTGAGCGCGCGCGCGCTTTCAAGGTCGCGCCCGAAGGGCTTTTCGACCACGATGCGCGCGTCGGGCGCCGCGATCCGGAAACGGTGGAGCCGTTCGGCGAGATCGCCGAAGAGCACGGGCGCGACCGAGAAGTAGAAGGCCTGCACGACGTCGCGGCGGACGAGACGGGCAAGACCGTCCCAGCCGCCCTCGCCCTTCGCGTCGAGCGGGACGTAGTGAAGATGGGCGAGAAACCTCGCGACGGTGTCGCCCTCCCGCTTCGCCGCGGGCAGGAATTCCCCAAGGGTATCGGCGACGAACCCGCGGAAGCCCGCGTCGTCCATCTCGCCCCGCGCCGCGCCGATGATCCGCGAGGTGTCGGGAATCTGGCCGGCGACGAAGCGCCGGTAGAGCCCGGGCAGGATCTTCCGCCGCGCCAGATCGCCGGTGCCGCCGAAGACGACCAGGTCGAAGGGCTCGACCGGAATCACTCTGGAGGCCATGTGCGTCGCTCCGCTGAACGCCAACTCTTCGTTAGCGCTGACGAGCCGGGCTCATAGCGCTCTCCACGACAGGAGTTTAGCACCGGAATGCGCCGCCTGCCACCGCCGGCCCTTCCCGGCGCACGGCACCCGGACGGGCCGTTCGGGGGATTCCGCCGGCCGGATTGTGCCTGACACAATCGCCCCGGTGGCGGCCGCCACGGCCTTGCGCTAGGCACGGGGCGCCGCCCGAGGAGCGCCGCATGACCGAGACCACCCAGCCCCGCCATCAGGACGGAGACAGCCTTCCCGGCTTTCTCCTCGCGCTCGCGACCTATGTGTTCTGGGGCTTCCTGCCCTTCTACATGAAGGCGCTGGCCCATATCGCGCCCGCCGAGGTCGTCGCGCATCGGATTGTCTGGTCGGTCCCCGTCGCCGGCGCGGTTCTGGTGGCCACCGGCCGCACCGCCGACCTCGCCCGCGCGCTGCGGACGCCGAGGATGCTCGGCATGGGCGCCCTGACCGCCGCCATCGTGTCGCTGAACTGGGGCATCTACGTCTGGGCGATCGGGGCGGGCCATGCGCTCGACGCCGCGCTGGGCTACTACATCAACCCGCTGTTCTCGATCTTCCTCGGCCGGGTGCTGCTGCACGAACGGCTTCTGCCGGCGCGATGGCTGGCGATCGGCCTCGCCTGCATCGCCGTCGCGATCCTGACCTGGGAGGTCGGCCACCTTCCGGTCGTGGCGCTCAGCCTGCCGCTGACCTGGGGGGTCTATGCCTTCTTCAAGAGGTCTCTGCCGATCGGCCCGAACCAGGGTTTCATGCTGGAAATCCTGGTGCTGGCGCCCTTCGCGCTCGGCTACATGATCCGCCTGTCACTCACCGGGCAGAGCCATTTCATGCAAGACGTTCCCTTCGACACCGCGATGCTTCTGGGTTGCGGCGCGGTCACCGCGGTGCCGTTGATCTTCTATGCCAATGCCGCCAAGCGGCTGACGCTTTCGACGATCGCGATCATGCAGTATATCGCGCCGACGATGATCTTCCTGATCGCGGTCTTCATGTTCGGCGAGCCGTTCGGCCGGGCGCAGGCGATCGCCTTCCCGCTGATCTGGGCGGCACTTGTGCTTTACACCTTCGCCATGATCGGCCAGGCGCGGCGCGCGCGCCGCTGACACCGGCGCGGCTAGCCGCGCCCGGGCCGGCTGATCCTGCCTCCGCCCACCGCGGCGGCGACCCCGGTGGTGCCGGGGCAGGAGGTCGGCAGGCCCCGGGCGACGCGCACCGCCAGATGGGCGAAGGCCTGCGCCTCGAGCATGTCGCCGTCGAGGCCCGCCGCCTCCACCGGCTCCACCGGGCAGTCGAGAAGCGCCGCGATCATCGCCATCAGCGTGGCGTTCAGCCGCCCGCCGCCGGTGACCAGCACGCGCGCGACCGGCGCGGGGAAATGCTCGGCGCCCTTCGCCACGGCGGCGGCGGCGGCGGCGGTCAGCGTCGCCGCGGCGTCGGCATCGGAAAGCCCCGCCACCGCGTCGAGAAGTGCGGCGAAATCGTTGCGGTCGAGCGACTTCGGCGGCATCCGGAAGAAGTGCGGATGGCGCAGGAAACGGGCCACCACCCTGTCGTCGGGATCGCCTTGGGCCGCGAGCGCGCCGCCCTCGTCGCGGTCGCGCCCCAGCCGCGCCTGCATCAGGTCGTTCACCGGCGCATTCGCGGGACCGGTATCGAAGGCGAGGCAGGCGCCGGGCGCATCGGGCGCGGGCGCGCGCGGGTCGAGCCAGGTGAGGTTGCCGACGCCGCCGAGGTTGAGGAAGGCGACCGGCGCCGCGGCGCCGATCCACCGGGCGCAGGCGAAGTGGAAGAAGGGGGCCAAGGGCGCCCCCTGCCCGCCCAGCCGCATGTCGGCCGAGCGGAAATCCCAGACCACCGGCAGGCCGAGCACCTCGGCCAGCACCTGCCCGTCGCCCGCCTGGTGGGTGCGCCTGCCGGCCGGATCGTGGGCGAGCGTCTGGCCGTGGAAGCCCGCGATCTCGGCCCGCGCCGCCAGGGGCGCCATCACCGCGGCATGGGCCGTCTCCACCACCTCGGCCGCTTCCGCCACCCCCGGCTCGCCCGGCCAGCGGCCAAGCGCGGCGCGGATGGTCTCGCGGTCCGCGGCCGAATAGGGGCGGTAGGCGGTTTCGCCGAAGGCCAGGATCCGCTCGCCGTCGGTGTGAAGGAGCGCCGCGTCGACCCCGTCGAGCGATGTTCCCGACATCGTGCCGAGCGCCCAGACAGGCTCCGCCTGCAACATCCCGCCCCCCTTGGCCCTTTCCCTTGGCGCCCCGCGCCGATATACCGGCCTTCAATCGCAGAATGGACGATCCGGCAATGACCTACCACCCGAAATCCGACTTCCTGCGCGTGATGATCGAGCGCGGCTTCCTCGCCGACTGCACCGACATCCAGGGGCTGGACGAAGCTTTGGTGAAGGGCATGGTGCCGGCCTACATCGGCTATGACGCGACCGCCGCCTCGCTCCATGTCGGCCATCTGATGAACATCATGGTGCTGCGCTGGCTCCAGAAGACCGGCCACAGGCCGATCACGCTGATGGGCGGCGGCACCACCAAGGTGGGCGACCCGAGCTTCCGCGCCGAGGAGCGGCCGCTGCTGACACCCGCACAGATCGACGCCAACATCGCCGGCATGAAGGACGTCTTCGCCCGCTACCTGTCCTACGGCGATGGCGCGACGGATGCGCTGATGCTGAACAATGCCGAATGGCTCGACCGGCTCAACTACCTCGACTTCCTGCGCGACATCGGCCGGCATTTCAGCGTCAACCGGATGCTGTCGTTCGAGAGCGTGAAGTCGCGGCTCGACCGCGAGCAGTCGCTGTCGTTCCTCGAGTTCAACTACATGATCCTCCAGGCCTACGACTTCCTCGAGCTGAACCGCCGCTACGGCTGCCTGTTGCAGATGGGCGGCTCCGACCAGTGGGGCAACATCGTCAACGGCATCGACCTGACCCGCCGGGTGCTCGACCGGGAAATCTACGGGCTGACGACGCCGCTCCTGACGACGAGCGACGGGCGCAAGATGGGCAAGTCGGCGGCGGGCGCGGTCTGGCTCAGCGCCGGGATGCTTTCGCCCTACGAGTTCTGGCAGTTCTGGCGCAACACCGCGGATGCCGACGTCGGCCGCTTCCTGAAGATCTTCACCGAGCTTCCGGTGGCGGAATGCGACCGGCTCGGCGCGCTCGGCGGCGCCGAGATCAACGCGGCGAAGATCGCGCTGGCGAACCTCGCGACCGCGCTCCTGCACGGGTCGGAAGCGGCCGCGGCGGCGGAGGCCACCGCGCGCGAGGTCTTCGAGCGGGGCGGCGTCGGCGACGACCTGCCGACGCTGACGCTGTCGCCGGCCGAGGTGGCGGACGGGATCAGCGTCGCCCAGCTCTTCGTCCGCTCGGGGCTGGCGAAGTCGGGCAAGGAGGCCAAGCGGCTGATCGCCGAAGGCGGCGCGCGGGTGAACGACGACCTCGTCACCGACGCCGGCCTCCTCTTCGGCGCAGGCGAACTGGTCGACCCGGTGAAGCTGACCGCCGGCAGGAAGCGCCACGCGCTGGTGGTGCTGGGCTGAGGGGAACGTTTCCTTCACGGTGACGCCGCACGAGGCTTGGCCGATCTGCGGGCGATTCATGACCGGCGACGAGAACCGGGCCAACTGCCACGGGGCGCTTTCGATCGTGCGCGGCGCGACGACGCGGGTGCGCTACAACATCAGCCTGCCGGGACGATCGACCTGGCGGCCGCGGCGCCCGGCGGGCTTGCCGCCGCCACGGCGCGCTGCCGGTCCATCCCCCCCCTCTTCCGGGGCGGGACGGCCGAACCGAAGGCCACGACCTTCAACGCGAGGATCGAGAACACCGCCGGAAAGCCGGCCTTCCATGCCGGGCGGGATCGCGGGCGCTGCGCGACCCTGGCTTCGGGCGATCAGGAACGGATGGGCAGGCGGCGGCGCTGGCTCGTCGCCGTGGAGCGGAATGCGCCCCTGTTCCTCCGCGCCGGCCTCTGCGCGCCGCACCCTGACGGCAGCCTGAAGGCGATCCTGACGCGGGCGGCCGCTACGCGTGGGGCGCGGACGGCCTTCCGGGATCGCCGACGGCGGGCCGGGTCCGATCAAGCAGCCGGATGGCCTGGCTCTGAGCCTCGCCCGTCGCGCAGGAACCGCGGCAGCCTCGGCCTGCCCCCGGGGGCCACCGGGCCGTCAGCCGGAGACGCGGCGTCCCGTGCGCGCCGACAGGGACCGGCGAAGAAGGCACCGCCGTCGCGGGAACTTTCGCGGGAACATTTTCCCTTTCGCCGCATCAAACGCTTCAGGTGCCCCGGACGGGCGCCGACACGCCATGAAAGGACGAGACATGACCAGATCCCTCCTGCCGGCAGCCGCGCTCTTGATCGCGTTCGCGGGTGCCTCGATGGCCCAGGACCAGAACGCCGCGGAGAAATCGCCTCCGGGCGCCCCTTACGTCCAGGTCAGCGATGCATTGCCGCTGCCGGCCTTCATCCCGGGCCTCGGGACTTTGTTCGTGGATCCCGCGAAACTGCCTGCGGGGCCGTTCCTGGCCTATGATCACGACGGCAGGCTTTCGGCGACGGTCTACATGGTTCCGCTGGAAGATCTCCAGAGCGGCACTGCCTTCAACGACCTCGGCCTTGGGTCGCAGACGGTCACCGGCGTCGACATCTATTACAACGCGGGCCATCCCGGCGTCGAGAAACCGCACGCCCATGTGGTGCTCTATCACGACCCCGACGCCAAGGCGCGGCTTGCGAAATGAGGCCGTCGCGTCGTTTGGTCCTGGCCCTCGGGGGTGGCGCACTCGCCACCCTCACGATGCCCGGCCGGCTGCTGGCGGCCCCCGTCGAGACCGTCGAGATGCGGGGGACCGCGCGCGGAGACCATGTCTGGTTCTCGCCGCGCGGGCTGGCAGTGTCACCGGGCACGACGCTTCGGTTCGTCAACCGGGACCAGGGCAACAGCCACACCTCCACGGCATACCATCCCGACCTCTTCGACCGGAAGCGGCGCATCCCGAAGGCCGCGCAGCCCTGGGACAGCGATTACCTGTTGCCGGACGAGAGCTTCGAGGTCACGCTGACCGTGCCGGGCGTCTATGACTACTATTGTGTGCCGCATGAAATGGCCGGGATGGCGGGGCGTATCGTCGTCGGCGTTCCCGCCGACCCGGGCTGGGAGGGTCCGAGCGACGATTCGGGCGACCTGCTGCCCGAAACCCTCGCCTCCTTGCCCTCTGTCGAGGAAATCCTCGCAAAGGGCCGGGTCGATACGGAGATGGACGGATGAGCGCGCAGCCACAGGCACATGACGTTCGCAGCGCAGGCCCGGCAACACCGGAGCACGCCCTTGTCGCCGGAGCGCTGGCGGGGCACGAGGCTGCGGTGCGCGAACTGATCCGGCGGTTGAACCCGCGATTGTTCCGGGTCGCCCGCGGCATCGCCGAAAGCGACGCCGAGGCCGAGGAGATCGTGCAGGAAGCCTACCTGAAGGCCTTCACGCATCTGGAGGATTTCAAGGGCGCGGCCAGCCTTGCGACCTGGGTCACGCGCATCGCGATCAACACCGCCCTGATGCGCAGGCGCGGGCACAGCCCACATCAGGAATATGACACCGTGACCGAGACCGACGCGCCGCAAGTCCTCGCCTTTCCGGGGCACCGGCCGGAATCGCCCGACGCCGCCCTCGGGCGAACGCAGATCCGGGCGCTTCTGGAACAGGCCGTCGCCGAACTGCCGCCGGATCTGCGGCTGTCCTTCCTTCTGCACGAGGTCGAGGGCATGAGCGTGCTTGCGGTCGCGCGCGATCTGTCGCTGAACCCGGTCACGGTGCGAACGCGCGTGTTCCGGGCACGCCGCCGCCTGCGGGCGGCGCTGGAGCGACGGGTTCGCGGGGGCTTCGAGGCGATCTTTCCGTTCGACGGCGCGCGCTGCGGCGCCATGACGGATCGCGTCGTCGCCGCGCTGAAGAGGCTGCGCGGCGGCTGATCGCGCCCGCGTCCCGCCCGCAAAGCGCAACGGGCGGCCCGGAGACCGCCCGCCGCGGGGCCCGGGGATCACTCCTCGACCGTCACCGTCACCATGTGGTCGGGGTTCTCCACCGCGCCGTTCAGGTCGGGATCGCCCTTCTTGATCGCGTCCACGACCTCCATGCCGGAGATGACGTGGCCGACGACGGTGTATTCGCCGTTCAGGAACTCGCCCGGCGCATACATGATGAAGAACTGCGAATTCGCGCTGTTGGGGTTCGAGGACCGCGCCATGCCGACGACACCGCGCTGGAACGAGCGGTCGGAGAACTCCGCCGGGATGTTCGGCAGGTCGGACTTGCCGGTGCCCGCCATCGACAGGTCCTCGCCCCACTTGCCGTATTTCACGTCGCCGGTCTGCGCCATGAACCCGTCGATGACGCGATGGAACACCACGTTGTCATAGGCGTGCGTCCGGGCAAGCTCGGTGATCTGGGCAACGTGCTTCGGCGCGATGTCGGGCAGGAGGTCGATCACCACCGTCCCGTTCGCCGCCTCGCCCGCGACCTGGATCACGAGGTTCGGGCCCGGCCCGTCCTCGGCTGCCATCGCCCGGTTGCTGCCGGTGTAGAGGAAAGCCGCGACGCCGAGCGCAACCAGCCCCGCGGCCATCGAGCCGACGAAGACATTGGTATCAGACATCGGCCGCAACCTTCACCGAAATCATCCGGTCGGGCGCCGCCGGCGGCTCGCCCCGCGCGATCGCGTCGACATGCTCCATCCCCGAGACCACCCGGCCGTAGACGGTATACTGGCCGTTGAGGAAGTGGTTGTCCTTGAAATTGATGAAGAACTGGCTGTTTGCGGAATTCGGGTTCTGCGACCGCGCCGCGCCGAGCGTGCCGCGGTCGTGCGGCAGGCGCGAGAATTCGGCCGGCAGGTCGGGCAGGTCCGACCCGCCGGTGCCGGCGCGGCGGGGGTTGTAGCCGGGTGATTCCATGTTGGCATGCTCGACATCGCCGGTCTGGGCCATGAACCCGTCGATCACCCGGTGGAAGGCGACGTTGTCATACTTGCCCGCGCGGGCCAGTTCCTTCATCCGTTCGGAGTGCTTGGGCGCCACCTCGGGCAGAAGCTCGATCACCACCTCGCCGTCCTTCAGCGTCATGATGATGGTGTTTTCCGGGTCTTTGATCTCTGCCATTCGGGCCTCCTTCATATCGCGGCGAACCTAAACACGCGACCGCGGCATGAAAAGGGCAAAGCGACGCGGCGGGCGGGGCTATCCCTAGGATTGCCCGGCCGGGGCCGCTAGATTTGCGGAAAATTGCCGGGACGGAAGGATTCGCCATGCGCTGGAAGACGATCGACGACATCGAGATGACGGACAAGACGGTTCTGATCCGCGTCGACATCAACGTGCCGGTCGAGGCGGGCCATGTCACCGACGCGACCCGCATCGAGAAGATCGTGCCGACGGTGCGGGACGTCCAGGCGAAGGGGGGAAAGCCGGTGCTGATCGCCCATTTCGGCCGGCCCAAGGGTCAGGTCGTGCCCGAGATGAGCCTGCGGGTGACGGTTCCCGCGCTGGAGGCGGCGCTGGGCCGGACGGTCGCCTTCGCCGAGGATTGCATCGGCGGGCCCGCGAAGAAGGCGGTGGCCGCGATGCGGCCCGGCGACGTACTGCTTCTGGAGAACACGCGCTTCCACCCGGGCGAGGAGAAGAACGACCCGGCGATGGCTGCGGCCCTTGCCGCCCTTGGCCAGGTCTACGTCAACGATGCCTTCTCGGCCGCCCACCGGGCCCATGCCTCGACCGAGGCCATCGCGCATCTGATGCCGGCCTGCGCGGGGCGGCTGATGGAGGCGGAACTCAAGGCGCTGAACGCCGCGCTGGGCGATCCCGAGCGGCCGGTGGTCGCAGTCGTGGGGGGCGCCAAGGTATCGACCAAGCTCGACCTTCTCGGCAATCTCGTCGAGAAGGTCGATCACCTGGTGATCGGCGGCGGCATGGCCAACACCTTCCTCGTCGCCAAGGGGGCGGAGGTCGGCACCTCGCTGGCTGAACGCGACATGGCCGAGACGGCGCGGGCCATACTCGACAAGGCGCGGGATCGCGGCTGTTCGATCCACCTGCCCGTCGACGTGGTGATCGCGCGCGAGTTCAAGGCGGGGGCGGCGCACGAGACGGTTGCCGCCGAGGCCTGCCCGGCGGACGCGATGATCCTCGATGCGGGGCCCGCGACGGTCGATGCGATCGTCGAGGTCTTCACCCGCTGCCGCACGCTGATCTGGAACGGCCCGCTCGGCGCCTTCGAGATGCCGCCCTTCGATGCGGCGACCAACGCCGCGGCGCGCAAGGCCGCCGACCTGACCCGTGGCGGCCGGCTGGTCTCGGTCGCCGGCGGCGGCGACACGGTCGCAGCGCTGAACAAGGCCGGCGTTGCGGACGACTTCAGCTACATTTCGACCGCGGGCGGGGCGTTCCTGGAGTGGATGGAGGGGAAGGTTCTGCCCGGCGTCGCCGCGCTGGAAACCTGAGCCGCCGTCACGTTGCCCGCAATCTTGCGGAAACCCGGCTTCACGAAGTGACCCGGGCAGTCTGGTTTTCGACGCGCAGAGCGGGAGGGGCGACATGGCCGCGAAATGGACGCTGATCACCGGCGCCTCGGAAGGGCTCGGCGTGGAGTTTGCCCGGCTGGCAGCGGCCGAGGGGCGCGACCTGATCCTCGTCGCCCGGCAGGGCGCGAAGATGGAGCGGCTGGCCGAGGAGCTTCGCGCCCGCCACGGGGTCGCCGTCGAAGTCTGGCCTCTCGACCTGTCCGACCCCGAAGCGGTCGAGACGCTCTGGCGCAAGGCGGTGCTCAGGCGGCATGTCGAGATCGTCGTGAACAACGCGGGCCTCGGGCGGAACGGCCCCTTCTCCGGGCCGGACTTCGACCGGGAGCGGGCTTCGGTCATGGTCAACGTGGTGGCGCTGACGATCCTCACCAAGCGGGCCGTCGCGCATATGGTGCAGCAGGGCGGCGGACGCATCCTCAACGTGGGCTCGACGGCGGGGTTCATGCCGGGGCCGAACATGGCCGTCTATCACGCGACCAAGGCCTATGTGCTGTCGCTCGGCGAGGCGGTGGCGGAGGAGCTGCGCGGCACGCCGGTGACGATCACGACTCTCTGCCCCGGGGCGACACGGACGAATTTCGCGAAAGACGCCGGAATTGAGGGAATCACGCTTTTCACCGCCCTGCGGCCGGCCGCCGCGCCGCGGGTGGCGCAGGCCGGGTGGCGCGCGATGCAGCGCGGCCGGCGGGTCAAGGTGACGGGGCTCGCCAACTGGCTCTTTTCGGTCGGGCCGCGGTTCGCACCGCGGGCACTGGTGCCGCGGATTGCAGCGATCTTCCTGAAGTGACGCCATCTCGCGCGCCGGTTCCGGGGGATTGTTTCCCTCGGGCCTGGCGGAGCGGCACGCGTTAGCGTCACCATGTTTGCATGGGCGCGCCCACTCGCCTAGAAGCGGGGAAACGGGCGCCGGCCCCCGGGGGCGGTTTGAGCGGAGGTCATCATGTCACGGCAGAAGCAGACGGATCAGATGCGCAAGGGCAAGGGCTTCATCGCCGCCCTGGACCAGAGCGGCGGTTCCACCCCCAAGGCGCTGAAGCTCTACGGCATCGGCGCCGACGCCTGGAAGACCGATGACGAGATGTTCGCGCTCATCCACCAGATGCGGTCGCGCATCGCCACCTCGCCCGCCTTCGACGGCAAGCGCGTGATCGGCGCCATCCTGTTCGAAAGGACGATGGACGGCACGATCGCCGGCAAGCCGGCGGCCGAGTTCCTGTGGCAGGACCGCGGCGTGGTGCCGTTCCTGAAGATCGACAGGGGGCTGGAGGAGGAAAGGGATGGCGTGCGGCTGATGAAGCCGATGCCGGGGCTCGACGCGCTTCTGGAACGCGCGGCGGCGAAGGGGATCTTCGGCACCAAGGAACGCTCGGTCATCGACGCGGCCAACCCCGGCGGCATCGCCGCCAACGTCGCCCAGCAGTTCGAGGTGGCCCGCCAGGTTCTGGCGCACGGGCTGATGCCGATCATCGAGCCCGAGGTGACGATCTCCATCCCCGACAAGGCCGAGGCAGAGACGATCCTGCTGACCGAGATCCTGAAGGCGCTCGACACCCTGCCCGAGGGCACCGAGGTGATGCTGAAGCTGACGCTGCCCACCAGGGCGAACCTCTACAAGCCGCTTGTCGACCATCCGAAGGTGATGCGCGTCGTCGCCCTGTCGGGCGGCTACACGCGCGACGAGGCAAACGCCATCCTGGCGAAGAACGCCGGCGTCATCGCCAGCTTCTCGCGCGCGCTGACCGAGGGGCTTTCGGCCCGGCAATCCGACGCCGAGTTCAATCGCGTTCTCGACGCCACCATCCAGTCGGTCTACGACGCCTCGGTCGCGGGCTAAGGTGCGGCCGCCACGCGCTTTTTTCGCAAAGGGGATTCCCTTTGCGAAAGTGTTGTGGCATCCTCTCCGAAGCCCGCCCGGCAGAGGCGGATGGATGAGGCAGGCGATGAGCGGACCCCGGAAACAGCCGGCGATCGGAGCGGTGCTTGCGGGCACGGGGGCGCTGTGTCTCGGTTTCTATTTCACCTTCGCCGCGGTGCAGGGCGATTTCGGCGTCTTCCGCCGGGTTCAGGCGACGGCGGAGAAGGAGACGCTTCAGGCCGAACGCGACCGCCTGAAGACCGAAGTCGCGCGGATGGAGAACCTAACGCACAGGCTGTCGGACACCTACCTCGATCTCGATCTTCTCGACGAACGGGCGCGCAACGTGCTCGGCCTCGTCCGCGCCGACGAGATCGTGATCCACTGAGGCCCTGCCCCTCCGGCACCTCCCGTTCCATCAGAAATGACATGACGCGCCGGCCGTTCTGGTCAATGATGCCTTCGGGACCTGGCGCCCGGCAGGGAAAACACCGCCGCGTCAAATAGTTCTCGCTACGGGCGGACATTGCCTGTATAATTAGTTTAACGTTGAACTATCTTTTGCCACCGGGAGGGCGCAGGCATGGCGGCGCGAAAGACCACCGCGAAATCAAATACTTCCAGGGACGACCTGCTGGCCTATTACCGCGACATGCTGCTGATCCGGCGATTCGAGGAGAAGGCCGGCCAGCTCTACGGCATGGGTCTGATCGGCGGGTTCTGCCATCTCTACATCGGCCAGGAGGCGGTCGTCGTCGGGCTCGAGGCGGCGGCGGAAGAGGGCGACAAGCGGATCACCTCCTACCGCGACCACGGCCACATGCTCGCCTGCGGCATGGACCCGAAGGGGGTCATGGCCGAGCTGACCGGGCGCGAGGGCGGCCTTTCCAAGGGCAAGGGCGGCTCGATGCACATGTTCTCCAAGGAGAGGCATTTCTACGGCGGCCACGGCATCGTCGGCGCCCAGGTGCCGCTCGGCGCCGGCCTCGCCTTCGCCGACCGCTACCTGGAGAACGGCCGGGTGACCTTCGCCTATTTCGGCGACGGCGCGGCCAACCAGGGCCAGGTCTACGAGACCTTCAACATGGCCGCCCTGTGGAAGCTGCCGGTGATCTTCGTGATCGAGAACAACCAGTATGCGATGGGCACCGCACAGCGCCGCTCGACCTCGACGCCCGACCTCTACATCCGGGGCGAGGCGTTCGGCATCCCCGGAGAGATCGTCGACGGCATGGACGTGCTGGCGGTCAAGGCGGCGGGGGAGAAGGCCGTGGCGCACTGCCGCGCCGGCGACGGTCCCTACATCCTCGAGGTCAAGACCTACCGCTACCGCGGCCATTCGATGTCGGACCCGGCGAAATACCGCACCCGCGAGGAGGTGCAGAAGATGCGCGAGGAGCGCGACGCGATCGAGCATGTGCGCGAGCTGATCCTGCAAGGCAAGCACGCCAGCGACGACGACCTGAAGGCGATCGACCGCGAGATCAAGGCCATCGTCAACGAGGCCGCCGAATTCTCGCGCGAGAGCCCGGAGCCCGACGTGTCGGAACTCTGGACCGACATCTACGCCTGAGGGGGAGAGAATCATGGCGACCGAAATCCTGATGCCCGCGCTGTCCCCCACGATGGAGGAGGGCCGGCTGGCGAAATGGCTGGTGAAGGAGGGCGACCGCGTGACCGCCGGCCAGATCATCGCCGAGATCGAGACCGACAAGGCGACGATGGAGTTCGAGGCGGTCGACGAGGGCACCATCGGCCGCATCCTCGTGGCCGAGGGGACCGAGGGGGTGAAGGTCAACACCCCGATCGCGGTGCTGGTCGAGGAGGGCGAGAGCGCCGCGTCCGCGCCGAAGGCCGAGGCGCCCGAAGCCAGGGCCGAAGCCACCCCCGCGAAGGCAGAGGCCCCCGCGCCGGCACGGGCGGCGGCCCCGTCCGCCCCGTCCGCCCCGCCTGCCCCGCCGGCCGCGGACACGACGCCCGACTGGCCCGAAGGCACGGCGACGAAGACCATGACCGTGCGCGAGGCGCTGCGCGAGGCGATGGCCGAGGAGATGGCGCGCGACGAGAGCGTCTATCTGATGGGCGAGGAGGTGGGCGAGTATCAGGGCGCCTACAAGATCAGCCAGGGGCTTCTCGACCAGTTCGGGCCGAAGCGGGTGATCGACACGCCGATCACCGAACACGGCTTCGCCGGGATCGCGGTGGGCTCGGCCTTCGGCGGGCTGAGGCCCGTCGTCGAGTTCATGACCTTCAACTTCGCCATGCAGGCGATCGACCAGATCATCAACTCTGCCGCCAAGACGCTCTACATGTCGGGGGGCCAGATGGGCTGCCCGATCGTCTTCCGCGGGCCGAACGGCGCCGCGGCGCGGGTGGCCGCCCAGCACAGCCAGGACTATGCGGCGTGGTATGCGCAGATCCCCGGCCTCAAGGTCGTCCAGCCCTGGTCGGCGGCCGATGCCAAGGGGCTGCTGAAAACGGCGATCCGCGACCCCAACCCGGTGATCTTCCTGGAAAACGAGATCATGTATGGCCGCTCCTTCGAGGTGCCTGACATGGCGGATTTCACCATCCCCTTCGGCAAGGCGAAGATCCGGCGCGAGGGCACCGACGTGACGCTCGTCTCCTTCGGCATCGGCATGAGCCACACGATGGAGGCGGCCGAGAAGCTCGCGGCGGAAGGGATCGACGCCGAGGTCATCGACCTCCGGACACTGCGCCCGATGGACACCGCCACGGTGATCCGCTCGGTCATGAAGACCAACCGCTGCGTCACCGTCGAGGAAGGCTGGCCGGTCTGCTCGATCGGCAACCACATCTCGGCCGTGCTGATGCAGGAGGCATTCGACTGGCTCGACGCGCCGGTGATCAACTGCACCGGCAAGGACGTGCCGATGCCCTATGCGGCGAACCTCGAGAAACTCGCGCTGGTGACGGCGGACGAGGTCGTCGAAGCGGCGCGCAAAGTCACCTATCGCTGAGGGGGAGAAGATGGCGACCGAAATCCTGATGCCCGCGCTCTCTCCCACGATGGAGGAGGGGACGCTCGCGAAATGGCTGGTGAAGGAGGGCGACACGGTTTCGGCCGGCGACATCCTCGCCGAGATCGAGACCGACAAGGCGACGATGGAGTTCGAGGCGGTCGACGAGGGCGTGATCGGCCGCATCCTCGTCGCCGAGGGCACCGCGGGCGTGAAGGTCAACACGCCGATCGCGGTCATGGTCGAGGAGAGCGAAAGCACCGAGGCGCCGCCCAGGACCGCCTCCGCCAAGGCTGCCCCGGAACCCGCCCCGGCGAAGGCCGGGGCCCCGGCGGCACCCGCCCAACCCACGCAATCCCCCGCCCCGGCCAAGGGCCCTGTCCCGTCCGGCCAGCGGGTGATCGCGTCGCCTCTCGCCCGGCGGCTGGCAAGGGAGAGGGGGATCGACCTCGCCGCGCTCGCCGGCTCCGGCCCGCACGGCCGGATCGTCAAGGCGGATGTGGAGGCCGCGCGCACAGCGCCGGCCGCCGCCGCATCCGCAGCCACGGCCCCCGCTCCGG
>JBDHSQ010000045.1:0-26552 GCA_039808285.1 Paracoccaceae bacterium
GCCCGGCGAGGAAGTTGCCGGCGGCATAGCCGAGCGCCGGTGCGCCGAGGTAGAGGCCGAGGCGCCCGGGCGGCAGGTGGAAGACCTCGCTGCCGACATAGGGGGCGCCGCCGAGATAGGCGTAGAACGCGCCCGAGGCGAAGGCGGCGGCGAGGCAGTAGCCCCAGAACCGCGGCGAGGCGAGAAGCTCGGGATATTGGCGCGCCTGGTCGGCAAAGCGGGCGCGGTGGCCCGCCGCGGTTTCGCCGAGGTCGGCCCAGATCATCCACAGGATGCCAAGGCCGAGGAGGAAGAGCAGGGCGAAGTTCGCCTGCCAGCCGAACGCCTCGTCGAGCGCGCCGCCGATCATCGGGCCGACCATCGGCACAAAGGCCATGCCCATCGTCACGTAGCCGATCATCGAGGCGGCCTGCTCGGCCGGCACCATGTCGCGGATCACCGCGCGGCTCAGCACCATGCCGGCGGCGATCACCGCCTGCATCATGCGGAAGGCGAGGAAGGTGGTGACGTCGCCGGCCAGAAGCGTGCCGGCGGTGGCGACGAGGAAGAGCGCGAAGGACCAGAGCAGCACCGAGCGGCGCCCGAACCGGTCGGAAACCGGGCCGATGACGATCTGCAAGGCCGCGCTGACCCCGAGGTAGAGCGAGACCGAAAGCTGCATCAGCCGGTAGTCGGTGGCGAACCACTCCGTCATCGCCGGCAGCGAGGGCAGGAAGACGTTCATCGTCAGCGCAGAAAGCCCGGTCACCGTGACCAGCGTGGCGACATGCGGCGGGGTGCGGCGGTCGAGGAAGCGGATGGTGGGGTGCGGTGCGGCCATGCGCCGGAGGTATCGACCGGGTCCGTCGCTGTCCATTCCGCGGGTCCGCACAGGGGCCTGTGCGAGGAACTCAGCCCCAGTTGTGGAAGATGAAGTAGGCCCCTGCGGCGATCAGCGCGAAACCCACCGCATGGTTCCAGCCCAGCCCCTCGCCGAGGTAGGTGGCCGAAAAGACCGCGAACACGGTCAGGGTGATGACCTCCTGGATGGTCTTCAGTTGCGCCGCGCTGAAGTAGCCGTAGCCGTAGCGGTTCGCCGGAACCTGGAGGAGGTATTCGAAGAAGGCGATGCCCCAGCTTGCGAGCACCACCACGAGCAAGGGCGCCGCCTTGAACTTCAGGTGGCCATACCAGGCGAAGGTCATGAAGACGTTCGACGCCACGAGAAGGCCGATGGTGACGAGGGGAACGGGAAGGCGGTCCATGATGTCCTGTAGTGCACCTCTGGTCCGCTATAACCCGCAATGCGGGAATGGGAAAGCACCCTGGATTTCGCAGATTTGCAATTAGCAGAATCATCCATGCGAAAAAGTTGCAAATTATCCGGAAACCGCTTTGTCGCCGGTGTCGCGCAGGATAGGTTGCGCCAACCGCCGGAGGGAGAAGACGATGAAGGACATTCTCGAACAACTGGAAGCCCGCCGCGCCACCGCCCGGGCCGGCGGCGGCCAGCGCCGGATCGACGCCCAGCACGCCCGCGGCAAGCTGACCGCGCGCGAGCGGATCGAGCTTCTGCTCGACGAGTGGAGCTTCGAGGAGTTCGACATGTTCGTCGCCCACCGCTGCACCGATTTCGGCATGGAGGCCGACCGGCCCGCCGGCGACGGCGTGGTCACCGGCTGGGGCACGATCAACGGCCGCGTGGTCTATGTGTTCAGCCAGGATTTCACCGTCTTCGGCGGCTCGCTGAGCGAGACCCATGCGCGGAAGATCTGCAAGATCATGGACATGGCGATGCAGAACGGCGCCCCGGTGATCGGGCTGAACGATTCCGGCGGCGCCCGCATCCAGGAAGGGGTGGCGAGCCTCGCCGGCTATGCCGACGTCTTCCAGCGCAACATCATGGCGTCCGGCGTGGTGCCGCAGATTTCCGTCATCATGGGCCCCTGCGCCGGCGGCGCGGTCTATTCCCCGGCGATGACCGACTTCATCTTCATGGTCAAGGACACCTCCTACATGTTCGTGACCGGGCCCGACGTGGTCAAGACCGTGACCAACGAGATCGTCACCGCCGAGGAGCTTGGCGGCGCCTCGACGCATACGAGGAAATCCAGCGTCGCCGACGGCGCCTTCGAGAACGACGTCGAGGCGCTGGCCGAGATCCGCCGGCTGTTCGACTTCCTGCCGCTCAACAACCGCGACAAGGCGCCGACCCGGCCCTTCTTCGACGACGTGCACCGGGTGGAGGAAAGCCTCGACACGCTGGTGCCCGACAATCCGAACCTGCCCTACGACATGAAGGAGCTGATCCTGAAGGTCGCCGACGAGGGGGATTTCTTCGAGATCCAGAAGGATTACGCGGCGAACATCATCTGCGGCTTCATCCGGATCGAGGGCCAGACCGTGGGCGTGGTGGCCAACCAGCCGATGGTGCTGGCGGGCTGCCTCGACATCGACAGCTCGCGCAAGGCGGCGCGCTTCGTGCGCTTCTGCGACGCTTTCGAGATTCCGATCCTCACCTTCGTCGATGTGCCGGGCTTCCTGCCCGGGACCGGGCAGGAATACGGCGGCGTCATCAAGCATGGCGCCAAGCTCCTCTTCGCCTATGGCGAGGCGACGGTGCCGAAGGTGACGGTGATCACCCGCAAGGCCTATGGCGGGGCCTATGACGTGATGGCGTCCAAGCACCTGCGGGGCGATTTCAACTATGCCTGGCCCACCGCCGAGATCGCGGTGATGGGCGCCAAGGGCGCGGTGGAGATCCTCTACCGGGCGGAGCTTTCCGACCGTGCCAAGATCGCCGAGCGGACGAAGAACTACGAGGACCGCTTCGCCAACCCCTTCGTCGCCGCCGAGAAGGGCTTCATCGACGAGGTGATCATGCCGCATTCGACGCGCCGTCGCGTCGCCCGCGCGCTTGCCTCGCTGAGGACCAAGAAGCTTTCCAACCCCTGGAAGAAGCACGACAACATCCCGCTCTGAGCGGGAAACGGGAGGAGCCGATGCGAAGCGCCGCGCGCGCCCCTGCAAGCGCGACGCGCCGGCCCGGATACGGGCGCGGCGGGTGGTTGTCCGCGTGCCGGATCGCGCGTCGGACCGCGGCCGCGTCGCTTGGGGCGGTGATGCTGTGGGCCGGGACGGGTGTGATGGCCGAGGAGGCGCCGGGGCCGCTTGCCGTGCCCTCGGGGCAGGAGGTGCGCTATCTCGACACCGTGCAGTCCGCGCCGGGGCCGGAGGGGCTGACGATCCGCTTCCGCTTCGTGGCCCCCGCCATCGCGCGCGATACCGGCTCCGTCGACGCCGAGACCGCGCAGGCCGACATGGAGTGGCTTTGCACCAACTTCGCGCTGCCGCGCCTGCCGGCCGGCGGCCCGGTGCCCTCGCAGATCGTCGTCTCGCTGTCGGACCGCGCGGTGGCCTTCGGCGAACCCGCGCCGGAGGTCACGCAGTTCTTCGAAGCCTACACGGTCGCGGACGGCCGCTGTGTCTGGGAGGCGTTCTGATGACGGGGCGGGAGACCGGGGCCGTTCGCGGGCGGTCAGGTGATGCGGACGAGTCACAGGTCGGCATCTTGCGCGGCCTCGGGTGGGACGTGTGGCCTGGCTCGGCTATGATCGCCGCAGGCGGCGGTGACGCGGCCCAATTCGCAATTGACAGGCGGGAAGATGCCACAGGCGCGCCCGCCCCATCGAGCAGGAGAAAGACATGTCGAAAAAGGCGCTCTTCGCCAGCGTTCTCATCGCCTTCGTGGCCGCCTGTGCCGCCAAGGAAAAGGAAACCGTCTACGTCGAACAGCCGGTCACGTCCGAGCCGGTCTTCACCGGCAAATACGGCAGTTGATGCACCCGGCCGGGTTCGGGCCGCGCGCCCGGTCCCGGCCCCTTCGGCCGCCCCCGACCGGAGGGGCGCGCCATGCTGAAACACCGCGGCTTTCCGGGCCGCCTTCCGGGCACCGACCACCAGTTCGTCATACGCCGCGCCAATCCGAAGGGCGCGACATGTCTGGTCGCGCGCGAACGCTATCGTGACCGCAGCCCGGGCGACCGCCGCGCCGACCTTGCCTTCATGGCCGCCCTCTGGGACCATTTCGGAGAGGAGCCGTTCGAGCGCGGCAACCTCGACGCCGGCCGCCTGGCATGGGTGTTCGGGCGCGAGGTGATCCCGGCCGAACAGCCGTTCGATCCCGAAAGCTACGAGGCGCTCCTGCGCATCGACCTGGCCCGCGCCCGGGCGGCCTTCCCCGAAATCTTCGAGGCGGAGGAGTAAGCGTGATTCAGCTTGCAGCGGAGGGCTTTGGGCGCGAATTCGCCGATCGTTTCCGCGCGGGAAACTTTGCATTTGCGCAAACCGGGCGCCGCGCCCATCCTGCACCTGGGGCGGCACCCTACAGCAAGCTTTACGCCCCGATTTGTCAAAACCGTTACCCTTCCCCTTCTCTACGGCCTGATCCCACCGGGGTCAGGCCATTTTCGTCTCTGCCGCGAGAGGCGTGGAAAGCTCGGCGCTACGCCGCCGATGGTGCGCGGGCGCGACAAATCCGCTTTCGCTTGCCGCCGGTTTCGGTAGAATGCGCGGAAACAACAACGCTTGCTGGAGGAAGAGCAGAATGCATCTCATCAAATCTTTCGTCGCGCTTGCCGCGGTCGGTCTCTTGGCCGGATGCCTCGAGAATGATGCCGAACGCGGCGTCGTCGGCGCCGCTGGCGGCGCGGTCGTGGCCGACGCCATCGGCGGCAACGCCCTCACCGGCGCCGTCGTCGGCGGCGCGGCCGGCGTCTTCTGCGACGACGCGGGCATCTGCCAGTAGCGCACGCAACCGGGTCGCCGCGCGCGCCCCGGCCTTCTGCACATTCGGGCCACCGGAGCCGACCGCTCCGGTGGCCCTTTCGTTTTCGCAGCCGGACCAACGCCCGGCGCGGTCTGAGAAAAGGGGACGGAGATGTTCAAGAAGATCCTGATCGCGAATCGGGGCGAGATCGCCTGCCGGGTCATCAAGTCGGCCCGCCGGATGGGCATCGGGACCGTCGCCGTCTATTCCGATGCCGACCGCAACGCATTGCATGTCAAGATGGCCGACGAGGCCGTCCACATCGGCCCGCCGCCCGCCGCGCAGTCCTACATCGTCATCGACCGGATCATGGAGGCGATCCGCGCGACGGGTGCCGGCGCAGTCCACCCCGGCTACGGATTCCTCAGCGAGAACATGAAGTTCGCCGAGGCGCTTGAGAAGGAGGGCGTGGTCTTCATCGGCCCGCCCTCGCCGGCGATCGAGGCGATGGGCGACAAGATCACCTCGAAGAAGATCGCGATGGAGGCGGGCGTCTCCACCGTTCCGGGCTGGATGGGCCTGATCGCCGATGCCGACGAGGCGGTCAGGATCAGCCGCGAGATCGGCTATCCGGTGATGATCAAGGCGTCCGCCGGGGGCGGCGGCAAGGGGATGCGGATCGCCTGGACCGACGAGGAGGCGCGCGACGGCTTCCAGTCCTCGAAAAACGAGGCGGCGGCGAGCTTCGGCGACGACCGCATCTTCATCGAGAAGTTCGTGACCCAGCCGCGCCATATCGAGATCCAGGTGCTGGCCGACAGGCACGGGAACTGCGTCTACCTGCACGAGCGCGAATGCTCGATCCAGCGCCGCAACCAGAAGGTGATCGAGGAGGCGCCGTCGCCCTTCCTCGACGAGGCGACCCGCCGGGCGATGGGTGAACAGGCCTGTGCGCTGGCGAAGGCCGTGGGCTACACCTCGGCGGGCACGGTGGAGTTCATCGTCGATGGCAACAGGAACTTCTACTTCCTTGAAATGAATACACGTTTGCAGGTTGAACATCCGGTGACGGAACTGATCACCGGGGTCGATCTGGTGGAGCAGATGATCCGCGTCGCCGGCGGCGAGCGGCTGCCCTTCGCGCAATCGGACCTGAAGATCAACGGCTGGGCGATGGAAAGCCGGCTCTATGCCGAGGATCCCTACCGCAACTTCCTGCCCTCGATCGGCCGGCTCAGCCGCTACCGGCCGCCGGCCGAGACCGCCGCCGGCCCGATGGTCGCGGCCGGCCGCTGGGTGCCGGCCCATCCCGGCGACCACCCGCCGGTTGCCGCGGCCGGGGTGCGCAACGATACCGGCGTCTACGAGGGCGGCGAGATCAGCATGTATTACGACCCGATGATCGCCAAGCTCTGCACCTGGGCGCCCAGCCGCGGCGAGGCGATCGAGGCGATGCGCCAGGCGCTCGACACCTTCGAGGTGGAGGGGATCGGCCACAACCTGCCGTTCCTCTCGGCGGTGATGGACCATCCCCGCTTCATCGAGGGGGCGATGACCACGGCCTTCATCGCCGAGGAATATCCCGGGGGCTTTCAGGGTGTGACGCTGCCCGAGGGCGCGCTCCGGAAGGTCGCGGCGGCGGCGGCGGCGATGAACCGGGTGGCGGAAATCCGGCGCACCCGGATCACCGGGCGGCTCGGCAACCACGAACGGCATGTCGGCGACGACTGGGTGGTCGGCCTCCAGGGCGAGGAGATCGCCGTCCGGGTCGCGGCCGACCGCGACGGCGCGACGGTGCATTTCGCCGACGGCACGGCGCATCGCGTCACCTCCGACTGGACGCCGGGCCGGTCGCTCGCGCGACTCCTGGTCGACGGCGCGGCGGTGGTGCTGAAGGTCGGCAAGATCCCCGGCGGCTTCCGCATCCGCACCCGCGGCGCCGACCTCAGGGTCCATGTCCGCACCCCCCGCCAGGCCGAACTGGCGCGGCTGATGCCGGAAAAGGCCGCGCCCGACACGTCGAAGTTCCTCCTGTGCCCGATGCCGGGCCTCGTGGTGAAGATCAGCGTCGAGGAGGGGCAGGAGGTGCAGGAGGGCCAGGCGCTCGCCACCGTCGAGGCGATGAAGATGGAGAACATCCTGCGCGCCGAGCGGAAGGGCACCGTCAAGCGCATCGCCGCCGCGGCGGGGGCAAGCCTGAAGGTCGACGACGTGATCCTGGAGTTCGAGTGAGGATGACTTCCCCGGCAAACGCCAGCCGCTATCCCCTCTGGGGGATGCTTGCCGCGCTGGCGGGCCTTCTCGCCCTCCAGGCGGTCGCCGCCTGGCATGCCGGGGTCTTCGAATATCCGCTCGACGACGTCTATATCCACCTCGCGATGGCCGAGAAGATCGCGCGGGGCACCTACGGCGTGAACCTGGGCGAGCCTGCCTCGGCTTCCTCGTCCATCCTCTACCCCTTCCTCCTGCTGCCCTTCCCGGGCACGGAGGCCCAGCGGCTTCTGCCGCTTTTCTGGAACGTGCTCGCGGTCGCGGGTGCCGGCTGGGTCTGGGGGCTTGTCGCCAGGGCCGCCGGACTGGCGGGCGCGGCCGGCGCGACCATCGTCATCGCGGGGCCGGTTCTCCTCAACATCTCGGGGGTCGGCTACACGGGAATGGAGGCGGCGCCGCATCTGCTGGCAAGCCTCGTCGTGGTGCTCGGCCTCTGGCGGGCACTGAACGGGCAGGGGGCCGCCTGGTGGCTGGTCGCGGCGGCGATCGCCGCGCCGCTCTTTCGCTACGAGGGGCTGGCGCTTTCGCTGGCCGCGGCCGTGGCGCTCCGGCTCTGGGGGCATCGTCGCGCGGCGGGCCTGATCGTGTGCGGTGCGCTGGGTGCGGTCATCGGCTTCAGCCTCTTCCTCCTTCATCTCGGCCTCGACCCCCTGCCGGGCTCGATCCTCGCCAAGACCGGCGGTCTCGACCCGCGGGGCGGCATCGGGTTCCGCCTGCTCGTCGGTCTCGTCGCCAACCTCGTGAAGCCGGCGGGGGCGATCGTCGCAATTCTGCTCGTCGCCCTTCTGGCCACGGCGGGAGCCATTCCTGCGCTCCGGCGCGGACCGGCCGGGGCGATGGTGGCGACCGTCGGGGCAGCGGCGCTCGCGCATCTCGTCTTCGGGCAGGTCGGCTGGATGCACCGGTACGAGCCCTATGTCCTCGTGAGCCTGCTCGGCGCCTTCCTCCTCGCCGGATCGGTGGCCGGGCCCAAGGCGGCGCGGATCGGGCGGGGCGCGGCACTTGCCACGATGGCGGCCACCGCATTCGCCTACGGACCGACGCTCTGGGGCGCCTATGTCTGGAACCCGCGGGCGATCCACCTTCAGCAGGCGCAGATGGCGCGGTTCGCGCAGGATTACCTCAAGGCACCGGTGGCGGTGAACGATCTCGGCCGGGTGGCCTGGGGCAACCCGGATTACGTCCTCGATATCTGGGGCCTCGGCTCCGCCGAGGCGCGAAGACTCCGCTTCGGCCCCGTGGCGCCAGGGGACGGCTGGGCCGGTCCGCTCGCCACGGCGCATGGCGTGAAGGCGGCGATGATCTACGACAAGTGGTTCGCCTCGGCCGTCGCGCCGGGCTGGGTCCGGGTGGCGACGCTCTCGGTGACCCGGCCCAGGGGGGCGCTCGGCGACTGGAAGGTGGCCATCTATGCGACCGACGCCGCCGACGTGGCGGCGTTGCGCGACGACCTCGTGGCCTTCGCGCCGACGCTTCCGCACGAAGCCGTGCTCACCCTGGAGGGCGGCGGGGCATGAGCGCGGCGCGCGAGATCACCGTCCATCTCGGCGCCCATCGCACCGGCACGACCGCGCTCCAGCGGCTGCTCCAGCGCCATAGCGGCCGGCTGGCCGCGGCCGGGGTCGGCTTTCTCGGCCCGGCGACGCTCCGCCGCGAGGATCTGGCGGGTGACCTGCGCGCCTGGATGAAGGCCCGTGCCGCGGGACACGCCTCCGCCACCGCGCCGCTGGCGGCGGAATGCGAGCGCCTGGTTTCGGCGGGGTGCAGGCATGTCGTCATCAGCGAGGAAAACCTTCCCGGCGCGATGGGACCGAACCTTTCGCGGGCCGAGCTTTACCCGAACGCCGAGGCGCGGCTCGCCGAGCTTTCCGCCGCCCTGCCTGCCCCGCCCGCCCGCATCTTTCTGACGGTGCGCGACTATCCCGGCTACTGGCGCTCCGCCCGGGCCCATGCCTTGCTTGCCGGTGACGACGTGGACTTCGACGCCAGCCGGTTCGCCGGGACGGCGGGCAATTCCTGGATGCCGTTGCTCCGAGCGATCCGAACCACCTTCCCCGACACCCGCGTCATGGTCGCGCGGCACCGGGCAGACCGCGGCTTCGTTCCCGCGCTCGCCGCCGAGATGGTCGGGCCGGGGCCGCTGGCCGGCGCCGCACGCCCCTGGACCACCGTGAACGCCTCGCTGCCCGGCGATGTGCTGGACGCCCTGCGGCAGATGCCCCGGAGCCCCGCCCGCGCCCGGATGGCGGAGGCCGCGCGGCGCGAGGGCCGGCCGCCGGCGGACCCGTTTTCTGCGGCGCAGACCGCCGCGCTGATGGCGCGTTTCGAACGCGAATGGGCAGAGATCGGGAACGGCGCCGTGCCCGGCGTCGAAATCCCCGCGCTGGCGGAGCCGGAGGCGGAGCGATGACCCTGCGTCACCCTCCGCCGCGCCCTTCGCGGATTTCCTGCTGGCGCAGCGGGAACTTGTCGATCGCGTGGACGATCTCGCGCACGCTCCAGGGCAGGGGCTTGCGCAGCATCACCTCCCCGCCCTTGTCCATCAGCACCATCGAGAATCCACGCGGACGCAGCGTCTTTCGCGCCGCGGACGGGGCTTTCGGATCGGTATCGGTCAGGATCACCACGTCGCGCTTGATAAGTTCGCCGGGATCGTCGGCGAGATACCTGAGCTGCGTCTGGAACGCGGGATCTTTGGGGCTGTCGGCGAAGACGACGATCGGGCGCTTGAGCCAGAGGAAGTCGGCCAGCGCCACGCCGTCCGCCGGGATCGGCTCGAGGACGGGCCGGGCGGCGTCGCCCGCGGCAGCGGTGGCAAGGATCACGGCAAGGGCCAGGGCGGCGAGAGGTTTCATCGGCACTCCTTCCCGCCAGATATAGGCGGAACGGGCGGGATGCCAAAGACTTATGCCGGCCCCATCGCTTGGGGACCGGCCACGAGGAAAGGACAGGACGATGAACGACAAGATCGAGACGTGGCGGCACCTGGCCGAGAAGGAGCTGAGAGGCAAGGCGCCCGAGGCGCTGGAACGGGAGACGCTCGAAGGCATCCGGGTGAAGCCGCTTTATACCGAAGCCGACACCGCGGGTCTTGCCCACATCGGCTCGCTTCCCGGGCTGGCGCCCTTCACCCGCGGGGTGCGGGCGACGATGTATGCCGGCCGGCCCTGGACGATCCGCCAGTATGCCGGCTTCTCCACGGCGGAGGAATCGAACGCCTTCTACCGCAGGAACCTCGCCGCCGGGCAGCAGGGCGTGTCGGTCGCCTTCGACCTGGCCACCCACCGCGGCTATGACAGCGATCATCCGCGCGTCGTCGGCGATGTCGGCAAGGCGGGGGTGGCGATCGACTCGGTCGAGGACATGAAGATCCTCCTCGACGGCATCCCGCTGGAAAAGATCAGCGTCTCGATGACGATGAACGGCGCGGTGATTCCCATCCTCGCCAGCTTCATCGTCGCCGGCGAGGAGCAGGGGGTGGCGCGGGCCGACCTGTCGGGCACGATCCAGAACGACATCCTCAAGGAATTCATGGTGCGCAACACCTATGTCTATCCGCCCGAACCAAGCATGAGGATCGTCGCCGACATCATTGAATTCACGGCGAAAGAAATGCCGAAGTTCAACTCGATCTCGATCTCCGGCTACCACATGCAGGAGGCGGGCGCGAACCTGGTGCAGGAGCTGGCCTATACGCTGGCCGACGGGCGGGAATACGTCCGCGCGGCGCTGGCACGCGGCATGAACGTCGACGACTTCGCCGGGCGGCTCAGCTTCTTCTTCGCCATCGGCATGAACTTCTTCATGGAGGCGGCCAAGCTCCGCGCCGCGCGGCTCCTCTGGCACCGGATCATGAGCGAGTTCGACCCGAAGAAACCTTCGAGCCTGATGCTGCGCACCCATTGCCAGACCAGCGGCGTGTCGTTGCAGGAACAGGATCCCTACAACAACGTCATCCGCACCGCCTACGAGGCGATGGCGGCGGCGCTCGGCGGCACCCAGTCGCTCCATACCAACGCGCTCGACGAGGCGATCGCGCTGCCGACCGAGTTCTCCGCCCGCATCGCGCGGAACACCCAGTTGATCTTGCAGGAGGAAACCGGGATCACCCATGTCGTCGACCCGCTCGCCGGCTCCTATTACGTCGAAAGCCTGACGGCGGAACTTGCCGGGAAGGCCTGGGCCCTGATCGAGGAGGTCGAGGCGATGGGCGGCATGACCAAGGCGGTGGCCTCGGGCATGCCGAAGCTGAGGATCGAGGAAACCGCCGCCCGCCGCCAGGCGATGATCGACCGCGGCGAAGAGGTGGTGGTCGGGGTCAACAAGTATCGCCCCACCCGGTCGGACCCGATCGAGATCCTCGACGTCGACAACATCAAGGTGCGCGAGGCCCAGGTGGCGCGGCTGGAGCGCGTCCGCGCCACCCGCGACACGGCCGCCTGCGCCGCGGCGCTGGCGGAGCTGGAGCGGCGGGCGCGGGAAGGCGGCAACCTGCTTCAGGCCGCGATCGAGGCGGCGCGGGCACGGGCAACGGTGGGAGAGATCAGCATGGCGATGGAAAAGGTGTTCGGCCGCCACCGGGCGGAGATCAAGACGCTTTCGGGGGTCTATGGCGCGGCCTACGAGGGCGACGAGGGCTTCGCGGCGATCCAGAAGGAGGTGGAGAAATTCGCCGAGGAAGAAGGGCGCCGGCCCCGGATGCTCGTCGTGAAGATGGGCCAGGACGGGCACGACCGGGGCGCCAAGGTGATCGCCACCGCCTTTGCCGACATCGGCTTCGACGTCGATGTGGGGCCCTTGTTCCAGACGCCGGAGGAGGCGGCGCAGGACGCGGTGGACAACGATGTCCACGTCATCGGCATCTCGAGCCAGGCGGCGGGGCACAAGACGCTGGCGCCGAAGCTGGTCGAGGCCCTGCACGCGAAGGGCGCCGGCGACATCATCGTCATCTGCGGCGGTGTGATCCCGCAGCAGGACTACGATTTCCTCCGGGCCGCGGGCGTCAAGGCGATCTTCGGGCCGGGCACCAACATCCCGGCCGCGGCGAGGGACGTCCTCGGGTTGATCCGGGCGGCGCACAACTGATCTGGAATTATTCTAATTCTATGATCCAGATCAAGGCGGCGCGCGCCCCGGATGGCGAACGTCCGGACGGAGCGCGCTGCTGAACCTGGAGTACCCGATGAACAGACTGTTGCTGGGGCTTGCCGCGGCGATCGCGACGAGCGGCACGATGGCGCAGGCGAGCGACCTGCGCGACCTTGCCAAGCAAAGCTTCGCGCCCTTGCCCTCCACCATTCCGGCCGTGGAAGAGAACCCGATCACCCCGGCCAAGATCGACCTCGGCAAGGCGCTCTTCTTCGATCCGCGCCTGTCGGCTTCGGGAGTCTTCTCCTGCAACTCCTGCCACAACCTCGCCACCGGCGGCGACGACAACATGGAGACCTCGGTCGGCCACGGCTGGCAGAAGGGCCCGCGCAACAGCCCGACCGCGCTCAACTCCGTGCTGAACGAGGCGCAGTTCTGGGATGGCCGCGCGGCCGATCTCAAGGCCCAGGCGAAGGGCCCGGTCCAGGCCGGGGTCGAGATGGCGAACACACCCGACAACGTGGTGGCGACGCTGAACTCGATGCCGCAGTATGTCTAATGGTTCAAGGCCGCCTTCCCCGAGGAAGCCGATCCGGTCAGTTTCGACAACATGGCCAAGGCGATCGAGGCATTCGAGGCGACGCTGATCACGCCGGCACCCTTCGACGCCTGGCTGAACGGCGACGACGCGGCGATGACCGCCGATGCCCAGGCCGGGCTCAAGCTCTTCGTCGACAAGGGCTGCTCGTCCTGCCACTCCGGCGTGAACGTGGGCGGCCACGGCTATTATCCGTTCGGCCTCGTCGAGAAGCCGGGCGCCGACGTCCTGCCGGCGGGCGACAAGGGCCGCTTCGCGGTGACCGAGACGGTGGACGACGAATACGTCTTCCGTGCCGCGCCGCTGCGCAACGTCGCCCTGACCGCGCCCTACTTCCACTCCGGCAAGGTCTGGGATCTGAAGGTCGCGGTGGAGATCATGGCGGAATCGCAGCTTGGCGAGGCGCTGACGGATGAGGAGGCCAACCAGGTCGTCGCCTTCCTCGACAGCCTGACGGGCAAGCTGCCCGAGGTGGCGGTGCCGGTGCTTCCGGCCGAAACCGCCGCCACGCCGCGGCCGACGTCCGAAGTCGTGACGAAATGAGCCGGCCGCCGGGCCTGCGGTTCCCGCAGGCCGGCTGATTGCCGCATCGGCCGGGCCGAAAGGCACCAAAAGAGAGGGGGCGGCCAGGACATCTGGGCCGCCCCCGTCCCGTGTGCGGGCCTGAACGGATCAGGCCCCCGTCCCGTCAGCAGCGACGAAGCCGATCCCCTCACGGCAGGCCATGCCGCAGCGCTGCCCCATTTCCCCGCACAACAACCGCCGCTGGCCGCATCAATCGGCCCTTGCGGGTTTCGCAACGGTGCCTAGGATGGATTCGGGGAGTGACATGAAGGCAGTCTTCGATCATCTCGCGATTTCGGCGGCGTCGCTTGAGCAGGGGGCGCTCGCGGTCGAGGCCATGCTGGGTGTGGGGCTCGAGCCCGGCGGCAAACACGCATTCATGGGCACGCACAACCGGCTTCTGAGCCTCGGCCCGGGGGAATACCTGGAGGTGATCGCAATCGATCCCGAGGCTCCCCGGCCCGACCGTCCGCGCTGGTTCCGGCTCGACCGGTTTTCCGGCCCGCCGAGGGTGACGAACTGGATCCTTCGCACCGACGATCTGGATGCCGCGCTCGCCGAGGCTCCTCCGGGCGTCGGCCGGCCGGTGGAACTGGAACGCCCGCCCTTTCGCTGGCGCATGGCGGTGCCGGACGACGGCGCGCTGCCCTTTGACGACGCCTTTCCCGCGCTTATCGAATGGCAGGGCGACCTTCATCCCTCCCGCGCGCTTCCCGACCGCGGCTGCCGGCTCCTGCGGCTGGAGATCTCGCATCCGAAGGGCGACCGGCTGCGCGCGGTGCTGCCGGTCGCCGACCGGCGGATTTCCATCGTGACGGGGCCGAAGGCGATCCGCGCGGAAATCGCCACGCCGCACGGCGAATGGTGGATCGAGTGATCCTGCGGCCCGCCGAGGCCGCAGACATCCCCGGCCTCGTCACCTTGTGGAACGCCACGATCCGCGACACGACCATCACCTTCACCGATTGTCCGAAGACCGAAGAAGGCCTTGCCGCCGCGATCGCCGGCCGGCGGGCGCGCGGGCGGGAGGTCTTCGTCGTGCGCGACGGCGGCGATGTCGGTTTCGCGGCCTATGACCAGTTCCGCGACGGCCCCGGCTATGCCCACGCGATGGAGCATACGATCCTGCTGCCGCCCGCACTCAGGGGCAGGGGGGCGGGGCGGGCGCTGATGGAGCGGATCGAATCCCATGCGCGGGCAGGGGGGGCGCATACGCTGTTTGCCGCCGTCTCGGGCGAGAACGAGGCAGGGATCGCGTTCCACGCGCGGCTGGGTTTCGACGTCTCGGCCCGCTACCCGGAAACCGGGCGCAAGTTCGGCCGCTGGCTCGACCTCGTCCTCATGATGAAGCGGATCGGCTGAGCGGCGATTTCCGCGCCGGGCCCGATGACATCGTGCTGCGCCGCGGCTAGACTTGGCCCATGTCGATCTGGACCCGCATCGCCGATGCCGTCGCCGCCCTCGCCAAGGGCGAGGGGCTCGCCGCCGTCTTCGACCGGCTGAAGACACCGCCGGAACGGTCGATCGGCTTCACCATCGCGGTGATCGCGCTCGGCGCGAAGATGGCAAAGGCCGACGGGCAGGTGACGCGCAACGAGGTCGCGGCCTTCCGCGAGGTCTTCGCCATCCCGCCCGCCGAAGAGGCGAACGCCGCGCGCGTCTTCAACCTTGCCCGCCAGGACGTGGCGGGGTTCGACCTCTACGCCGGAAAGATCGCGGCGATGTTCGGGCCGGGCGACGCGGTGCTCGTCGACCTGATGGAGGGTCTTTTCCACATCGCCGTGGCAGACGGCGACTATCACCCGCACGAGGACAGCTTCCTGCGCGAGGTGGCGCGGATCTTCGGCCTCGGTGAACGCTGCTTCCGCTCGCTTCTGTCGCGGTTCGTGCCCGACGCCCCGCGCGACCCCTATGATGTGCTGGGCGTCCCCCACGGCGCGACGATTGCAGAGGTGCGCGCGGCCTGGCGTCAGGCGGTGCGCGAAAGCCACCCCGACCGGATGCGCGCCCGCGGCCTGCCGGACGAGGCGCTGAAGCTCGCCGAACAGCGGCTCGTCGACATCAACCGCGCCTGGGAGGAAATCCAGACGCGCGAGGCGGCCTGACCCATGCGGCTGGCCACCTACAACGTCGAATGGTTCTCGAACCTCTTCGACCGGGACGGGAGGCTTCTGGAGGATGCCGGCTGGTCGGCCCGCCACAACGTGACGCGCGCCGACCAGCTCGCCTCGCTGGGGATCGTCTTCACCGCGATGGACGCGGATGCGGTGATGATCATCGAGGCGCCCGACAACAACCGCCGCCACAAGACCGTGGCGATGCTCGAGAGCTTCGCCGCCCGCTACGGCCTGCGCACCCGCAAGGCGCTTCTGGGGTTCGAGAACGAGACCCAGCAGGAAATCGCGCTTCTCTACGATCCCGACCGGCTCACGGCGGAGCACGACCCGATCGGGCTGCCGGGCGAGGCGGTGGAGGGCGTGGCAAGCCCGCGGTTCGATTCCAGCTACCGGATCGACCTCAACATCGACGCGACGCTTGACGTGGTGCGCTTTTCCAAGCCGCCGCTCGAGGTGACGATGACCACGGGTGCCGGCACGAAGGTCAGACTGATCGGGGTCCATGTGAAGTCGAAGGCCCCGCACGGCGCGGAAAGCGAGGCGCAGATCAAGAGGCTCGCCATCGAGAACCGGCGCAAGCAGCTTGCCCAGTGCATCTGGCTGAGGGAACGCGTGCTGGAACACCTTCGGGCGAAGGAAAGCCTGATGGTGATGGGCGATTTCAACGACGGCCCGGGGATCGACGAATACGAGAAGCTTTTCGGCCGGTCGGGGGTGGAAATCGTGCTCGGCTGGGACGAACCGCATGAGACGCGGCTTTTCGACCCCCATGCCCATGTCGCCTTCGGCAAGAAGCTCGCCGCCATGCCGTCGACGGCGCGGTTCTACCTCGACGACAAGGGCGCCTTCTTCTCGGCCCTTCTCGACTACATCATGGTCTCGCCCGACATCCGAGCGAAGCGGCCGCACTGGCGCATCTGGCACCCGTTCGACGACCCCGGCTGCTACCGCGTCCCGGAATTGAGGGAGGCGCTGCTGACCGCCTCCGACCATTTCCCCGTCACGATCGACGTCGATCTCTGAGCGGCCTGTCATTCCCGCGCGCCGGCGGCTATAATCGTGCCATGAACCGCATCGCCGCCGCCACCGCCCTGGTCGCCCTCGCCGTCGTCGTCTCGACGGCGTCTGCCGAGGAGGCGAAACCCTCGGCCGAGGAGGGGTTCAGTCTGCTGGAGGAGGGGGCGAAGATCATCCTGCGCTCGCTCATGGACGAGATGGAGCCCGCGCTGAAGGACATGCAGAAGGAGTTCGGCGACGCGGCGGGAGAGATGGGGCCCGCGCTCCGCAAGCTCGCCGAGATGATCGGCGACGTCCGCAACTACGAGCCGCCCGAGATGCTGCCGAACGGCGACATCATCATCCGCCGCAAGACGCCCATCGGCCCCAGCCTGCCGGCACCGGGCCCGAACGGCGAGATCGACCTCTGATCCCGCTCAGGCCGGAACCACCGTCACGTTCGCAGTCGCGCCGAGGGCCTCGGCGAGCGATGTGAAGCGGGCCTGCGCGACTTCGCCGAAAAGCGCCTGCGTCCCGGCATTCAGCCTGAGATCGAGCACCTTCTTCTTCTGCCGCCAGATGATTTCGCCCGCGTCCTCGGGCGCGCGGACGGCGAACATCGCCCCGAAGCGCATCGCCTTTCCGAGTACCTCGGCCTCGCGAAGCTGGTGGTCGTCGAGAAGGGCGAATAGCGGCGCCATGCGCGACCCCGCGCGCGAATTCTTGTAGCGGTGCAGGAGCGCGAGGCCGAGGTAGACCCGCTCGGCATGGCTGAGCCCGCCGAGGTTCGCCCGCGTCGCGTTGTCGAAACAGGCCTCGGCCCGGTAGTCGGGGTGCGCCCGCCAGGTCGTGTCGTGCAGGAGACAGGCGGCTTTCACGATCCTCAGGCGGTGCTCGGGCAGGTTGCGGAAGATCGGCAGGATGAACTGGTAGAGCTTCTTCCCGAACCCCGGCATCCGCGCCATCGTCCGCTCGGCGTGGCGGCAGGCCTCGATCAGCGGGTCGCGCATCCGCAGGCGTTGCGGCATCTGTTCGTAGAGCAGCCCCTCGCGGATGCCGTAGGACGAAACGTCGATCTCCTTCGGATGGAAGGTGAGGACGATCTGGCGCAGCACCTGCGCGGCGATCGGCACAAGATCCATCCGCGCCGCCGACATGCCGGTCTTCGCCCTCAGCGTGGCGATGTCGGCCTCGGCGATCCAGTTCGCGGTCTGAAGCACCGATTGCGGGCCCATCCGGTATTCGTGCAGGACCGTCAAGGGATAGGCCCGCCGCTCCATGTCGAGACGGGCGAAGGCACGCCACGACCCGCCGACAAGGTAGATGCGCTCGTGCCCGCGCCCGATCTCGTCGGCCAGCGCCTCGACCGTGTCGCGGATGTGGCGCGCGCGGCCCTTCCTGCCGCCCGCGACCTGTTGCAGCCGGAACGGGCCGAGGGGCGAGCTGGCGCGCCGCCCGACCGCCCCGCCCGAAACCTCGGCCAGTTCCATCGAGTTGCCGCCGATGTCGCAGACGATCCCCTCGGCCTCGGGCCAGCCCAGAAGCACCCCCTGGGCGGAAAGACGCGCCTCTTCCTTGCCGTCGATCACCCAGAGCTTCAGCCCGGTCTCGCTTTCGGCGATCTTGCGGAAGTCCGGCCCGTCGGCGGCCTCGCGCACCGCCGCGGTGGCGACGCAGGTCAGGGGCGGCAGCTTCATGCCCTTCGCCAGCAGCGCAAAGCGCTGAAGCGCCGCAAGCGCGCGGCGCTTGCCTTCCGGGTTGAGCCTGCCGGTTTCCGCCAGACCCTGGCCGAGGCCGGCCATGATCTTCTCGTTGTAGAAATAGGCCGGGCTGCGCGCGGCTCCGTCGAAGACGACGAGCCGGACCGAGTTGGAGCCCACGTCCACGACGCCCACCCGGTCGAGCGCGCGCGCCGACGGGTCGTCGAAGAGCGGCCTGCCGAAGGGGCTCCACTCCTCGCCACGCGCGAGGGTTTCGGCGGTCATGGCATTGGTCCCTCCGGCTGGATCGGTCGCGCCCATCTCTATCCTTCAATCGCTCGCGTGGGCAAGCTTCGGCACGTCCTTGGCGCCGGCCGACCCGCGGCCCGAAAGCGAGGGGTTTTCCATGAAGAAGCGATGGCAGGAAAACAGATCGTCGCGCCCCTCGGGCAGGTCGCGGAGATAGCGCCCGTCGGGGCCGAGCACCCAGCTCTGCGCCTCGTCGGCAAGGTTCGCGGCCATGATCTGGCTGACGATCTGCGCCTTCACGGTATCGTTCCTGATCTCGACCAGCGTCTCGACCCGGCGGGTCAGGTTGCGCCCCATCCAGTCGGCCGAGGAGATGAAGACACGGGCCTTCTTCGAGGGCAGGCCGTGGCCGTTGCCGAAGCAGACGATGCGCGAGTGTTCCAGGAACCGCCCGACGATCGACTTCACGCGGATGTTGTCGCTGAGGCCCCGGATGCCGGGGCGCAGCCCGCAGATGCCGCGCACGACAAGCTGGATCCTGACCCCCGCCTGGCTCGCCGCATAGAGCGCGTCGATCACGTCGGGCTCGATCAGCGAGTTCATCTTGGCCCAGATTTCGGCGGGCTGCCCGGCGCGGGCATGACCCGCCTCGGCGGCGATCAGTTCCAGGAGCCGCGGCTTCAGCGTGATCGGCGAGATCGCGAGATTTTCCAGATGCTCGGGCTGCACGTAGCCCGAGAGGTAGTTGAACACCTTCGTCGCATCGCGCCCGAGCGCGGGATCGGCGGTGAAGAAGCTGAGGTCGGTATAGATGCGCGCGGTGATCGGGTGGTAGTTGCCGGTGCCGAAATGGGTGTAGGTCACCAGCGTGTCGCCCTCGCGCCGGACCACGGTCGAGATCTTGGCGTGGGTCTTGTAGTTGATGAAGCCGTAGACGACATGCGCGCCCGCGCGTTCGAGCCGGCGCGACTGGCGGATGTTCGCGGCTTCGTCGAAGCGGGCCTTGAGTTCCACGAGCGCGGTCACCGACTTGCCCGCTTCGGCCGCGTCGCAGAGCGCCGAGACGATCGGGCTGTCCTGCGAGGTGCGGTAGAGCGTCTGCTTGATCGCCAGCACGTTGGGGTCCGCCGCCGCCTGGTTGAGGAAGCGGATCACCATGTCGAAGGTTTCGTAGGGATGATGCAGCAGCATGTCCTTCTGGCGGATCGCCGCGAACATGTCGCCGTCGTGGTCCTGCACGCGTTCGGGCACGCGCGGGGTGAAGGCCGGCCATTGCAGGTCGCGGCGGCTGTCGAGCACCAGTTCCTTCAGGTCGGCCATGCCGACCATGCCCTTGACCTCCACCACCTCGTCGGGAGTGACGCCGAGTTCGTCCATGATCAGCGCGCGGATGCCCTCGGGCGCGCCCGCCGTGATCTTCATGCGGATGACCTGGCCGCGACGGCGCCGCTTCAGCGCCGTCTCGAATTCGCGCACCAGATCCTCGGCCTCGTCCTCGACCTCGATGTCGCTGTCGCGCAGCACGCGGAAGGTGCAGTGCCCGGTGTCGCGGTAGCCGGGGAAAAGCGAGTGGAGATGCAGCAGCAGCAATTCCTCCATCGGCAGGAAGCGCCGGCCGCCCGGCATCGCCACGAAGCGGTTGATCTGTTGCGGAATCGGCAGGAGCGCCTGCAACCGCCGCTTGTCCGCCGCGCGTTCCAGTTCGAGCGCGAGGCAGAACCCGGTGTTGGGGATGAAGGGGAAGGGGTGCGCCGGATCGATCGCGAGCGGCGAGAGAACCGGGAAGACCTTGTTCAGGAAGTAGTCGGCCAGAAACCCCTCGTCGCGCTTCGTCAGCTTCGAGCGGGTCAGAAGGACGATGTCGTTCGCCTCGAGCCCGCGCTTGAGCTTGTTCCAAACCGCCTGCTGGACCTGCATGAGCCGCCGGGCATCCTCGTTAATCAGCTTGAGCTGCGCGGCCGGGCTCAGCCCGTCGTCGGAGAAGAGCGCATTGCCCTCGCGCACAAGCTCGCGCAGGCCCGCCACGCGCACGGTGTAGAATTCGTCGAGGTTGGTGGCCGAGATCGACAGGAAGCGCACCCGCTCCAGAAGCGGCACGCGCGGGTTGCGCGCCTCGTCCAGAACCCGCCAGTTGAAGGCGAGCCAGGAAAGCTCGCGGTTGAAGAATCGCCTCGGGCCGGCGGTATCGGCCGGATCGAGCGCGACCGGGGCGGCGAACGGGGCCTTGAGGAAATCTGCCTGGGTCATGGGCGGCTTGTGGGCTTTCGACCGTAACGGGTTCATGTCGCGCGCCGTGCCATCATGGCGTCGGCCGGCCGGACAAGTCCAGCACCTCGCGCGCGATCTCGCGCGTGACCGGCCCGCCGCGGGCCAGCGCACGGGCATCAAGCTCGGCCACCAGCCTCAGCGCCGCGGCGAAGGAGCGGTCCATCCGGTTCACGAGCCAGGGGATCAGGCTTGGCGCGACCGCGATCTGGCGGTCGGCGAAAAGCTTCACCAGCACCGCCGACAGAAGCGCGTCGTCGGGCGGCAGCACCGCGGCCTGGGCGGTGGCCTCCATCCGGCTGGCGAGGTCGGGCAGCGCGAGCCCCCAGCAGCGCGGCGGCGCCGAGGCGGTGATCAGCAACCGGCCGCCGCGCGCAAGGACATGGTTGTGGAGGTGAAAGAGCCGGGTCTCGGCCACGAGGTCGCCTGCGATCCGGTCGGCATCCTCGACGACCACCGCCAGCGCGTCGGAGGGCACGTCGGGCAGGTCGGAGGCCGCCAGCACCTCCGCGCCCGTCTCGGTCGCCCAGACCTGCGCGAGATGGCTCTTGCCCGCGCCCTCGGGTCCGATCAGCAGAAGCTTGCCCGCCGGCCAGGTGCCCGCGTCGATCTGCGCGACGGCCAGCGCATTCGCCGGCGAGACGAAGAAGTCCCCCCGCCCCAGTGCGGGGCGCACCGGCAGGTCGAAGGTCAGTTGCCGGCGCATGTCAGGCCTCGTCGCCCCCCGACAGGCCCTGATAGAGGCGGCTGCCGAGGTATTGCGCGATGGCGAAGCGCGCCAGCACGCCGATTGCGGCGGCCACCGGAACCGCGACGAGCATCCCGGTGAAGCCGAAAAGCGTGCCGAAGGCCGAAAGCGCGAACAGCAGCCAGACCGGGTGGAGCCCGACCGAGCCGCCGACGAGCTTCGGCGTGATGATGTTGCCTTCAAGGAACTGGCCCACCGCGAAGATGCCCGCGATGACGGCGATCTGGACCCACTCGCCCCAGAACTGGAAAAAGGCGAGCCCGATCGCGAGCGCCCCGCCGATCAGTGCGCCGACGTAGGGAATGAAGGTGATGAGACCCGCGATCGCCCCCACGATCAGCCCGAAATCAAGCCCCGCGAGCATGAGCGAGACCGAATAGAACGTGCCGAGGATCAGGCAGACCGACACCTGCCCCCGGACAAATCCCGCAAGCACCCGGTCGATGTCGCGGGCCAGCGCCCGGACCGTCTCGCGGTGATCGCGCGGGATCAGGCCGTCGATCCGGGTCACCATGTTGTCCCAGTCCAGAAGCAGGTAGAACGCCACCACCGGCACGACGACGATGAACACGACCGCGTTGATGACCGACAGGGCCGACGACAGAAGTCCGGTCGCGAGGTCTCCGCCCTTCGACTGGATGGTCCTGCCGATCGAGGCGAGCGTCTCGCGCAGCACGCTCTCCTGGTCCATGAGCGAGGGGAAGCTGGTCGTGAGGAACTCTTGCAGCCGCCCGAAGATCGCGGGTGCCGCATTCACCAGCTGGCCGAGTTGCCGCACCAGCATCGGCACGATCAGGAGCGCGAGCAGGATGAAGATCACCAGCGCGATGATCGAGATCGTGGCGGTTGCCGCGGCGCGGCTCAGACCCATCCGCTCCAGCCGGTCGGCGACGGGGTCGAGGAAATAGGCAACCGCGCCGCCGACGAGGAAGGGCAGGATGACGTTGCCGAGCCCCCAGAGCACGACAAGGAACACCGCCGTGGCGATGCCCCAGTATTTCACCTGTTGCCGGGCCGGCAGCGACATTCGGTGCTTCCTTCACTCCCGACCTTCATGGCCCAAGGGCGGCGGTCGCGCAAGCGGGGGCGCCGCGCTTTTCCTTGCAGCGAATCGGCAAGAGCGTATGCTGCCGCCGTCCGAGGGATTGCCGCAGTGCAGAAACACAGCGATTTCGCAGAGTTCACCGAAATCACGCCCACGTCGGCGGTCGATGCGGCGCGCCACGGCTGGCGCGCCAAATGCCTCCAGCGGCTGGTCCGGCTCGACCTGCCGGTGCCGCGGACGGTGGCGCTGCCCTGCGACACGGTGCGCGCCATCGCCGCCGGCGTCATGCCCGATACCGAACGGATCGCGGCCGCGTTCGGCGGCGCGCTCGTCTCGATCCGGCCGTCGCCTGCGAACCCCGACTGGGGCGGGCCGACGACGGTGCTGAACGTCGGCATGAACGGCGCCAAGCACGCCGAGATCGCGGCGTTGCATGGCCCGGCGCTGGCGAACGCGCTTTACCTCGGCTTCGTGCAGTCCTACGCGATCCATGTCGCGCGACTCGATCCCGACATGTTCACCGCCGAACCCTCCTCCGAGGCGCTGGCGGCTGCGCTGGCCGCCTACGAGGCCGAGATGGACGAGGAATTCCCGCAATCCCCCGCCAGGCAGCTCGGCGAGGTGCTGCGTTCGATGGCGCGCGCGTGGGAGGGCACCACCGCGCGGCTCCTGCGCGAGGCGAAGGGGGCGCCGGCCGACGCGGCGTTGGGCCTTGTCGTGCAGGAGATGGCGCAGGCCGTGGGCCCGGGTCTGTCGGGCTCGGGCACGATCCAGCTCATCGAACCCGTCACCGGCGCGCCGCAGGTCACCGGACGGTTCCGCGGCCTCAACCCCGCGAACCGCAAGGCTGAAGAGACGCTCTACCTCGTGAAGGACAGGCGCGGCCATTCGCTCGAGGATGCCGCGCCCGAGGTCTTTGCGGCGCTCCAGGCCCAGTGCCAAACCTGCCGCGAACGGCTGCGCGAGGAGATGCAGATCGAATTCGCGCTGGAGAACGGCGCGCTCAAGGTCATCGACGCCGTCAAGGTGCAGCGATCCTCGCGCGCCTCGGTCCGCATCGCGGTGACGCTGGCGAAGGAACGTATCATCACCCGCGAGGAGGCGATCCTGAGGGTGGAGCCGCGCGCCCTTTCGGAGCTTCTGCATTATCAGGTCGATCCGCGGGCGCCGCGCGACCGCGTGGCGCGCGGCATCGCCGCCAGCCCCGGCGCCGCCTCCGGCCGGATCGTCTTTTCGGCCGCCGACGCGCAGGCTTCCGCCGCGCGCGACGAACGCTGCATCCTCGTGCGCCGTGAAACCGCGCCCGAGGACATCCGGGGAATGCACGCGGCCGTGGCCGTCCTGACCGAACGCGGCGGCATCACCAGCCACGCGGCGGTCATCGCCCGCGGTCTCGGCCTGCCCTGTATCGTCGGCGCCTCCGAGCTCTCGCTCAACCCGCGCGACCGGGTGCTGGCGACGCGCTCCGGCCGGACCTTCCGCGAAGGCGACGTGATCACCGTCGACGGCACCAACGGCGAGGTGCTCGCCGGCTCGGCCGAGATGCTGGAACCCGCGCTCGACGAATGGTTCACCACGCTCCTGCACTGGGCCGACAACGTCCGCGACATCGGCGTGCGCGCCAATGCCGACACGCCCGACGACGCCCGCACCGCCCGCATGTTCGAGGCCGAGGGCATCGGCCTGTGCCGCACCGAGCACATGTTCTTCGACGAAGACCGCCTGACGGTGATGCGCGAGATGATCTTCGCCGACACCGCGAAAGACCGGAAGGTGGCGCTCGACAGGCTCCTGCCGATGCAGCGCGCCGATTTCATCGCGCTCTTCGACATCATGGCGGGGCTGCCGGTCTGCATCCGCCTTTTCGATCCGCCGCTGCACGAATTCCTGCCGCATGACCGCGAGGGGATGCGCGAACTGGCCGAGGCTCTCGACCGGCCGCTCTCGGAGGTCACCCGGCGGGTGGAGGCGCTGAGCGAGTTCAACCCGATGCTGGGGATGCGCGGCGTGCGGCTCGGCGTCACGGTGCCGGAAATCTACGAGATGCAGGCGCGGGCGATCTTCGAGGCGACGATCGAGGCCTCGCGCCGCGGCGCGCCGGTGGTGCCTGAGGTGATGATCCCGCTCGTCTCGGCGCGGCGCGAGGTCGAGCTTGTCAAGACGCGCATCGATGCCGTCGCCGCCGCGGTGCGCACGGCCACCGGGGCGGAGTTCACCTACCGCTTCGGCGTGATGGTCGAAACCCCGCGCGCGGCGCTTCGGGCGGGTGAAATCGCGCTGCACGCAGCCTTCCTGTCGTTCGGAACGAACGACCTCACGCAGATGACCTACGGGCTGTCGCGCGACGATGCCGGTCGCTTCATGGGCGATTACGTCCAGCAGGGTGTCTACCCGGAGGATCCGTTCCACGTTCTCGACGAGGATGGTGTCGGCGAATTGTTGCTCATGGGAAGCACACGCGGACGCCAAATGCGACAGGATGTGACGATTTCCGTCTGCGGCGAGCACGGCGGAAACCCTGAATCCATCGCATTCTGCCGGCGAGCGGGTTTCGATTACGTCTCCTGCTCGCCCTTCCGGGTTCCGGTCGCGCGCCTTGCGGCGGCGCATTTTGCGCTGGCCGACCGCCGCCAGGATCAATAATAGTCCATACGCATCAACGGCATGGCATAAATTCGCCAGGCCGTGCCGATGTCCGCCGCGCGGCCCCGGGTGCCGCTCCGGCCGGCCCGCCACCGGTGGGAATCGGCGGCTTTCCGACCGCGCCGGGGCGCCCGGGTGGACGGAAGCCCCCGTTTCGGCTATGTCCCCCCGGTCATTGCCTTGGGGGGCTGTGGCTCGACGAAGCAATTCGGGAACGGAAGATGTCAGTGCTGAAGTGCTTGACCGGGAGCATGGTCGTGCTCCTTGGCCTCGCCGGAGGCTTGCATGCCGAGATGACGGTAAGCCAGTCGAACGACCCCGCCGCCGCGATCGGGATGGACCTGACCGCGCTTCTGGGACAGGACCGTGCGGGCCTCGGGGCCGTGGAAGAGGGACGACTCGCGGCGATCGTGACGCCGCCGGTGGCGGAGAAGAAAACCAGACGGAAGGCCGGCGCGCCGATCGCCTGGGACGAGGCGTGGCTCGCCGCGCAACCGGCCGCCGATGGCGGGGCGGAATTCGAGTGCCTCGCCTCCGCGATCTATTTCGAAGCCCGCGGCGAGGGCGTTGCCGGCCAGGCGGCGGTGGCCGAGGTGATCCTCAACCGGGTGGAAAACCCGAGTTTCCCGCGCACGATCTGCGGCGTGGTGAACCAGTCGAACGGGCAGGGCTGCCAGTTCTCCTATACCTGCGACGGGCGGGCCGACCGCATCAGCGACCGCGCCGCCTGGGCGACGGCCGGAAAGATCGCCAGGGCGATGATGGACGGTGCGCCGCGCGCGCTGACCGAGGGGGCGACCTATTTCCACACCCCGTCCGTCCGGCCGTCCTGGTCGCGCCGGTTTCAACTGACGGCGCGGATCGGCCGGCACATCTTCTACCGCGCGCCGATCGTCACGGCGATGAACTGAGGCCGCTGGCGGCGCCCGATGCGCCGCCTTCGCGCTTTTGCGGCCGGCCGCCGGTGCTATGATGCGCCATCCCGGCCGGAGCCATGCCATGACCGACCACCAATCCTCCGCCTTCGGCCCGCTCGACGCGCGCGCAGGTGCCGCGACCGGTGCCGGCGCGGCCGACCGGCTCAGCCTGCGCGACCACATCGTCACCGCCGAGATCGGCGCCTTCCAGCACGAGCGCGGCCGCAGGCAGCGGCTGCGCTTCAACGTGGTCGTGGAACTCCTGCCGCAGGACCGGCCGGACGACGACGACGTCGACCGCATCCTTTCCTACGACCTTCTGACCGAGGCGATCGCGGCCGAGCTTGGCGCCGAGCGGCTGAACCTGCTGGAGACGCTGGCCGAGCGCGTCGCCACCCGCATCCTCGCCGCGCCGCAGGCGGCGCGGGTGTTCCTGCGCATCGAGAAGCTCGACCTCGCCCCCGGCGCGCTCGGGGTGGAGATCGTGCGCGACCGCGCCGCCCCGGCGGCGGACCCGGCGGGGCAGGGCGCGCGGCCGGTGGTGCATCTCCTGTCCCGCCCGGTCCTGCCGGTGCTGGCGTCCGGGCCTGCGGTGCTGGTGCCG
>JBDHSQ010000046.1:0-26063 GCA_039808285.1 Paracoccaceae bacterium
ACGCTCGCCGCGATCGGCGGGCTTCTCTTCCTGCACCTGCCGATCGTGCTGATCTTCCTCTACGCCTTCACCACCGAGGACCGCAGCTACCAGTTCCCGCCGCCGGGGCTGACGGCGAAGTGGTTCGCCGTCGCCTGGAACCGCGAGGACATCTGGCCGCCGCTCTGGCTCTCGCTCCGCGTCGCGGCGATCTCCTCGGCGCTGGCGCTGGTGCTCGGCACGCTCTGCGCCGCCGCGATGGCGCGGGCGCGGTTCTTCGGCCGCGACGCGATCTCGCTTCTCGTCGTGCTGCCGATCGCGCTTCCCGGGATCATCACCGGCATGTCGCTGCGCTCCGCCTTCGCCATCGGCGACATCCCGTTCTCGACCTTCACCATCGTGCTCGGCCACGCCACCTTCTGCGTCGTCATCGTCTACAACAACGCGGTGGCGCGGTTCCGCCGGCTCGGCGCCTCGATGCTGGAGGCTTCGGCCGATCTCGGCGCCAACTCGTTCCAGACCTTCCGGCACGTGATCCTGCCCAACCTCGGCTCGGCGCTGCTGGCCGGCGGGATGCTCGCCTTCGCGCTCAGCTTCGACGAGGTGATCGTCACGACCTTCACCGCCGGCCAGCAGTCCACCCTGCCGATCTGGATGCTGAACGAGCTTGTCCGGCCCCGCCAGCGGCCGGTCACCAACGTGGTGGCGATCGTCGTCTTCATGGCGACCTTCCTGCCGATCCTCGCAGCCTACACCCTCACCCGCGGGGCCGAAGAGACCGCGGGCGGGGGCAAATGAAAGGAAAAGCCATGACCATGCGTTTCGACACCGAGCTTCTCGTCGGCGGCGCCTTCGAGGCCGGGCAGGAGCCGGGCGAGAAGGTGCTGAACCCGCGGACCGGCGGGTTGATCCTCGACCTGGCCGAGGCGTCGACGGATCAGGTCGACCGCGCCGTTGCGGCCGCGAAGCGCGCCTTCGGCGGCTGGTCGCGCACGACGCCCGCCGAACGGTCGGCGGCGCTTCTGGCCATCGCCGAGCGGATCGAGGCCGACGCCGACGCCTTCGCCGCGCTCGAGGCGCTGAACTGCGGCAAGCCGATCAACGCCGCCCGGGGCGACGAGATTCCCGCCATCGTCGACTGCTTCCGCTTCTTCGCCGGGGCGGTGCGCTGCCAGCACGGGGCGATCGCCGGGGAATACCTCGCCGGCCACACCTCGATGATCCGGCGCGATGCGGTGGGCGTCGTCGCCTCGATCGCGCCCTGGAACTATCCGCTGATGATGATGGCCTGGAAGCTGGCGCCGGCCATCGGCGGCGGCAACACCGTGGTCTTCAAGCCCTCGGAGCAGACGCCGCTGACGGCGCTGAAACTGGCCCGGGTTCTGGCCGAGATTCTGCCCGAAGGCGTTGTCAACGTCATCCCCGGGCGCGGCGAGACGGTGGGCAGCCATCTCATCAACCATCCCGGCGTCGACATGATCTCGCTCACCGGCGACGTCGCCACCGGCAAGAAGATGCTGGATGCCGCGGCGCGGACGGTGAAGCGGACGCATCTGGAGCTTGGCGGCAAGGCGCCGGTGGTGGTCTTCGACGACGCCGACGTGGCCGGGGTGGTCGAGGGGCTGCGCGCCTTCGGCTACTACAACGCCGGCCAGGACTGCACCGCCGCCTGCCGCATCTATGCGGGCAGGAAGGTCTACGACACCCTCGTGGCCGACCTGACCGCCGCCGTCTCGACGATCCAGCTCGGCAACGACGACGACACCACCAACGAGATCGGCCCGCTCATATCGCTGCGCCAGCGCGACCGGGTGGCGAGCTTCGTCGAGCGTGCGCGCGAGCAGGGCCACATCGAGGTCACCACCGGCGGCGAGGCGATCGGGCAGGGCGGCTTCTACTACCGCCCGACCGTGGTCGCCGGGGCGAGGCAGACCGACGAGATCGTCCGGCGCGAGGTCTTCGGCCCGGTGGTTTCGGTCACGCCGTTCTCGGATGTCGATCAGGCCGTGGACTGGGCCAACGACAGCGACTACGGCCTCGCCTCCTCGGTCTGGACGAAGGACGTCGGCCGGGCGATGGCGACGGCGGCGCGGCTGCGCTACGGCTGCACCTGGATCAACACCCATTTCATGCTGGTCAACGAGATGCCGCACGGCGGGCTGAAGCAGTCCGGCTATGGCAAGGACCTGAGCGCCTATGCGCTCGAGGACTACACCGTGGTGCGCCATGTCATGGTGAAGCACGGCTGAGGGTCAGGCCGCTGCGATGGCCCCTGCGATGGCCCCTGCGACGATCGCCGGCACCCGCTCGTCGCTGCCGAGGGGGGGCAGCGTGACGCCCGTGAACCCCGCGGCACGGAGCGCGGCGGGAATGTCCTCCTCGACATGGCCCCAGCGGGCGGCGAAGAGCGGCAGGCAGAGCGCCTGTGCGCCCGCGCCCTCGGCCACCTCGACGAGTTCCGGCGCCTCCTCGATGAAGCCGAGCCGGCTGTCGGCGAAGCCGAGGCGCAGCGCGATCGCGGACTGCATCGCGCGCGCCGCGTCGGCCGGCCAGGGGCTGCGGCCCGAGCCGTGGGCGGCCAGCACGAGCGTGGTTGCCGCCGCCGCCCAGCCGCGCGCGGCCAGCGCCTCGCCCAGCACCGTCACGGCAAGGTCTGCGGTTTCGGGCAGCAGCCCGAACGGGCGGAGGATTCGCGCCGCCGGCGCCCCCGCCTCGGCAAGCGCGCGCGGCAGGAGCGAGCGGATGAACCAGCCGTCGGCCATGAAGAGAGGGAACACCACCGGCTCGTCGAGCCCCTGGAGTGCTGCCCGCAGCGCATCCGGCGCCGCCAGCGTCGCGGCACGGATTTCGCATCCCGGCAGGTGCCCGGCCACCCGCGCGGCAAGCGCGTGCATCTCCGCCTCGGGCGGCAGGGGATCGGAGGGCTGGCCGTGGGCGACGATGATGGCGGACAGGCTCATGGGGAAAGCCTAAAGCATCTGCCGGCGCGCGCAACGGGCGAGGGGCGACCCTTCCCATCCGGCGCGGAAGGCGACAGGATGGCTCCGTCCGGCAGGAGAGGAGATGCCATGCGCAAGGTCACGATCGCGGTCACCCAGTTCGCCTGCACCTGGGATCTGCCGGCGAACCTCGACCGGGCCGAGGCGCTGGTGCGCCGGGCCGCCGCCGGGGGCGCGCAGGTGATCCTGTTGCAGGAGCTGTTCGCCACGCCCTATTTCTGCATCACCGAGGCGCCGCGCCACCTCGCGCTGGCCGAACCGATGGCCGGCCACCCGGTCGTCGCCCGCTTCGCCGATCTCGCGCGCGAGCTTGGTGTGGTCCTGCCGGTCTCGGTCTTCGAGCGGGCGGGCGAGGCGCATTTCAACTCGCTGGCGATGGTGGATGCCGACGGCAGCATCCTCGGCAGCTACCGCAAGAGCCATATCCCGCAAGGCCCGGGCTACGAGGAGAAGTTCTACTTCACCCCCGGCGACACCGGATTCCGCGTCTGGGACACCGCCTTCGGCCGCGTGGGCGTCGGCATCTGCTGGGACCAGTGGTTCCCCGAGGCGGCCCGGGCGATGGCGCTCATGGGCGCCGAGATGCTGCTCTACCCGACCGCGATCGGGTCGGAGCCGCCGGCGCCCGGCTACGACAGCCAGCCGCACTGGGAGATGGTGATGCGCGGCCATGCGGCGGCGAACATCCTGCCTGTGGCCGCGTCGAACCGGATCGGCCTCGAGGAACAGGAGGGGCGCGAGGTGACCTTCTACGGCACCTCCTTCATCGCCGACCAGACCGGGCAGGTGGTGACGCAGGCCGGCCGCGACACCGAGGACGTGCGGCTCGCGAGCTTCGACCTCGACGCGGTGCGCGACCTCAGGCGGAGCTGGGGCCTCTTCCGCGACCGGCGGCCGGAGCTTTACGGCGCGCTCGCGGGCTTCGGCTGAAGCGGCGGCGGGCGCCGGCCCGGCCAGTCGGTCGCGCGGTGATAGGCGTCGGCGAGGCCGAGGACCGCCGCATCGGCGCCGGTGGGCCCGAAGAGCTGCATTCCGGTCGGCAGGCCCGCCTGCGAGAAGCCGGCGGGAAGCGCGACGCAGGGCAGGCCGATCAGGCTGACCGGCACCACGACCTCCATCCAGCGGTGGTAGCTGTCCATCCGCCGCCCGGCGATCTCCTCCGGCCAGCGCCAGTCCACCGGGAAGGGCCAGACCTGCGCCGCCGGCAGCGCCAGCGCGTCGAACCGGGCGAAGAGCTTCGCGGCGCGCGCATACCAGCGCGAGCGGGTGACGCTGGCGGCGTGGACGGCCGCGGCGGAAAGCCCCGCGCCGCGGTCGATCTCCCATAGCGTCTCGGGCTTGGTCAGCGCCCGTTTCGCCGGGTCGCGGGCAAGCTCGCCCTTGGCGCCCGCGTTCAGCATCGCCCGGAGCGTGGTCCAGGAGGACCAGAGCGCCTCCGCCGGGAAGGGCGGGGGCAAGGGCTCGACGATGGCGCCGAGATCCTCGAACACCTTCAGCGCCGCCTCGCAGGCCGCGAGGATCCCCGGTTCCGTCGGCCAGGCGCCGCCCCAGTCGCCAAGCCAGCCGATCCGCCTGCCGCGCATGTCGCCGCCGAAGCCTGTCGTGAAATCCTCCGCCGGCCGGCCGAAGGGCGTTTCGGGATTGGGCCCCGCCAGCACCGAGAGGAGGAGCGCGAGGTCGGCCGGCGTCCGCGCCATCGGCCCCTCGGTGGCGAGCGTGGCGAGGAAGGTGTCGCCCTCGGCGTCCTGCGGCACCAGCCCCCAGGTCGGGCGGAAGCCGTAGACGTTGCAGAAGGCCGCCGGATTGCGCAGCGACCCCATCATGTCCGACCCGTCGGCGAGCGCCACCATCCGCGCCGCCAGCGCCGCCGCCGCGCCCCCCGACGATCCGCCGGCGCTGCGGGACAGATCGTAGGGATTGCGCGTCGCGCCGAAGACCGGGTTGAACGTGTGCGAGCCGTGGCCCCATTCCGGCGTGTTGGTCTTGCCGATCAGGATCGCGCCCGCCGCCCGCATCCGCGCCGCCACCAGGTCGTCGGCCGCCGGCACGTGGTCGGCGAAAAGGGGCGAGCCCCAGGTGGTGCGCATCCCCTTCGTCGCCACCAGGTCCTTCACCGCGACCGGCAGGCCGTGTAGCGGCCCGCCCGCACCGGCGCGGTCGGCCGCCGCCGCCTCGGCCAGAAGCGCCTCGCGCGGGCGCAGCGTCACGATTGCGTTGATGGCGGGGTTGACCGCCTCGATCCGGTCGAGCGTCGCCGCCATCAACTCGCGCGCCGAAACCTTCCCGCCGCGAAGGGCGGCGGCAAGCTCGCAGGCCGTGCGCGCGGTGAGGTCCGTCCCTGCCATCTTCTTCGTCGCCGAAATACCCTTGGGGGTGCGGGGGGGTGGCGCCCCCCGCCGGACCGGGCGCGAAAGCGCCCGATGCCCTACTTCTGAAGCTCGGTCCAGATCGCGGTCATGTATTCCTGTGCCTGCGGCGGGCAGGCGGGCAGGAAGTGGCCGGCGGCCTTGAACTCTTCGGGGATGACCACCTCGGGCGCGTCGCGCATGTCCTCGGGCATGAACGCCTCCGACCCGGCGATGCCGTTGGCGTAGCGGGCGAAGGCCGAGATCATCGCGGCATTCTCCGGCTCCATGATGTAGTTCATGAAGGTATAGGCTTCCTCGACGTTCGTGGCGTCGCTGAGCAGCGCCACCGAATCCATCCACAGCGGATAGCCTTCCTTCGGATAGCCGTATTGCACGTCGCCGTTGGTGGCGACGCGTGCGCGCATCGTCGAGCCGTTCCAGTTCACGCTCGCCGCCCAGTCACCGTTCGAAAGCCGCTCGGTGGCGCCGTAGTCCATGCTGATCCAGTCGGGCTTGGCCGCGACCAGCGCGTCGCGGACCTTCTTCAGCACCTCCTTGTCCTCGGTGCAGGCCTGGCCGCCCGCCCAGAAGATCGCCATGCTCATCACGTCGCTCATCTCCGGCACGACGTTGATCTTGCCCTTCAGCTCCTCGGGCACGTTGAGGAAGATGTCCGAGGTGTTGATGTCGCCGGAATAGACCTTGGTGTTGACCGCGATCCCGGTCGATCCCCACTGCCAGGGAATGGTGTATTCCCGGCCCTTGTCCCATTCCACGTCCATCCATTCCGGGGCGATGTTCTTGAGGTTGGGCAGTTTCGACTGGTCGAGCTTCTGGATCAGGCCCTTCTCGACCCAGATCTGCACGAAGCTCGCCGAGGGCACGACGAGGTCGAAGCCCGATCCGCCGGCCTCGACCTTGGCCAGTGCCGCGTCGTTGGAATCGTAGTCGGTGACGGTCACCTTGATGCCGGTGTCCTTCTCGAACTTCGCCAGAAGCTCGGGGCTGGTGTAGTTGCCCCAGTTGTAGAGCTGGAGCACGCCTTCGGCGCCGGCGAGCGAGGTGGTGGCCAGGAGGGCGGCGGTGGCTGCGAGGATCGTCTTCATTGGTGGCTCCCTGTTGTTCTGGTGGGCTCAGTCCCTCTTGCGCGTGAGCAGGAAGAAGGAGGTGAGAAGGATGACCGTCACCGCCAGCAGCATCGTCGAGATCGCGTTGATCTCGGGGGTGAGCTGGCGGCGCATCTGGCCAAGCATGTAGGTGGGCAGCGTGTCCTGCCCGCCGGATTTGACGAATTCGGTGATCACCACGTCGTCGAGCGAGATCACGAAGGCCAGCATCATGCCGGCGATGATGCCGGGCAGGAGAAGCGGCAGCGTGATCCGCCGGAAGGTGGCCCAGGGCGTGGCGTAGAGGTCGGCCGCCGCGGTTTCCAGCGTGAGGTCCATGCCCTCGAGCCGGGCCCGGATCGGCAGGTAGGCAAACGGGATGCAGAAGGCCGAATGGGCGAGGATCAGATAGCCGAGGCCGGTGTAGCCCGACCAGATCTTGATCTGGGCGAAGAAGATCAGGAGCGCGACCGCGGTGACGATCTCGGGAACCATCAGCGGCTGGTTGATCGCCATGTAGATGAGGGTCTGGCCCCGGAAGGCCTTCCGCCGCGTTGTGCCGAGCGCCGCCATCGTCGCCACCACGGTGGAGACGGCCGCGGCCGAGGCGGCGATGGTGAGCGAGCGCAACGTCGCCGCCTTCACCTGTTCGTTCGCCCAGGCCTTGACATACCATTGCAGCGACAGGCCCTCCCAGCTTGCCATGTTGACGCCCTTGTTGAAGGAATAGGCGACGAGCGTAACGATCGGCAGGTAGAGCACCACGAAGACGAGGAGCGCGGTGGCGGTGAAGCCCGGCAGGCGCGCGACGGAAAAGCTGCGGTCAGCCATCCTGTTTCTCTCCCGTCGCGGCGCGGACGTAGAAGAGGAGCGCCACCATCACCACGAGCAGGAGCGCCATCGACAGCGCCGCGCCCAGCGGCCAGTTGCGGCCCTGGCCGAACTGGAGCTCGATGAAGTTGCCGATCATCATCTGCTTGCCGCCGCCGAGCACGCGCGGCGTGACATAGGCGCCGAGCGAGGGCACGAAGACGAGGATCGAGCCGGCGACGATGCCCGGCTTGACGATCGGCAGGATCACCCGCCGGAGAACCTGCATCCGGCTGGCATAAAGGTCGTATCCGGCCTCCAGGAGCCGCATGTCGAAACGGTCGATCGCGGCGAAGAGCGGCAGCACCATCAGCGGCAGGTAGACGTAGGTCATGCCGATGAAGACGGCAATGTCGGTGTAGATGAGCCTGAGTGGCGCCGACAGGAGCCCGAGCTTGAGAAGCACGGTGTTGAGAAGCCCCTCGATGCGGATCACCTCGTTGATCGCATAGGTGCGGATCAGCAGGTTGGTCCAGAACGGGATGGTGATCAGGAAGAGCCAGAGCGCGCGCGACTTCGGCGGCCGGGTGGCGATGAACCAGGCGGTCGGAAAGCCGACAGCGAGGGTCGTCAGCGTGGTCAGGATCGACAGCTTGACCGAGCGCCAGAAGATCGTCAGATGCGCGTCGGCAAGGACGTATTCGTCGCTGAAGATGTCCTTCGACCAGAGGATGCCGCGCCAGCCCTCGAGCGAGAAAAGCCATTCCACGTTGCCGTATTTCCCCGGCGTCAGGAACGAATAGGCGACCATGATGAAGAGGGGGCCGATCGCCGCGACGGCAAGGATCGCGAGCGCCGGCAGGCTGAGAAGCCAGCTTCGCCGGACCTGTTCGCGTTCGCGCCTGGCTTCGGCCTCGCTCATCTCAGTCCTCCAGCACCTGGACGGCCGCGGGCGGGAAGCTCACGCCCACAACCGCGCCCGGCTTCGGCCCGCCCGCTCCGTCGGGGTCGCTCTGCTGGCGGACGACGATCTCGGTGCCGTCGATCAGCTTCAGGTGCACATGGCTGTCGGTGCCGAAATAGACGGCGTGGCCCACCGTGGCCGACAGCGCGCCCGCCATCCCCTGCGGCACGAGGCGCATGTGTTCGGGGCGGATGGCGATGGTCACGTCGCCATCGGGTGCGGGCGCGGCGAGCGGTACCTCGACCCCGCCGCCGAAGATCGCCTTTCCCCCCCGCACGCGTGCGCCGATGAAGTTCGTCTCGCCGATGAAGTCGGCCACGAAGCGGTTCGTGGGGTGGGCGTAGATCTCGCGCGGGGTGCCGATCTGGAGGATGCGGCCCCCCGACATCACCGCGATCCGGTCCGACATCGTCAGCGCCTCTTCCTGATCGTGGGTCACGAAGATGAAGGTGATGCCGGTCTCGAGCTGGAGCCGCTTCAGCTCGCCCTGCATCTCCTTGCGCAGCTTGAGGTCGAGCGCCGAGAGCGGCTCGTCGAGAAGAAGCACCTTCGGCCGCGGCGCGAGCGCCCGGGCCAGCGCCACGCGCTGCTGCTGGCCGCCGGAAAGCTGCGAGGTCTTGCGGCCCGACATCCGGTCGAGCCGGACGAGGCGGACCATCTCCTCGGTCCGCGCCGCCACCTCGGCCTTCGGCCGGCCGAGCATCTCGAGCCCGAAGGCGATGTTCTGCGCCACCGTCAGGTGGGGGAAGAGCGCATAGCTCTGGAACACGGTGTTCACCGGCCGCCGGTTCGGCGGCAGGTGAGAGACATCCTCGCCGTCGATCAGGATCATGCCGGAGGTCGGGCTGTCGAACCCCGCGATCAGCCGCAAAAGCGTGGTCTTGCCGCAGCCGGATGGTCCCAGGAGTGTGAAGAACTCACCCTTGCGGATCGCCACCGAGACATTGTCGAGCGCGCGGACGGCCGCGTCGCCCTGGCCGAAGTCCTTGACCGCGCTCCGCGCCTCCACGGCATAGGTTTCGCTCACGCTGCGCTTCCTCCCCGTTCCGGCTTTGCCGTTTGATCATTTTTGGGGTCTGGCCCTTGGTTGTCGGGATCGTGGGCGAAAGCGCAGTTTGCTGTCAAACGATTCCTCGGCCCCTCCGCCGATCGCCGCGGCCCGGATCGCGTGTGATCAAATCCGTGACCGGCGTGCGGCATGGCGGTCATGCGGCGGGCAGCGGCGCGCGCCGGCCGGCCCAGGGGGCGGCGGCCTCGACCTCGGCCGAAAGCGCGATCAGTTCCTCGTCCGCACCGAACCGCGCGGCGAGGTGGACGCCCACGGGCAGCCCCTCCGCCGTCATGTGCAGGGGCAGCGAGACCGCCGGTTGCCCCGAGGCGTTGAAGGCCGCGCAGAAGGGAGAATAGTCGAAGACCATGCCCGGTCCCATGCGGTAGTCGACATAGTCGCGCCCCCGGTGGCCGAACCGGCCGATCTCCGCCGGCGGCTCGGCGAGCGTCGCGGTCAGCAGCATGTCCCAGCCCTCGAAGAACGCCGCCATCTCGCGGCCGTAGGCGTGGATCTTCCCCACCGCATCGAGGTAGTCCGCACCCGACAGCGTGGCAGCATAGGTCACGGCCGAGCGGCCCACGTCCTCCACGTCGTCGGGCCGAAGCTCGCGCCCCTTCGCCGCCAGCGCCTTGCGGATGGACAGCGCGGTGCCGCAGCCGACGACCTTCGTCCAGGCCTCCATCATGCCGCGGGTGTCGGCCGCCGGGCGGGCGGGCTCGACATGATGGCCGAGGCTTTCCAGGAGCTTCGCCGCGGCCAGCACCGCCTTGCGGCAGTCGGCATGGATCGGCTCGCCCGTCAGCGTGGTGTCGCAGATCGCGATCCGCATCCGCCGCGGCGGGCGGGCGATGGCGGCGCGGTAGCCTTCGCCGAGCGGCGGTGCCCAGTAGGGCGCGCCGGGGTCGGCGCCGGCGCAGGCGTCGAGCAGCACCGCCGAATCGCGCACCGACCGGGTGAGGAAGCCGTCGATCGCCATCCCCGCCCAACCCTCGCCGGCATAGGGCCCGTCGGGCAGACGCGCCCGGGTGGGCTTCAGCCCGAAGAGCCCGCAGCAGGAGGCCGGGATGCGCACCGAGCCGCCGCCGTCCGAGCCGTGCGCGGCCGGCACGATCCCCGCCGCCACCGCCGCGCCCGCGCCGCCCGACGACCCGCCGGGCGTGCGCGAAAGGTTCCAGGGGTTGCGCGTGGGGCCGCCATAGACCGCGGCCTCGGTCGCCGGGCCGACGCCGCCCTCGGGCGAGGTGGTGCGGCTGAAGGTCACGACGCCGGCGGCGCGGATGCGCTCGAAGATCGCGCTGTCGAGCCGGTAGACGGTGTTCGCCAGAAGCCGCGAGCCGTTGTGCGAGGGGAAATCGACCGCCTCGCAGCCGAGATCCTTGAGAAGGAAGGGCACACCCCTCAGCGGCCCCTCCGGCAGGCCCGCGGCGATCGCGGCGCGCGCCCTGTCCTCCTGCATCAGCACCACGGCGTTGAGCGCGGGGTTGCGCGCCTTTACCCGCGCCAGCGCCTCGTCGAGAAGCTCTGCCGGCGACACCGCGCCTTTCGCCACCTCGGCGGCCATCGCCACCGCATCCCAGCCGTCATATTCCGCGATCATCGCCGCCCCCCGCTTTTTCCCACAGTAGGCACGGGCGCAGGGCTTTCGTCCAGCCCCGCCCTTGCGGCCCCCGGTGCGCGCCACTAAGACTCTCGCAACGATCGCTGCATAAGCATTGCCCCGGGAACAGCCACAGGCGGACGACGATGAAAGACCCCTATGATCTCTACATGAACACCCTCGTGCCGATGGTCGTCGAACAGACCTCGCGCGGGGAACGGGCCTATGACATCTACTCGCGCCTGCTGAAGGAGCGGATCATCTTCCTTTCCGGCCCGGTGCACGACGGCATGTCGACGCTGATCTGCGCCCAGCTCCTGTTCCTCGAGGCGGAAAACCCCTCGAAGGAAATCGCGATGTATATCAACTCGCCCGGCGGCGTGGTGACCTCGGGCCTCTCGATCTACGACACGATGCAGTATATCCGGCCCAAGGTCTCCACCCTCGTCATCGGCCAGGCGGCCTCGATGGGCTCGCTCCTGCTGACCGCGGGCGAGAAGGGGATGCGCTTCTCGCTGCCGAACAGCCGGATCATGGTCCATCAGCCCTCGGGCGGCTACCAGGGGCAAGCGACCGACATCATGATTCACGCGCAGGAAACCCAGAAGCTCAAGGACCGGCTGAACGAGATCTACCACCGCCATACCGGCCAGGGGGTGAAGAAGGTCGAGGCCGCGCTCGAACGCGACAACTTCATGTCGCCCGAGGACGCCAGGGACTGGGGGCTGATCGACGAAATCCTGTCGGTCCGGCCGGGCGGAGAGACGGCGGCGTGAGGCGCCGCGCCCGAAACCGTGAGCGGCGGGCGGGCGATTTGGCATTGTGATGACCGGTGGGCTGCCCTAATCTTGTCGAAAAGGGCGGTCAGAAGGTTCCGAAGGACATGCGAACGGGCCGCAGAGGGTGACGATGGCGACGAACTCAGGCAGCGACAGCAAGAACACGCTCTACTGCTCCTTCTGCGGAAAGAGCCAGCACGAGGTGCGCAAGCTGATCGCGGGGCCGACCGTGTTCATCTGCGATGAATGCGTCGAACTTTGCATGGACATCATCCGCGAGGAAACCAAGACCACCGGGCTGAAATCCGCCGACGGGGTGCCGACGCCGCGCGACATCTGCAAGGTGCTCGACGACTACGTGATCGGCCAGGAACATGCCAAGCGCGTGCTCTCGGTCGCGGTCCACAACCACTACAAGCGGCTCAACCATGCCGCGAAGTCCTCCGACATCGAACTGGCGAAGTCGAACATCCTGCTGATCGGGCCCACGGGCTGCGGCAAGACGCTGCTGGCGCAGACGCTCGCGCGCATCCTCGACGTGCCCTTCACGATGGCCGATGCGACGACGCTGACCGAGGCGGGCTATGTCGGCGAGGATGTGGAAAACATCATTCTCAAGCTGTTGCAGGCCAGCGAATACAACGTCGAACGCGCCCAGCGCGGCATCGTCTACATCGACGAGGTCGACAAGATCACGCGCAAGTCCGACAACCCCTCGATCACCCGCGACGTGAGCGGCGAGGGCGTGCAGCAGGCGCTTCTGAAGATCATGGAGGGCACCGTGGCCAGCGTGCCGCCGCAGGGCGGGCGCAAGCATCCGCAGCAGGAATTCCTGCAAGTGGACACCACGAACATCCTCTTCATCTGCGGCGGCGCCTTCGCGGGACTGGAGAAGATCATCGCCCAGCGCGGCAAGGGCACGGCCATCGGCTTCGGCGCCGAGGTCAAGGATCCCGAGGCGCGGGGTGTGGGCGAGCTGTTCAAGGAGCTTGAGCCCGAGGATCTGCTGAAATTCGGCCTGATCCCGGAATTTGTCGGCCGCCTGCCGGTGATCGCCACGCTGACGGACCTCGACGAGGACGCGCTGGTGACGATCCTGACGGAACCCAAGAACGCCTTGGTGAAGCAATACCAGCGGCTCTTCGACTTCGAGGGCGTGAAGCTGACCTTCACCGCCGACGCGCTGACCGCGATCGCCAAGCGCGCGATCAAGCGCAAGACCGGCGCGCGGGGGCTCAGGTCGATCATGGAGGACATCCTTCTGGACACGATGTTCGAGCTTCCGGGGCTCGCCTCGGTCGAGGAGGTCGTGGTCAACGAGGAGGCGGTCGACAACGGCGCCAAGCCGCTTCTCATCCACGCCGACACCAAGGCCGAGAAGACCGCGACGGCGGGGTGAACGGCGGCGCCCGCCGCCTGGCACCACGCGCGCCCTCTCCTCTGGACCTCGCGCACCGCTGCGCTATAAGGGGGCAGCATTGCCCGGAGGTGCCCGATGAATTTCCTGCTTCGCCTGCTGACCTGGTGGAACGGCCAGACGCTCGGCACCCAGATCTTCACCGCGCGGCGGGGCGTGAAGGTGGGCGAGGACGAGCAGGGCAACGTCTTTTACCAGACCCGTGACGGCAAGCGCCGCTGGGTGATCTACAACGGCGAATCCGAGGCGTCGCGTGTCAGCCCGGACTGGCACGGCTGGCTGCATTTCACCTGGAACGAGCCGCCGACCAAGGCCGGGCTGAAGCACAAGCCGTGGGAAAAGCCGCATGAGGAAAACCTCACCGGCACCGCTCTGGCCTACGCGCCCGCAGGTTCGCTGCGCCGGGCGCATCCGCTGGAACGGCGCGACTACGAGGCCTGGAGCCCGGAATAGAAGGCGCCGCTGAGATGGCAGAGAGCGTCACAGAGGTTCTGACCGGCGCGGCGGTGCTGGCGGCGGCGGCGGGGTTCCTTGTCTATGCCTCGGGCGGCGAGGGGCTGACCCGTTCGGGCGACAGCTATGAGTTGACCGCAAGCTTCCGCTCGGTCGAGGGGATCACCGTCGGCACCGATGTGCGCATGGCCGGCGTCAAGGTCGGCACCGTCACCGACCTGGCGCTGAACCCCAAGACCTTCTTCGCCGATGCGAAGGTGACCGTGAAGAACGGCGTCGCCGTCCCCGACGACAGCACCATCGTCATCGCGTCAGAGGGGTTGCTGGGCGGCGCCTTCGTGGAAATCCTGCCCGGCGGCAGCCCCGCCGACCTCGCGCCGGGGGCCGAGATCGAGGACACGCAAGGGGCGGTCAGCGTGATCTCGCTGCTGATGAAGTTCGTCGGCGCCGCGGCGGGCGACAGCACCGACACGATCACGCCATGAGGCTCGCCCTGGCGCTCGTCCTCGCGCTCGCGGGCGCGGGTGCGGCGGCCGAAGAGGTCGCGAGCGCGCCGGGGGCCGTCCTGCGCGCGCTCGACAGGGTTTCCGGCGAGACGACCGATCTGGAGCTTGCGCGGGGCGCCACCGCGCGTTTCGGCCGGCTCGACGTGACGCTGTCGGATTGCCGCTATCCGGTCGCCGATCCCTCGGCCAACGCCTATGCCCATCTCGTCATCACCGACGCCGAGGCCGGCACGGTCACTTTCGACGGCTGGATGGTCGCGTCGAGCCCCGCGCTCTCGGCGCTCGACGATCCGCGCTATGACGTCTGGGTCATCCGTTGCAGGAGCGAGTGAGGGTCGGGAACCGCCGGCGCGGCGAAATCCGCCCGCCGTGTCAGCGCCCGGGCCAGAAGCGCCCGATAGGTCGCGCGGGGGATTTCGGTGGCGCCGAGCGAGGCGAGATGCGGCGTCAGGAACTGCGTGTCGAAGAGTGTGAACCCCGCCTGCCGAAGCCGGTCGACGAGATACACGAGCGCGATCTTCGACGCATTGGTGCGGGCGGAGAACATGCTCTCGCCGAAGAAGGCCGCGCCCAGCGTCACCCCGAAGACACCCCCGGCAAGCCCGCCCTCCTGCCAGACCTCGAGCGAATGCGCATGGCCCATCGCGTGCAGCCGGTCGTAGAGCGCGGCGAGTGGCGCGTTGATCCAGGTCTCGGGCCGCGCGGCACAGAGGTGAACCACCTCGGAAAACGCAGTGTCTGTTCGGATAGTGTAATTTGCGCGGCGGACCTCCCGCGCGAGCGACCGAGAAATATGGAAATTATCCAAGGGGAAAATCCCCCTTCGCCGCGGGTCGAGCCAGTGAAGCCCGGCCGCGTCGCGCGCCTCGGCCATCGGGAAGATGCCCTGGGCATAGCCCGACAGCATCCTCTCCGGCGTCAGCACCGGGCCGCCCCCCGGCCGCTCAGCCGGCGTCCCGCGCGAGCCACTTTTCCAGCCAGTGGATGGAGTAGCTTCCGCTCTGGATGTCCTCCTCGTCGAGGAGCGCATGGAAGAGCGGGATCGTCGTGTCCACCCCGTCGACGATCAGCTCGCCCAGCGCGCGCCTGAGGCGCATCAGCGCCTCCGGCCGGTCGCGGCCGTGGACGATCAGCTTGCCGATCAGGCTGTCGTAATAGGGCGGGATCGTGTAGCCGTCGTAGAGCGCGGAATCCATCCGCACGCCCAGGCCGCCCGGGGCGTGGTAGTGGGTGATCTTGCCGGGGCAGGGCGCGAAGGTCGGCAGCCGCTCGGCGTTGATGCGCACCTCGATCGCATGGCCGTTGATCACGAGGTCGTCCTGCGTGAACGACAGCGGATAGCCGTCCGCCACCCGGATCTGCTCGCGCACCAGATCGACGCCGAAGATCGCCTCGGTCACCGGATGCTCGACCTGGAGCCGGGTGTTCATCTCGATGAAGTAGAACGCGCCGTCCTCGTAGAGGAATTCGATCGTGCCGGCGCCGATGTAGCTGATCTTCGCCACCGCCTCGGCGCAGATGCGGCCGATCTCGGCGCGCTTCTGTGGCGAGATCACCGGCCCTGGCGCCTCCTCGAACACCTTCTGGTGGCGGCGCTGCAAGGAACAGTCGCGCTCTCCCAGATGCACCGCATGGCCCTTGCCGTCGCCGAAGACCTGGATCTCGATGTGGCGCGGGCGCTGGAGGTATTTCTCGATATAGACCTCGTCATTGCCGAAGGCGGCCTTGGCCTCGGCGCGGGCGGTGCGGAAGGCCGTCTCCAGTCCCGCCTCGTCGGCCGCCACCTTCATGCCGCGCCCGCCGCCGCCGGCGGTGGCCTTGATGATCACCGGGTAACCGATCTCCAGCGCGACGCGGCGGGCCACGGCAAGGTCCGGCACCCCGCCATCGGAGCCCGGCACCACCGGAATCCCGAGGCTCTTTGCCGTCTCCTTGGCGGTGATCTTGTCACCCATGATGCGGATATGCTCCGCCGTCGGGCCGATGAAGGCGATGCCGTGATCCTCGAGCGCCTGCACGAAGGTCGCGTTCTCGCTCAGGAACCCGTAGCCCGGATGGATCGCCTGCGCCCCGGTGATCTCGCAGGCCGAAATGATCGCCGGGATCGACAGGTAGCTCTGCGCCGAGGGGTTCGGGCCGATGCAGACCGACTCGTCGGCCATGCGCACATGCATCGCGTCGGCATCGGCCGTCGAATGCACCGCGACCGAGCGGATGCCCATCTCGCGGCAGGCCCGGATCACGCGGAGCGCGATCTCGCCCCGGTTCGCGACAAGGATTTTCTCGAACATCGCGCCCTCACTCGATGATGAGAAGCGGCGCGCCGTATTCCACGGGGCTGCCATCCTCGACGAGGATGCGCCTGACGGTCCCGGCCCGCGGCGCGGGGATGTGGTTCATCGTCTTCATCGCCTCGATGATGAGCAGTGTCTGGCCCTCCTTCACCTGTGCGCCGATGGAAACGAAGGGCTCGGCCCCCGGTTCGGGCGACAGATAGGCGGTGCCGACCATCGGCGAGGTCACGGCGCCGGGATGGCTCGCGGGGTCCGAAGGCGCCCCGACGGCGGCGGCGGCCGGTGCGGCGGCGGGTGCGGCCGGATGAGCAGGCACCGCTGGAGGCGCAGCGACGGCAACCGGGGCGGCCGCCACGGCCGCGTATTTCGTCACCTTCACGTTCAGGCTGTCATGTTCGCCGAATTCGCGCTTGACCGAAAGTTCGGCGAGATCATTCCGGTTGAGCAGGTCCGCCAGCGCCTCGATGAAGGCGACGTCGCTCTCGTGGTTGAGTTTTGTCATCGAAATCCTCGATCGGTCCTGTCCGTTGTCCGTCTTGTCCGCGGATCTTCGCTCGGCGTGCTTATACGCGGTCGGTGGAGGCGAGGAAAGCGGGAGTTTCCCGCACCCCGGGGCAGCCGGCAGGCGCGCGGGATGCCTCCGGCGGCCCTGTCCTCCGGAAAAATTTATCAATTGATAAAAAAATGATTCGGTGGCAGCCTTCCCTCAAAGAAATGACCGGGCCAGGGAAACCGGGCCAGGGAAACCGGGAGGCCGCATTGACCAACAGCCAGCTCACGCCGGGCGTCGTCGCCGGACGACTGGGGGCGGGGGACTACGCCCGCAATTTCGCCGACATCGCCCCGCGCTTCGACGCCCACGAGGCGCATGTCGCGGCGGATCGCTGCTACTTCTGCCACGACGCGCCCTGCATGGCGGCCTGCCCGACGACGATCGACATCCCGCTCTTCATCCGCCAGATCGCCACCGGCACGCCCGAGGCCGCGGCCCGGACGATCTGGGAGCAGAACATCCTCGGCGGCATGTGCGCCCGCGTCTGCCCGACCGAACAGCTCTGCGAGGAGGCCTGCGTGCGCGAGGCGGCGGAGGGCAAGCCGGTGGAGATCGGGCGGCTCCAGCGCTACGCCACCGACAGCCTGATGGAGCGGGGGGTGCATCCCTTCACCCGCGCCGCCCCCACCGGCCGGCGGATCGCCGTGGTCGGCGCCGGCCCCGCCGGCCTCGCCGCGGCGCACCGGCTGGCGATGAAGGGCCATGACGTGGTGATCCACGACGCCCGGCCGAAGGCCGGCGGGCTCAACGAATACGGCATCGCCAGCTACAAGGCGCCGGGCGGCTTCGCCCAGGCCGAGGTGGACTGGCTGATGAAGATCGGCGGCATCACCGTTGTGAACGGCAAGGCCCTTGGCCAGGGGCTGACGCTCGACGGGCTCCGGGCGGCGCATGATGCGGTGGTCCTCGCCATCGGCCTCAGGGGCGTGAACGCGCTCAGGGCGGAGGGCGAGGGGCTGGGCAACGTGGTGGATGCCATCGAGTTCATCGCCGAACTCAGGCAGGCGGGCGACAAGTCGACGCTCGCCGTCGGCCGTGACGTGGTGGTGATCGGCGGGGGCATGACGGCGGTCGACGCCGCCGTGCAGTCCAAGCTTCTCGGTGCCGAGAATGTCACCATCATCTATCGCCGCGGCCAGGCGCAGATGAGCGCCTCTGCCGACGAGCAGGAGCACGCGGCCTCGGCCGGCGTGCGGATCATCCACAATGCCGCGCCCGTCCGGGCGATCGGAAACGGCAAGGTGGAGGAGGTCGAATTCGCCTATACCGAAAGCGGGCCGGAGGGGTTGAGGCTCACCGGAGAAACCTTCCGGCTGAAGGCGGACCAGGTGATGAAGGCGATCGGCCAGACGCTGATCGGCGCGCCCGAGGGGCTGAGGGTCGAGGGCGGCAAGATCGCCGTCACCGGCGCCGGACGCACCTCGGTCCCCGGCGTCTGGGCGGCGGGGGACTGCGCGGCGGGGGGCGACGACCTCACCGTCACCGCCGTCGCCGAGGGCCGCGACGCGGCCGAGGACATCCACGCGAGCCTGATGGGCTGAGGGAGGCAATCATGGCAGACCTGACAACCACTTTCATCGGCATCAAGTCCCCCAACCCGTTCTGGCTCGCCTCGGCGCCGCCCACCGACAAGGAATACAACGTCCGCCGCGCCTTCGAGGCGGGCTGGGGCGGCGTGGTGTGGAAGACGCTCGGTGCCGAGGGGCCGCCGGTCGTCAACGTCAATGGGCCGCGCTACGGCGTCGTCCACGGCGCCGACCGCCGCGTGCTGGGGCTCAACAACATCGAGCTGATCACCGACCGGCCGCTCGAGGTGAACCTGCGCGAGATCAGGCAGGTCAAGCGCGACTGGCCCGACCGGGCGCTGGTCATCAGCCTGATGGTGCCCTGCGACGAGGACTCGTGGCGCGACATCCTGCACCGGATCGAGGACACCGGCGCCGACGGGGTGGAGCTGAACTTCGGCTGCCCGCACGGCATGGCCGAGCGCGGCATGGGCTCGGCCGTGGGCCAGGTGCCGGAATACATCGAGATGGTGACGGCCTGGGTGAAGACCCACTCGCGCATGCCCTGCATCGTCAAGCTGACGCCGAACATCACCGACATCCGCAAGCCCGCCGAGGCGGCAAAGCGGGGCGGCGCGGACGCGGTCAGCCTGATCAACACGATCAACTCGATCACATCCGTCGACCTTGACCTCTTCAGCCCCGAGCCGATGATCGACGGCAAGGGCACCCACGGCGGCTACTGCGGCCCGGCGGTCAAGCCGATCGCGCTCAACATGGTGGCCGAGATCGCGCGTTCGCCTGAGACCCGCGGCCTGCCGATCAGCGGCATCGGCGGGGTGACCACCTGGCGCGACGCGGCCGAGTTCATGGCGCTCGGCGCGGGCAACGTCCAGGTCTGCACCGCGGCGATGACCTACGGCTTCAAGGTCGTGCAGGAGATGATCTCCGGCCTCTCGCAATACATGGACGACAAGGGCTTCGCCTCGACCGCCGAGCTTGTCGGCCGCGCGGTGCCGAACGTCACCGACTGGCAGTATCTGAACCTCAACTACGTCACCAAGGCGCGGATCGACCAGGAGCTCTGCATCAAGTGCGGCCGCTGCTATGCCGCCTGCGAGGATACCAGCCACCAGGCGATCTGGATGAAGGAGGGCCGCGTCTTCGAGGTGAACGAGGCCGAATGCGTCGCCTGCAACCTCTGCCTCGACGTCTGCCCGGTGGAGGCCTGCATCACCATGCGCCCGCTCGCCCGCGGCGAGGTCGACCAGCGCACCGGCCGGCCTGTGGGGGATTATGCCAACTGGACGACGCACCCCAACAACCCTATGGCGGTGCGGGCGGCGGAATGAGGACCTGGGCGGGGGCGCCTGCCTCTGGCCGCGGCCCTGCCGGAAACGGAGCCCGGAACGGCCAGCGGCGGCACCCCGGCAGGGAGCGGAACCATGAAGGCACGAATGAACTATGCGGAAAAAGCGCCCGAACTGATCAGGCAGGTGGGCGCCCTCAATGCGGCGGTCGAGACCTGCGGCCTCGAGCGCAGTCTTCTGCACCTGATCAAGCTGCGCGCCTCGCAGATCAACGGCTGTTCCTATTGCGTGGACATGCACAGCCACGAGGCGCGCGTGGACGGCGAGACCGAACAGCGGCTCTATCTCGTTGCCGCCTGGAGGGAATCGCCCCTGTTCACTGAACGCGAGCGCGCTGCCTTCGCCTGGGTCGAGGCGGTGACCCGTGTCGCCGACGGCGGCATGCCCGACGCGCTCTACCGTGCCACGCTCGAGCACTTCACCGAAGCCGATCTGGTCAAGCTGACGGTTGCCGTCGGAATCATCAACATCTGGAACCGCCTCAGCGTGGCCTTCCATGCGCTCCACCCGGTCCGCGGCACCGAAGCCTGAGCGCGCCCGCGCCACCCAGGAGCCGCCCGCGTTCAGATCGCAAGCTGCTCGCCGAGTTCCAGCACCCGGTTGGTCGGCAAGCGGTAGAAGTCGGTCGCGTTCGAGGCGTATTTCGTCAGCGTCACGAAGATCGCCTCCTGCCAGCGGGGCAGGCCCTCGCTGGCGGTGCTGCGGAAGCTGCGGCGGCTGAGGAAGAACGACGTGCGCATGATGTCGAAGCTGACGCCGAGCGAGGCTGCGCCCTTCAGGGCCTTGGGCACGTTCGGCTCTTCCATGTAGCCGAAGCTGAGAACGATCCGGGTGAAGCGCCCGTCGAGCTTCTCGACCGCCGCGCGGCGGTCGGCCGGCACCGTCGGGGTGGTCTCGGTCGCCACCGTGACGATGAGGTTCTGGCGGTGCAGGACATGGTTGTGCTTGAGGTTGTGCAAGAGCGCGGCCGGCGCGAAGTTGCGGTCCCCGGTCAGGAACACGGCGGTGCCGGGCACCTCGGTCACATGCGCGCTGCGGCCGACTGACTTGGCCAGCGTCTCGATCCCCACCCCTGCGCCGCGGGATTTCCGCAGCACATACTGCGACCCGTCGATCCAGGTGCGGATCGTGACGCCGACCAGCACCGCCAGCACCACCGGCACCCAGCCGCCGTGGGCCACCTTGGTGATGTTGGCGGCGAAGAAGGCGAGCTCGATCATCAGAAGCGGTATCCAGACGAAGGTTGCCTTCAGCTTCGACCAGTGCCACAGCCGCAGCGATACCACCAGGCCGAGGATCGTGGTGGCCATCATCGTGCCGGTGACGGCGATCCCGTAGGCGTTGGCGAGCCGGCCGGAGCTGCCGAAGCTCAGCACCAGGGCGACGACGCCCACGAAGATGAGGCCGTTGATCTGCGGCAGGTAGATCTGTCCGCGCTGCACGCCCGAGGTGTGCTGGACCTCGAGCCGCGGCAGGAAGCCAAGCTGCACCGCCTGCTGGGCCATCGAGAAGGCGCCCGAGATCACCGCCTGGCTGGCGATGACGGTGGCCGTGGTCGCCAGAAGCACCAGCGGCAGCATGAGCCCCTCGGGCGCGAGCAGGAAGAACGGGTTGCCGGCCGCGGCCGGATCGGCGATCACCTCCGCGCCCTGCCCGCCGTAGCACAGGACGAGCGCCGGCAGCACGATCGCGTTCCACGCGATGCGGATCGGCCGGCGGCCGAAATGGCCGAGGTCGGCATAGAGCGCCTCGGCCCCGGTGACGGCGAGGAAGACCAGCCCCATGACCGGCATCGCGCCAAGGCCGTGCTCGACGAGAAACTCGATCGCGTAGAACGGATTGGCGGCGGCCAGGACCGCGGGGGTGCGGACGATCGCGGCCAGGCCCAGCGCGGCCAGCGACAGGAACCACAGCAGCATGATCGGCCCGAAGAAGATCGCCACGCTGCCGGTGCCGTGGCGCTGCACCCAGAAGAGCGCCGCGAGAATCGCCAGCGTCAGCGGGATGACGACCTGTCCGGCGCCCGGCGCGACGATCTCGAGCGCCTCCACCGCGGAAAGCACCGATATCGCCGGCGTGATGATCGCGTCGCCCGCGAACAGCGCCATCCCCAGGATGGCAATTGCAAGCAGCGCGGGCGTGCGCCGCCCGAGCGCGCGCTGCGCCAGCGCGAAGAGCGACAGGATGCCGCCCTCGCCGTCGTTGTCCGCGCGCAGGATCAGAACCACGTATTTCACCGTCACGACCAGCACGAGCGTCCAGACCAGAAGCGAGATGACCCCGAGCACCTCGACCGGCGTGAGGCTGTTGCGCGCAGGCTCCACCAGAGACTCGCGGAATGCGTAGATCGGGCTCGTGCCGATGTCGCCATAGACGACGCCGAGCGCGGCGAACGTCAGCGCGGCGGTCGAGGGTTTCCGATGTCGGGAAGGGCGGGGTGTCGCGTCGGTCCGTGACGCCATCTTTGCTGCACCGCAATTGCTGCGTGGGCCAACATAGCGCCCTTCCGGCGGGTTGCAAGTACCGGCCGCGCGGGCGGCAGCGTCCGGCAGGCTTCCGCGCGCCCTGGGGCGCGCGGCGCCACGATCAGGGTGCAAGCAGCTTGCGAAAGAGCGTGTCGAGGAAACGGTCGGCCTCGGCATAGGGATCGTGGCCGGGGCCGAGCACGGCACGCACCTGCACGTCGAAATCGGCATAGTGCTGGGTCAGCGCCCAGATCGAGAAGATCAGGTGATGCGGCGGAAGGTCGGCGATCCGGCCCTCGGCCGCCCAGCGGCCGAGCACGGCCGCGGTCTTGTCGACCAGCGTCTTCAACTCGCCGGTCAGCGCCTCCATCATCCGCGGCGCGCCCTGGAGGATCTCGTTGGCGAAAAGGCGGCTTTCGCGCGGGTAGTCGCGGCTGAGATCGAGCTTGCGGTGGACATAGCCCATGATCTCGGCAACGGGATCGCCTTCGGGATCAAGCTCGCGCAGGGGGGCGAGCCAACTGTCCATCAGCCCCGACAGGAGCGTGACGTGGATCGCCTCCTTCGAGGGGAAATAATAGAGCAGGTTGGGCTTCGACAGCCCCGCCACCTCGGCGATCTGGTCGAGCGTCGCGCCGCGGAACCCGTATTGCGAAAAGACCTCGAGTGCGGCGTCGAGGATCGTCTGGCGGTTGCGCGCCTGGATTCGCGTCATCGGCCGGTCGATCTGGCCCTCGTCCTCCACCCCTGGTCCTCCGCTGCGGCCCTTTCCTGCTAGCGCGCGGCGCCCGGCCGGTCAAACGCGATTTCCGATGCGGCCGGGGCATCGCCGCAACCCCTTGCCGCCAATGGCAAAACCCCGCAGGTCTGCGGCGGGCGGCGAAGCCGGTGGCGGGCGTCACCGGGTGTGCCCGCCACCGGCTTCTCGATCCGGTACATGAAATAGGCGCGCCGCCCCTCGGCGAAGTCGCGGTAGATCCACGACCCTCTGGTGCCCGCCCAGAGCCGCGCGAGACGGCGGGTGCCCAGGGGGAAGCGGGTGCGGATCTCGCGCATGCGCCGGTCGTGGTCGAGGTCGAGCCCCCGCAGGATGCCCGCGGTGATGTCGGTCACGCCAGGAGGGGCGAAGCCGGACAGCGTCAGTTCCCGTTCGATCCGCGCGCGCTCGGTCCCCGGCGGCACCCGTGGCGGGGTGAAATCGGCAAGAAGCAGATGGCCGCCCGGGCGAAGCACCCGGAACGCCTCGGAAAAGAACGCCGCGCGGTCGGGATAGCAATGCGCGCTTTCGACATTCAGCACGGCATCGAAGCTTTCCGCCGCGAAGGGCAGCGCCGTGGCACAGCCGTGATGAAAGCCGAGCCCGGCGACGCCCCCATGCACCTTCCGGCAGAAGGCCACCGAACGGCGGGCGATGTCGCAGCCGGCGGTCTCGGCCGGGCCGAGATAGCGGTGGACATAGGCCGCGCCGCCGCCGCGCCCGCAGCCGACGTCGAGCACGCAGGCCCCCCTGAGGTCCGCCTGCGCGGCGACCGCGTGGTAGAGCCCGGCGCAGTATCGCTCGGGCTGTTCGCCGGAGGGAAGGAACACCGTCTCGCGTCCGGGCGCGGGCGCAAGCCCGTAGTTCATGAACCTCAGATCGGTGGCGTTGCGGAACTGCCAGCCGATCAGCTCGTAGAGAATCCTCGCGCGCGCCCCGTGAAAGACCTGCCGTTCGCGCAGCCGCGATGACAAGAACCGCACTCGTCTACTGTCCCCTTGATCCGTCGCTGCAACCATCGGGGGAGCGGGCGCGCAGGTCAATGTGTCCTTTCGTGCGCCGCACCGACTGCGGGCACCGGATCGGTCCGCGGGACGGGGAGAGGGCGCGCATGGCTTCCCGCGAGGTTCAGGGGATTCCGGTTCGCGCCGGGATCGCCCCGATCCCCCTCAGGATCACCGCCTTCACGCTTTCCGTCGCCGCGGCCCACTGGCGGTCGGACAGCGGCCTTCCGCCGTTCAGCGTCTCGATCTGGTGGCCGAAGTCGGCGTAGTGCTGCGTCGTCGCCCAGATCATGTAGAGCAGGTGGCGCGGGTCGATCCGGGCGATCTGGCCCTCGTCGATCCAGCGCCGGATCGCCGCGATCCGCCCCTCGGTCCAGTCCCGCAGCGCGGTCTCCAGATAGTCCTGGATCACCGGCGCGCCGTGCATCACCTCGCTCGCCCAGACCTTCGAGCCGAACGGGTGGCGGCGCGACATCTCCATCTTGGCCTCGATGTAGCCGCCGATCCCCGTCGCCGCGTCGGGCGCGTTGTCGAGCCGGTCCGCCGCCTGGAGCCAGATGACGAAGATGCGCTCGACCACCTTGCGGTAAAGCTCCTCCTTGGTGGCGAAGTAGTAGTGCAGGTTGGCCTTGGGCAGGCCCGCCATGTCGGCGATGAGCTGCATCGTCGCGCCGCCGAAGCCGGCCTCGGCGAACACCTTTTCCGCCGCGGCGAGGATGCGCGCCTCGTTCTCCCGCCGCGTGGCGTCGCGTTTCGACAGGCGTCCCGGCGCGGTCATGTCGCTCAGATTTCCGTTGACCGGTTGGTGAGGCTGTGGTGCTCTCGACCCTGACCATACGGTCAGAAAACGAGTCGCCGCAAGGGGCGCCAAGACCCCCGGGACGGCCGACAGGAGGACACGATGCCCGCGCCCGGAGAGAACCTCAGGACAGATTCCGCACGCTTGTGGGACTCGCTCATGGAAATGGCGAAGATCGGCCCCGGCGTCGCCGGCGGCAACAACCGCCAGACCCTGACCGACGCCGACGCCGAGGGCCGCCGCCTGTTCCAGCGCTGGTGCGAGGAGGCCGGCCTGTCGATGGGCGTGGACGAGATGGGCAGCATGTTCGCCACGCGGGCAGGCGAGGATCCCGACGCGCTGCCGGTCTACATGGGCAGCCATCTCGACACCCAGCCGACCGGCGGGAAATATGACGGCGTGCTCGGCGTCCTCGGCGCGCTCGAGGTGGTGCGCACGCTGAACGACCTCGGCATCCGCACGAAGCATCCGATCGTCGTCACCAACTGGACCAACGAGGAGGGCACCCGCTTCGCCCCCGCCATGCTCGCCTCCGGCGTCTTCGCCGGGGTGATCGACCGGGACTACGCCTATGACCGGCGCGACGCGAAGGGCCTCAGGTTCGGCGACGAGCTGGAGCGGATCGGCTGGAAGGGGACCGAGAAGGTCGGCGCCCGCCGGATGAAGGCGATGTTCGAGCTGCACATCGAGCAGGGCCCGATCCTCGAGGCGGAAGGCAGGCAGATCGGCGTCGTCACCCACGGCCAGGGCCTGAGGTGGATCGAATGCACGGTGACCGGCAAGGGCCAGCACACCGGATCGACGCCGATGTACCTGCGCCGCAACGCCGGCCGCGGCCTCGCCCGCGTCACCGAACTGGTCCACGAGATCGCGATGCGGCGCCAGCCCAACGCCGTGGGCGCCATCGGCCATATCGACGTCTACCCCAACAGCCGCAACATCATCGCCGAGAAGGTCGTCTTCACCGTCGACCTGCGCAGCCATATCCTCGAGACGCTGGAGGAGATGGTGGCGGAGTTCCACGCCCGCGCCCCCGCGCTCTGCGCCGAGGTGGGCGTGAAGTTCTCCGCCCGGATCGTCGGCCAGTTCGACCCGCCCGCCTTCGACGAGGGTTGCGTGAAGGCCGTGCGCGATGCCGCTGAAAAGCTGGGATATTCCCACATGGACATCGTCTCGGGCGCCGGCCACGACGCCTGCTGGATCAACCGCGTGGCGCCGACCGCGATGATCATGTGCCCCTGCGTCGACGGGCTTTCCCACAACGAGGCGGAGGAGATTTCCCCCGAATGGGCGGCGGCGGGGGCGGA
>JBDHSQ010000047.1:0-25038 GCA_039808285.1 Paracoccaceae bacterium
CGCGCGGCGGTCGAGGGGCAGATCGAGGGCGGCGTGGCGCAGGGCCACGGCTATGCGCTGAGCGAGGAGCTGATCTACAAGGACGGCTGCCTCGTCACCCCGTCGCTCAGCGAATACCTCTGCCCGACCTCGATGGATTCGCCGCGGATCGAATGCATCATCCTGGAATCGCGCAGCGGCCTCGGCCCGTTCGGGGCCAAGGGGATCGGCGAGCCCGGTCATACCCCGGCGGCGCCTGCCGTCGCCAATGCCGTGGCCGACGCGATCGGCGCGCGCGTCCACGACTTCCCGCTGACGCCGGAGAAGATCGCGCGGGCGATCCGCGAGGCCGGCCGCAAGGGTTGAGCCGGCACAGGGGAGTGTGCCGCGAACGATGGAGGTGGGGAATGTCCGGACAGCCGAAGGTCAAGCCGATGCCGGCGCAGCTCCGCTGCGGCGAAGCCACCATGCGGCTCCTGCGGGAATACGGCGTCGACACCGTCTTCGGGATCCCGGGCTTCCACACGCTCGAACTCTATCGCGGCCTCGCACAGAGCGGCATCCGTCATGTCCTCACCCGCAACGAACAGGGTGCGGGCTTCATGGCCGATGGATATGCCCGTGCCAGCGGCCGGCCGGGCGTCTGCGTCACGATCTCGGGGCCGGGCGTCACCAACGCCAGCACGGCAATCGGCCAGGCCTACGCCGATTCCGTGCCGGTCCTGCTGCTCAGCAGCACGAACGCGAGCGCCTCGCTCGGCAAGGGTTGGGGCTGCCTGCACGAAACCGCCGATCAGCAGCGGCTGACCGAGCCGATCACCGCCTTCAGCAGGACGGCGCTGGCGCCTGATGACGTTCCCGAACTTCTCGGCCGGGCCTTCGGCAGCTTCGCCGCCGGCCGGCCGCGGCCGGTTCATGTCGCGGTTCCGCTCGATGTGCTCGAAGCGCCGGTGGACGGCCGCTGGGCGGCGCGGCCTCTGCCCGCCCGTCCGCTGGCCGCCCGCGAGGCGATCCGGGCGGGCGCGGCACTGTTGGCGGATGCCGAACGACCGGTCATCATCGTCGGCGGTGGCGCAGTCGGCGGTGGCGCGGCCGTGACCGGGCTGGCCGAATGGCTGGATGCCGGCGTCATCGCCACCAATGCCGGCAAGGGCGTGGTGCCGGACAGCCATCCGCTGAGCCTGGGCGGCGGGCTGATCCGCCAGGCCGTGCGTGACCACCTCGCCGAGGCCGACGTCATCCTCGCGCTCGGGACCGAACTCGCCCCCACCGACAGTTTCGTCGAGCGCCTGCCGATCGGCGGGCGGCTGGTCCGGGTCGACATCGATCCGGGGAAACTCAATGACGCATACCCGGCGGAGGCCGGCATTCTGGGCGACGCGGCCGAGGCGGCCGCAGCGCTGCTTGCTGCGCTGGAAGAGATGGCCGCCGGGCCCCGGCAGGGCGGCGGTCGCGCGCGCGTCGCCGCGGCACGGCGACGGATGTTCGAGGAATTGTCGCCGGTCGAGCGCCAGCACAAGGCCGTCTGGGACGCCCTGCGCGCGGTGCTGCCGCCCGAGGCGATCATCTGGGGCGACATTTCCCGCATCGTCTACACCGGTTCGGCGGTGATGCCGGTCGACCTGCCGCGGCGCTGGGTCTATCCGGCGGGCTTCGGCGCGCTGGGCTGCGCCCTGCCGAGCGCCATCGGCGCGAAGATCGCCTGCCCCGACACGCCGGTCGTGGCGGTCGCCGGCGACGGCGGCTTCATGTTCACGGTCCAGGAGCTGATGACCGCGGCGGAACTGCGCCTGCCGATCCCGGTCGTGATCTGGAACGACGAGGGCTACGGCATGATCCGCCACGGGATGGACGCCGCCGGCATGGCGCGTACCGCCGACAGCCCCCTGACGCCGGACTTCGCCCGGCTGGCCGAGGGGCTCGCGTGCCGCTTCGCCCGGCCGAAGAGCGCCGCCGGCTTCCAGGCCGCGGTGACTGCCGCGCTGTCGGCCGACGCGCCGACGCTGATCGTGGTCGATGAGGGGGCCGGCTGGCTCGGCGGCGATCGCTGAAGAAACGGGGAGAGGACGATGCTCGATTTCACGCATGACGACTGGAAGGCGCGGGCGGCGACACTGACGTTCCGCAACCAGGCCTTCATCGGCGGCCGCTTCGTCGATGCGGCCGACGGCGACAGGTTCGACTGCGTCAACCCCGCGACCGGCGCGGTACTGACCCGGGTCGCCTCGTGCAAGACGGCTGACGTGGATGCCGCCGTGGCGGCGGCGCGCAAGGCGTTCGAGGCCGGCCACTGGTCGCGCGCCGCACCGGGCGAGCGCAAGGCGGTGCTGCTGCGCCTCGCCGAGCTGATCCGCGCGAACCTGGCCGAGCTGGCGCTGCTCGATTGCCTCGACATGGGCAAGCTCGTCACCGATGCGGCGACGATCGACGCACCGGGATCGGCCCATTTCTTCCAGTGGTATGCCGAGGCTGTCGACAAGATCTATGACGAGGTGGCGCCGACCGGGCCGGGCGACCTGGCTCTCGTCAGGCGGGTGCCGCTGGGTGTCGTGGGTGCGGTGACACCCTGGAACTTCCCCCTCGACATGGCGACCTGGAAGTCCGCCGCGGCGCTCGCGGCCGGCAACTCGGTGGTGCTGAAACCCGCCGAGCAGTCGCCGCTGTCGGCGCTCCGGCTGGCGGAACTTGCAGCCGAGGCAGGGGTGCCGGAGGGGGTGTTCAACGTCGTGCCCGGCTTTGGCGAGACGGCGGGGCAGGCGCTGGGGCTGCACATGGATGTGGATTGCCTCGCCTTCACCGGCTCGACGGCGGTGGGCAAGATCTTCATGCAATATGCCGGCCGGTCGAACATGAAGCCGGTCTGGCCCGAGACCGGCGGCAAGAGCCCGAACCTGATCTTCGCCGATTGCCATGACCTCGACCGGGCCGCGGAGATGGCTGCCTTCGGCATCTTCTTCAATCAGGGCGAAACCTGCTCGGCCAACTCGCGCCTCTATGTCCAGCGCGCAATCAAGGATGCCTTCGTCGAAAAGATGACCGCGCTCGCGGCCGACCATCAGCCGGGAGATCCGCTCGATCCGGCCTCGAAGATGGGCGCCATCGTCGACAGGGCGCAGACCGACAGGATCATGCGTTTTATCGAGGCCGGCCGCCGGAGCGCCAGTCTCGTCTGCGGCGGCCGGCAGGTGACGGTCGACGGCCGGGGACTCTATGTCGAGCCGACCATCTTCGACGATGTCGCCCATCACGATCCGCTGGCCCGCGAGGAGATCTTCGGCCCTGTCCTGTCGATCATCCCCTTCGATACCGAGGAGGAGGCGGTGGCGATGGCCAACGACTCGATCTACGGCCTTGCCGCATCGGTGTGGACCGACGATCTGAGCCGCGCGCACCGGGTGGCCGATGCGCTCCATGCCGGCACGGTCTCGGTGAACACGGTGGATGCGCTGTCGGCGCAGACCCCTTTCGGCGGCATGAAGCAGTCGGGTTTCGGCCGCGACCTGTCGCTTCATTCGCTCGACAAATACACCGCGCTCAAGACGATCTGGATCAGGTACCGGCCATGAACGCCAAGGCCCCTCAGGTCGCGCCGGCGGCGCCGCTGCGGCGGGCACGGCGCGGTGGCACCTCGCCGCTGCGGCCGATACTGGCGACGATCCTTGGCCGGCTGGGGCTGGGGGCGCTCACCCTGTTGATCGTGACCGTGATCGTCTTCGGTGCGGTCGAGCTCTTGCCCGGTGATGTCGCCACCGAGGTGCTCGGGCAGTCGGCGACACCGGAAACGCTCGCGGCGCTCAGGGCCGAACTCAATCTCGACGATCCCGCCATCGTCCGCTATGGCAGATGGCTGGCAGGCGCACTGACCGGCGACTTCGGCATGTCGCTCGCCAACAGGCGGCCGATCGCCGAGCTGATCGCCGCCCGCGCCGTCAACACGTTCTTCCTTGCGGGGTATGCCGCGGCGATCGCCGTGCCGCTGGCGGTCGGGCTGGGGATGGTCGCGGCGCTCTATCGCAACTCGGCCTTCGACCGGCTGATCTCCGCCAGCACGCTGGCGGCGATCTCGTTTCCCGAATACTTCGTCGGCTATATCCTGATCCTGCTGTTCTCGGTGCAACTCGGCTGGTTCCCGAGCCTCGCCGATGTTTCGGCGGGGGACGGCCTCGGCCAGCGGCTCCACGCAACCTTCCTGCCGGCGCTGACGCTGACGTTGATCGTCATGGCGCACATGCTGCGGATGACGCGGGCCGCGATCGTCAACCTGCTGGCGCTGCCCTATATCGAGATGGCGCATCTGAAGGGCATGCGGCGCTGGCGGGTGATCGCGGTCCACGCGCTGCCGAACGCGCTGGCGCCGATCATCAACGTCGTGGCGCTGAACCTCGCCTATCTAATCGTCGGCGTCGTCCTTGTCGAAGTGGTGTTCGTCTACCCGGGGCTGGGTCAGCTCCTGGTCGACAGCGTCGCCAAGCGTGACTTCCCCGTGGTGCAGGCGGCCTGCCTGATCTTCGCGGCGACCTACATCCTCCTGAACCTTGCGGCCGATATCCTGTCGACCGTCTCCAACCCGCGGCTCCTGCATCCGAGGTGAACATGACGGGCTGGCTGGCCAGGTTGCGCGAGGCGCCGGTTTCGGCCTGGATCGGGATCCTGCTGATCCTGGCCTATGCCGCCGTGGCGATCTTCGCGCCGCTGCTGGCGCCGTTCCCCGAGACCGCGATCGTCGGGCCGCAGTACCATCCCTGGGCGGCCCCGCACCTTCTCGGCACCGACGCGCTTGGCCGCGACGTGCTGTCACGGCTTGTCTGGGGCGCGCGCAACACGGTCGGGATCGCGCTGGTGACCACCATGCTGGCGTTCCTGATCGGGACGATCATGGGGTTCCTGGCCGCGACGGTGGGAGGCCGTGTCGATGCCGTGAGTTCGCGCGCCGTGGACGTGCTGATGGCGATCCCCTCACTGATCTTCGCGCTCCTGATCCTGACCATCACCGGCACCTCGATCCTCGCGCTGATCCTCGTCATCGCGGTTCTCGACAGCACCCGCGTGTTCCGGCTGTCGCGCGCGGTCGCGCAGGGCATCATTCCCCTCGACTACATCGAGGTCGCGCGGATGCGCGGCGAGAGTCTTTTCTGGATCATCCGGCGGGAAATCCTGCCCAACGCCGCCGCTCCGCTGATCGCTGAATTCGGGCTGCGGTTCTGCTTCGTGTTCCTTTTCATCGCGGCGCTCTCGTTCCTCGGGCTGGGGCTGCAACCGCCCACCGCGGACTGGGGCTCGATGGTGCGCGAAAGCGCCAAGCTGATCGCGTTTGCGAACTTCGCAAGCTGGCAGACCGCCACGTTCGGGCTCGCGCCGCTCCTGCCGGCCGGCGCCGTGGCGCTGTTGACCGTGGCGGTCAACCTGGTGGTGGACTGGATCCTGACCGTTGCGAGCGGGCTGAAGGAGTAGCCGATGGCGTGGGACGGTAACGACGACAGTGCCCCGTTGCTCGAAATTCGCGGTCTCTGCGTCTCGGGGCGTTCCGACCGGCGATGGCACGAGATCGTCAGGAACGTCGATCTGGTGCTGCGACGCGGCGAGGTCGTCGGACTGATCGGCGAGAGCGGGGCCGGAAAGTCGACGCTGGGCCTCGCCGCGATGGGCTACACCAAGGCCGGCTGCCGGATCGACCGGGGCTCGATCCGCTTCGACGGGCAGGAACTTGTCGGCGCGCCGCGCGAGGTGCTGCGGCGGCTCAGGGGCGCGCGCATCGCCTATGTCGCGCAGTCCGCGGCGGCCGCGTTCAACCCCGCCTACCGGCTGATCAGCCAGTACTGCGAAGGCCCGGTCCGGCACGGCCGCACGTCCCGCCGCCAGGCCGAGGCCGACGCGATCACGCTCTACCGCGAGATGCGCCTGCCCGATCCCGAGGAGATCGGCTTTCGCTATCCGCATCAGGTCTCCGGCGGGCAGTTGCAGCGGGCGATGACGGCGATGGCGATGTCCTGCCGGCCCGATCTCATCATCTTCGACGAGCCGACGACGGCGCTCGACGTCACCACCCAGATCGAGGTGCTGGCGGCGATCCGGGCGATCGTGCGCGACCACCGCACGGCCGCGATCTACATCACGCATGATCTTGCGGTCGTGGCCCAGATGGCCGACCGGATCAAGGTTCTCCTGCGCGGCGAGGAGGTGGAGGAGGCCGACACCCGCGCAATGATCGCCGCTCCGCGCAAGGACTACACGAAATCGCTCTGGGCGGTCCGCGACTTCCGGCGGGCGCCGGCGCCCGTGCCGTCGCTTCGCGGCGAAGTGCCCCTGCTCGCCCTGCATGGCGTCAGCGCGCGGTATGGCACGCTGCCGGTGCTGAGCGACATCGACCTCACGGTGCGGCGCGGCCGCACCCTTGCGGTTGTCGGTGAAAGCGGGTCGGGCAAGTCGACGACCGCCCGCGTCATCATGGGTCTTCTGACACCCTGCCGGGGCACCATCGACTTCGACGGCCAGCCGCTGCCCCCCGCCTGCCGCGACCGTCCGCGCGGCCTTCAGCGCCGGATGCAGATGATCCATCAGATGCCCGACACCGCGCTCAATCCGCGCCACCGCATCCGCGACGTGATCGGGCGCCCGCTGGAGTTCTTCCTCGGCCTCAGGGGCCGCGCGAAGGAGCGCCGCATCCGCGAACTGCTGGACCAGATCGAACTGGAGCCCGACCGCTTCATCGACCGGCTGCCGGCGGAACTTTCCGGTGGCCAGAAGCAGCGCGTCTGCATCGCGCGCGCGCTTGCGGCCGAACCCGACTTCATCATCTGCGACGAGGTCACGTCGGCCCTCGATCAACTGGTGGCCGAAGGAATCCTGCGGCTGCTCGACCGGCTCCAGCGCGAGATGGGGCTGACCTACATGTTCATCACGCACGATCTCGCGACCGTCCGATCTATCGCCGACGAGGTGGTGGTGATGCTCGGCGGCCGGATCGTCGAACAGGGGCCGAAGGACGACGTGCTTGCGCCGCCGCATCACCGGTACACCGAGCTTTTGCTTTCGTCGGTGCCGGAGATGGACCCAGACTGGCTCGACCGGCGCCTTGCCGCGCGCGGCGGCAGCGCGGGCCGCTGACGGCGCCCCCCGGGGACGGGCTTCCGGCAGCTCCGATTTTCCTCCTGCAGCCTTCGGGAAATGCGAATTGCCGGCGCCGGAACGCGGCTCCTAAAACGGAATACCGGGGATTGCGCGACATAGTGGCAGAGCCGCCCGTTCGCGGAGGGGCGGCGGAAGATCATCCATAACAAGGGAGGACGTCATGACTTTTGGAACGAGCCGGAGATCGCTTCTTCTTGGCGCGGGCGCGATGGGCGCCGCCGCCGCACTTGGGTTGTCGCCGCGCCGCGCCCGCGCCGAAGGGCCGGTGAAGGGCGGCACGTTCCGGCTTGCCATCGCCGATTTCGACACGGCGGAGACGCTCGACCCGCAGGTCAACGAGTCGCGGTTCATGATGAGCCTGCAATACCAGATCCGGAACTGCCTGATCGAGATCGGGCCGGGCGGCGTGCTGGTGCCGGAACTGGCGACCGGATGGGAAGGCAACGCCGATTCCACGGTCTGGACCTTCAAGCTGCGCGACGGCGTCGAGTTCCACAACGGCAAGACCATGACCGCCGACGATGTGGTCTGGTCGATCAACCTGCACCGCGGCGCCGACACGATCTCCGAGGCCAAGTCGCTGATCGCGCAGGTCAGCGACGTCAAGGCGACGGCGCCCGGCGAGGTGACGGTGACGCTCGCCGCGCCGAACGCGGGCTTCCCCTCGCTCCTGTCGCTGATCAACATGCTGATCGTGCCGGCCGAGGACCGCAACTTCGATGCCGGCATCGGCACCGGCGGCTTCATCCTCGAGAACTACGAACCCGGCGTGCGCAGCCTGGTGAAGCGCAACCCGAACTACTGGAAGGAGGGCCGTGCCCATTTCGACGCCGTGGAACTGCGCGCCATCGCCGACGTGAACGCCCGCACCACCGCCCTTCAGACGGGTCAGATCGACGCGATGAACTTCGTCGATTCGGCCACCGCGGGCCTGCTTGAGGCGATGCCGGGGGTTGCTTTGATCCGCACCCTCGGCAAGCAGCACTATGCCTTCAGCATGAACTGCACGGCGACCCCCTTCACCGATCCGCAGGTGCGGATGGCGATGAAACTCGCCATCGACCGGCAGGAGATGGTCGACAAGATCCTGAGCGGCTACGGCTCGATCGCGAACGACCAGCCGATCTCGACGGCCTATCAGTATCACAATCCCGACCTCGAACAGCACGCCTACGATCCCGACAAGGCGCGGTCCATCTTCCAGAAGGCCGGACTCGAAGGTGCGACCGTGCCGCTGCACGTCGCCGAGACGCCCTTCACCGGCGCCACCGACATGGCGCAGCTCTATGCCGAGCAGGCGGCGCGCGCGGGCATCACGATCGAGGTCAAGCGGGAACCCGAAGACGGTTACTGGTCGAACATCTGGGGCAAGACGCCGATGTTCGCCACCAAATGGTCCGGGCGCGTCAACGAGGACGTGATGCTGTCGCTCTGCTACTCGAAGGACAGCATCGGCACGTGGAACGAGACGAGCTGGGACAACGAAGCCTTCAATACCGCACTCGTCGCGGCGCGCGGCGAAAAGGACGAGACAAAGCGCAAGGAACTCTACTGGGAGTGCCAGGCACTGATCAGCGCCGACGGCGGCATGGTCGCCCCGGTCTGGGCAGACTTCATCGACGCCACCTCCGACAAGGTGATGCACGGCGAGGTGGGCAATGACTGGGAGCTTGACGGCGCCCGTGCGTCGGAACGCTGGTGGTTCGCCGCCTGATCCCGACCGGCCCGGGCGCGGCGCTCCCCCGCGCCCGGGCCGCCCTTTTCGCGGAAACCCCCCGATGACCGAGACATTCACCGCCAGCCGCGCACCCGAGGTCATCGCCGCGCTCCGGCCGCAGTTCGGCGGCCGTCTGCTGGTCAGCCGGGCCGCCCGCGAACAGCACGGATCGGGAGAGAGCTGGCTGCCCGCCGCGCCGCCGGATGCCGTCGTCATGGTGCGGTCGTCCGACGAGGTGGCGCAGGTGCTGGCCACCTGCAACGCCCATCGGGTGCCGGTGATCCCGTTCGGCGCCGGATCGTCGATCGAAGGCCAGATCCACGCGATCAACGGCGGGATCAGCCTCGACCTTTCCGGCATGGACCGCATCCTCGCCATCGATGCCGCCGACATGGACTGCCGTGTCGAATGCGGCGTGACACGGCAGCGGCTCAACGAGGAATTGCGCGCGACCGGGCTGTTCTTCCCGGTCGATCTCGGCGCCCATGCGACGCTCGGCGGGATGGCGGCCACCCGCGCCTCGGGCACGACCACCGTGCGCCACGGCTCGATGCGCGACCTCGTCATGGGGCTGACGGTCGTCCTGCCCGATGGCCGGATCGTCAAGACCGGGAGCCGTGCCCGCAAGTCCGCGTCCGGCTACGATCTGACCCATCTGTTCGTCGGCTCGGAAGGAACGCTCGGCGTCATCACCGAACTTACGCTCAGGCTCCAAGGCCAGCCTGCCCTGCGCCAGTCTCTCCTCGCGAGCTTCCCCGATCTGGAAAGCGCGACGGAAACCGTCGTCGCCGCGCTCCAGACCGGGCTTGCCCTGAACCGGATCGAACTGGCCGATGCGCTTCAGATGACGGCGATCAACCGCTATTCGCACGCCGGCCTGCCAGAGACACCGACATTGTGGGTCGAACTCGCCGGCAACGAAGTCTCGGTTCCCCATGACCTGTCCCTGTTCGAGCAACTCGCGCAGGGAGCTGGCGCCATCCGCGTCCAGCGCGCCGAGACCGCCGAGGCGGCCAACCGCCTCTGGCGCATCCGCCATGACGCGCTTTACGCCGCCCGCGCCCTCAGGCCCGGTATCAAGGGCATCTCGACCGACGTCTGCGTGCCGGTCTCGCGCCTGCCGGATTGCATCGGCCGGATTCAGCGGGAAATCGCCGCAACCGGCCTCAAGGCGCCCCTGATCGGCCATGTCGGCGACGGGAACTTCCATCTCGTCCTGCTGTTCGATCCCGCCGACGCGGGCGAAACCGCGGCCGCGCGGCGGATCAACGGGGTGCTGGTAGAGCTTGCCCTGTCGATGGGCGGCACGGCAACCGGCGAGCACGGAGTGGGCCTCGGCAAGAAGGCTTACATGGCGGCAGAGCACGGTCCGGCGCTCGATCTCATGCGCGCGATCAAGCGCGCGGTCGATCCAGAGAACATCATGAACCCGGGAAAGATCTTCGACCTCTGATCGAGAAAGGACGCTGCATGACCGACGAGGATGCCACGGCCAGCGACAGCCGTCTGATCCGTCCCGAAATCGCCAACCTGCCCGACTACAACGCCGGGCTGGCCCTCGAACGGTTTCGCGCGATCTACGGGCTCGACGCCCGGGCGAAGCTGGACAGCAACGAGAACCCGCTCGGCCCGTCACCCGATGCCATCGCCGAAATCCGCAAGGCGGCGGCGACCGTCAGCCGTTATCCGGATGCGGCCAGCATCGCCCTGCGCGCCGCCATCGCCGCCACAACGGGGGTGAGCGCGGAGCAGGTCATCATCGGCAACGGGTCGGAGGATCTGATCGGCGCGGTCTTCCGCACGGTATTGCGGCCCGGCGACCGCGTGGTCACGTTATGCCCCAGTTTCGGCCTGCACGAATTCGGCGCGCTCGCCCTCGGTGCGGCGGTGGAAAAGGTGCGGTTCGGTGCGGATTGGCGGTTTCCCCTCGCCGCGCTGAAGGCCGCGCTTGCCCGGCCGGCGCGCGTTCTGATCTTCTCGTCTCCGAGCAATCCGGCCGGGCCGGTCATTGCGACGAACGAACTCCGCGACCTGCTGGCCGCGGCACCGAGCGATACGCTCGTGATCCTCGACGAAGCCTATCTGGAATATGTGGCACCGGAGGTGCGGTTCGACGCGCTGCCGGTTCTTGCCGAGGGCGAACAGCCGTGGATTGCGCTGAGGACGTTCTCCAAGGCCTACGGGCTCGCCGGATTGCGCGTCGGCTACGGCATTTCCTCGGACCGGGGCCTCATCCGGTCGCTGATGAAGTCACGCAATCCCTTCGGCGTCAACGCGCTGGCGGGGGCGGCGGCACTGGCGGCGCTCGCCGACGTCGCGCACCTTGCGAAGGCGACGTCCCTGGCGCGGGCAGAGCGTGCGCGCATCGCCGAGGCGCTGGAAGCGAAGGGATATCCCGTTGCCCCGAGCCAGGCAAACTTCCTGTTCTTCGAGACCGGAGGTGCCGCCGGCGATCTGGCCGAGGGCCTGCGTCGCAAGGGCGTGCTGATCAAGGCGTGGCAGGAAGAGCCGTTCCGCAACTGGGCCCGGGTCACGATGGGAACCGCGGCGGAGAACGACGCCTTCATTGCCGCCCTGCCGGAAATCGGTCGTCCGCAGGCAGCTTCGTGCGGGCCGCGGTGAGGGCGGCGGTGCGGGTGGCGGAGAGACGGATACCCCCATTGGGTTATGGACGCGGCGCCTGCAAGAACTTCCAATCGGTCCCGCTGGGAAGCGGGCGCATGGCAACCTCTCCCCGGGCCGAAGGGTGGCGCCGGCACTGCAACCCGGGGATCACCGCGCGAGGACGGGGCGGTGCGCGCACTCGGGCGACGCATCGCGGTTCCCGTGGATGACGTGCAGCCATGCGACCCGATCCGGCATCATAGCAGCCGAAAGGCTTATCAGAGGAGGAAGACAACGATGCACATGACAGGACTTCGTTCCGCGCTTGCGAGCCGGGCAATGCCGCTTGCCGCCGCGGTCCTGGCCGGTGCCACGTTGCTTTCGTCCGGGGCGGCCGCCCTGACCCCGGAATCTTCCGATCCGATCAAGATCGCCCAGCACGACTGGGCCGGAAGCGAGTTCAGCACACAGTTGACGGTGCGGCTGCTGCGCGAGGCCGGCTACAATGCCGAAGCGGTGACAATCGACGCCAGTTCGGTCTACACCGCGCTCGAGAACGGCGACATTACCTTCCAGGTGGAAAGCTGGACCACCAGCCATCCGGAACTGCCGCCGCTTCTGGAGGCCGGTCGGATGACCAACGTGGGCGAGACCGGTCTTATCGGCATGGACCGCTGGTGGTATCCGTCCTACGTCAAGCAGCGGTGCCCGGGCCTGCCCGACTACCGGGCGCTGGCCGACTGTGCATCCGTCTTCGCGACCCCCGAGACCGGCGATCGCGGCCGGCTGCTGGTCTACCCGGAGGACTGGGGCGGCTTCGACGAGGAGCGTGTCGCGAACCTGGGCCTCGATTTCGAGGTGGTGCACGCGGGCTCCGAGGCGGCCTTGCTGGCCGAGGTGAAATCCGCCATTCAGCGGGAAGCCCCGATCCTGGCCTGGCTATACGAGCCGCATTGGGCGCCGGTCGTGTTCGATGGCGAGTATGTCGAACTGCCACCCTACTCCGACGAATGCCTCGCCGACGAGAGCTACGCCTGCGAGAAACCGAAGGGTCCGATCCTGAAGCTGTCGTGGAACGGCGCAAAGGACAAGTGGCCACATGCCTGGAAGATCTTCGAGTCGCTCACTCTCGACAACCAGGAATACGGCGCGGCGCTGATCGACATCAGTCTCAACGGCAAGAGCGTCGACGAGGTCGTCGAGGACTGGATGTCGAAGAACAAGGACCGCTGGGCCGCCTGGTTGCAGTGACGTCTTGGCACACGGGTGATCGCATGGTCTTCGAGACATCGGCGCCGTCATTGCGGGGTCGGGTGGTCTGGCCGCGCCACGTCACGGTGATCGCAAGCGTTCTTGTGGTTACCTGCCTCTTCTTGCTCGCTCCACTCCTGCCACCCTGGGCGGCCGCATGGCCTCGCGGCCGTGTCGTGCCGGTCGCCTCTGCCCTGAGTTCCGGATTGACGCGGCTCGCCGGTTTCGAGGTGTTCGGCGAGGTTGCGGTCAAGGACATCACCCGGTCCATCGCCGCGTTGATCGAATGGCCGACCGGGATCATTCAGACCCTGCTGGTAGACGGTATCTACAGCGGTTTCGGTTCGCAGCAGATCATCCTCGCGCCCCCGCTTTCATGGCTGGGCGTGACCGCTGCGGCGATCCTGTCCGGACTGCGGCTCGGCGGGCCGCGGCTTGCCGGGCTCACTGCCTTCAGCGCCGGGTACCTCCTGGGATTCGGCCTTTGGCGAAGCGCGATGCAGACGATTTCCCTGCTGACGGTCGCGGTGCCGATCGGTGCCGGGCTGGGCCTGTGGTTCGGCATCCTGCTCTGGCGCCGACCGCGCATCCAGGCCCCGGCAATGCTGGCCTTCGACCAGTTGCAGACGATTCCGGTCTTTGCCTATCTGGTGCCGATCGTTGTCTTCTTCGGGCTCGGCTATTCCCCCGCCATCCTCGCAACCGTTGTCTTCGCGGTGCCGACCATGATCCGCACCACCGTCACCGGGCTCAACCTCGCGCAGGACTCGGTGGGGGAACTCGCGCGATCGCTCGGCTGTGACCGCAGGCAGGAGCTGTGGACCGTCCTGATCCCGACGGCGCAGGCGGAACTGCGCGTCGGCGTCAATCAGGTCGTGATGCTGTCCTTCTCCTGCACCGTGCTCGCCTCGCTCGTCGGGACCAACGGGCTTGGCTACGACATCCTCGTGGCGCTGCGGCAACTCGATATCGGCCGCGGCCTCGAGGCGGGCCTGGGGATCACGTTGATGGCCATCCTGCTTGACCGGTTCTTCCAGAGTTCGGCCCGCCGCGCCCGCGGGTCGCGCCTGACCCGCCGCAGCTTTCTCGGCCTCCTCGCCGTGGCGCTGGCGGGGCCCACGGCTGCCTCGCTCTGGCTGCCGCAGCTTGCGGTCTGGCCCGAGGGCTGGCGGATCTCGACCGGCGCGTTTGCCGACACGATCGTCGAATGGGTCAACGTCAACCTCTACTGGCTGATGGACGGGATCAAGAAGGCGCTTCTCATCCACGTTCTGATCCCGGTGAAGACCTTCATGGCCGCGATTCCGTGGGCCGCCGGGGTGCTTTTCGTGGCCCTCCTCGGCCATCTGGTCGGTGGACCGGTACGGGCGCTGCTGGTCGGCTCGCTGATGCTGGCCACCGCTGCGGTCGGCTTGTGGCAGGCGACGATGCTCACCGTCTATCTCTGCGCCGTCTCGGTGGCGGCGGCGGCGCTGCTCGGCATTCCGCTCGGCATCCTGGCCGGGCGCAGCCCCGCAGCCGCCGGCATCATCCTGCCAGTGGTCGACATGCTTCAGACCCTGCCCGCCTTCGTCTACCTGATCCCGGCGATCATGTTCTTCGGTGCCGGCGACTTTCCCGCCTTCATCGCCATCACCGCCTACGCGATCTGCCCGGCGATCCGCTTCACCGAGCTTGGCATCCGCAGCGTTCCCGCGTCGCTGACCGAAGCGGGAACGCAGTTCGGCATGACGCGGCTGCAACGGCTCTGGACCATCGAGCTGCCGGCGGCGGCCCCGCAACTGCTTCTGGGGCTGAACGGCACCATCGTCATGGCGCTCTCCATGCTGGTGGTGACGGCGCTGATCGGCACCAAGGATCTGGGCCGCGAGACGCTGACCGCGCTCGCCCGTGTCGATCCCGGCCGCAGCTTCACCGCTGGTCTTGCCGTCGCCTGCCTGGCCGTCATCGCCAACCGCCTGGTAGGCGGGCTGGCCGAGAAACGTCTGGCGGCGCAGATGCCGCGCGGCTGAAAGGGAGGTGGAATGACCGGCTATGACTGCATCAGCTTCATCAGCTTCGGCGCCGGATCGGCAGGTTGCGTGCCGGCGGAACGCCTCGGCGCGGTGGAGCGCCATCGCGTGCTGCCGTTCGAGGCAGGGGAGGGGGGGACGCAACGCGCCGATCCATGTTATGGCCGCGCTGCCCGCGGCCGCGCCAGCCCCCCGGCTGAACAGGGGCTGCGATACGGCGTCCGAGCCGCAGCTTGGTGAGCGCCGGCTGTTTTGGCCAGGTGGCCGGACGGTGGGCGGCGCCGGTTCGATCAGCGGCATGATCCATACGCGCGGAGACGCGGACGATCGTGACTGCCGGGGTGCGACGGATGCCACGGGCCGGTCATGCCGGGAGATGCTTCGCTGTTTCCGCCGCGTCGAGACCGACGGGCGGGGCAGCGGCTTTTGGCAGGGGGCCGCAGGATCGCTGCGGCTGACGCGCGTGCGCCCACCTCGGTGCTTTGCGACATGTTCGAGGAGGCGGGATGGCACGCGGGCCATCCTCCGTGCGCGGATTTCAACGGGGCAGACCGGGAAGGTCTCGGCGACTTCGGTGCGACCGTCCGGCGGGGAAGGCGCTGGAAGAGCGCCACCGCATATCCTCGGCCGGCGCGGCGGCGGCGGAACCTCGCCACCTTCACCGGGGCGCCGGCGTCGCGAGACCCGTGGCAGGGGAACCGCGCGGCAGGTGTCGAAATCCTTGGCGCCGGCGAATATGGAGCGTGGCCCTTGGCCTCCTCGCTCCATCCACCCCAAGGCTACAGGGCGCCGGACATGAACCAGACCGAGACAAGACCCAGGCTGATGGTGCGCGATCTGTGGAAGGTCTACGGCGCAGGCACCGGGGCGTTCTTCGCCGGACGCCGCATCCCGCCTTCCGACGAGGAGCTTGAGCGGAACAACCTGTTTGCGGCCGTGCGCGGCGCCTCGTTCGAGGTCTGGCCCGGCGAACTGATCACCGTGATGGGTCTTTCGGGCAGCGGCAAGTCGACGCTGGTGCGTGCGGTCAGCCGTCTGGTCGAGCCCGATCACGGCGAGGTCTGGCTGGACGATGAGGATCTGCTCGCGGCATCGCACGGGGATCTGATCCGGCTGCGGCGGCACCGTATGGGAATGGTGTTCCAGAACTACGCGCTCTTGCCGCATCGAACGGTTCTCGAAAACGTCGCGCTGCCGCTCCAGGTGCGCGGCGAGAACCGCGTCAAACGCGAGAAACGGGCGCGCGATATGGTGGAACTGGTCGGCCTGAAGGATCGCATGACGCATTTCCCGTCGCAGTTGTCCGGTGGCCAGCAGCAGCGCGTCGGGATCGCCCGCTCACTCGCCGTCGATCCCGACATATGGTTTCTGGACGAGCCGTTCTCGGCGCTCGATCCGCTGATCCGCCACGAATTGCAGGAAGAGCTGCTACGGCTTCAGAAGATCGTGCGGAAGACGATCCTGTTCATCACGCACGACTTCGACGAAGCCGTCCGGCTGGCCAACAGGATCATCATCATGGAGGGGGGGCGCATCGCCCAGATCGGCACACCCGAGGAGATCGTGCTCGATCCCAAGGATGCCTACATCGCCAACTTCACGCGAAACGTGCGCCGCGCGGATGTCATCTCGATCGGCTCTCTGGCGAAGCGGGCCGGCGGGGGCGCGGCGATCGACACTGCCGTTCCGGCCGCGGCCAGGGTGATAGATGTGGCAAGAAAGGTGCTGGCAGCAGGCGGGCCGGTCGGTGTGCTGGGGGCTCATGGCGCGTTGATCGGTACCGTGACGGCCGACGCGGTGATTTCGGTTCTGCTCGAGCGCCCGGCCGGCTAGCGCCGATCCCCGGCGGCCGAGCGGCTCATGGCCCGTGAAAACAGTTCCGCCTGCGACGAGATGCGCAGCTTCGTGTAGATGTGACGGCGATGAACTTTGACGGTTTCAACGCTGATACCAAGCAAGAGCGCCATCGACGGCGAGGAATGGCCGCGCAGGATCAGATCGGCGATGGCTGCCTCTCGCTGTGTCAGCTTGTCATCTCCTCCGAAATGCAACCTTGCCGCTGGCGGGCCTGATGTGGCGGGGCGTGGTTTGCCGAGAAGGCTCTCCGCCTGTTCCAGATGCCGGCGCACAAGGCTCGTGAACAGCGGTGACAGCAGCCGGAGCGCCCGTATCCCTTTCGCCGAAAGCCCTGACGTTCCCTTGCGGCGCACCAGCGATACGATCACGAGGTCGTCGTCAGCCAAGCGGCAGAAGATGCCAACCTCGTCGGCAAGCCCGGTCTGCACATAATAGGTCCGGTAATACTCGCTGAAGAAGAACCTGTCGGCCGCCAGATCCCTCAGCATGTGAACCCCGTCTGGCTGCCGGTCCAGATAGGCGAGATAGAACGGGTCGAGCAGATAGGCGCGCTTGCGATACTCGCGGAAATCACCCCGCGAGACCTGGTTTCGGAAATCTCCGAAGAGGAAATCCGGCTCGTTGTGTGCACGGTAGCGGAACACCACAGCCCCCTGGTGTTCCACCAATGCGCCAATACCGGCGATCAGCACATCCCAGAAACCGGGGCCGCCAAGTGCCGCTATCGCACCGGCAACGCCCGTCACCCAGTGAACAGAGTCGGGATCGGCCCCGGGATCGGCAGTGTCACGGTTCGGCAGATTTCGGGGTTGCATGAGGGCCGACGCACGCTGCAAGGGCACACCGGCACTCTAGCAGGGAACTCTTGCGCGGGCAAAGGCTGCGCCGCTCAATTCAGCCGCACCCCCTCTCGCGCCAGGCCGTCGGCTACGGCCCGGATGGAAGCGCCCAGAACGTCGACCAGCTCGTCCACCTGCGGCCGCGTCAGCGTCAGGGGCGGCGAGAGCACGTTGAGATGGGCGATCGGCCGCACCAGCACCCCGCGGGCCTGGCATTCCGCCGCGATGCGCCTGCCGATGGCGAGGCCGGGGTCCAGCAGGGCCTTGGTCTGCTTGTTGGCGACGTTCTCGACGCAGAGCATGAAGTGGCTGCCGCGCACGTCGCCCACCAGCGGCAGGTCCGCAAGCCCGGCCAGCCGCGTCTCGAAATAGGGGCCGAGATCGCGGACATGGCCGCAGAGATCCTCGCGCTCCATGATCTCGATGTTCTTCAGGCCGGCGGCGCAGCAGACCGGGTGGCCGGAATAGGTGAAGCCGTGGGTGAACATCGCCCCCTCGGCCTGGGGCTCGCTAAGCACGTCGTAGATCTCGTCGGTCAGGATCGTGGCGGCCAGCGGCGCATAGGCCGATGACAGGCCCTTGGCCGTGGTGATCATGTCGGGCACCATGCCGAACACCGACTCCGATGCGAAGAAATGCCCCAGCCGGCCGAAGGCCGTCACCACCTCGTCGGCGACATAGAGCACGCCGTGGTCGCGGCAGACTGCGGCCATGCGGCCGTGGTAGCCCGGGGGCGGCACGATGACGCCGCCCGCACCCTGTATCGGCTCGGCGAAGAAGGCGGCGACGTTCTCCGGCCCCAGTTCCTCGATCTTGCCGCGGAATTCGTCGACAAGGGCCTCGAGGAACTCCGCCTCGGTCATCCCCTCGGGGCGGCGATAGGTATTGGGCGAGGAGACGCGGTGGATCAACCCCTCGGCCACCAGATCGAAGCCGATGTGGTCGAAGGCCACGCCGGTCATCGACATGGTCAGGTAGGTGCTGCCGTGATAGCCGTCGTGGCGGGTGATGATCTTCTTCTTTGCCGGCCGGCCGAGGCGGTTGAAATAGAAGTGGATCATCCGCACCGCGGTGTCGTTGGCCATCGACCCGCCCGATCCGTAGAAGACATGGTTGAGCGTGCCGGGCGCCAGTTCGGCGAGCTTTGCGGCAAGCTGCGCCGCCGGCACCGAGGTGTGATGGCCGAAAGAGGAGTAATAGACCATCCGCCGCGCCTGCGCGGCCATCGCCTCCGCCATCTCGTCACGGCCGTAGCCGATGTTGACGCACCACAGCCCGCCGATCCCGTCGAGATAGCGCCGCCCCTCGCCATCGGTCAGATGGGCGCCCTCGGCCCCGGTGAAGACCATCGACCCGGCCTCCTTGAAGGTCGAGAAATCGGTGAACGGGTGGAAATGGTGGCGCAGATCCTGCTGTCGGATCGTGTCAACGTCGTCGTTCAGGCGCGCCGTCATGGGGGGTCTCCGATGCTGGTCGGACGGATTTTCGACGAACGCGCATATGTTGGAATACCCCCAAGGAGGTAGCAGGATCTGTCGAGCAAGCCGCATGGGTGCGCCTTCCGGCGCATCCGGTCGGCTGGTCCGATGCCCGGTATCTCAGCCGACCTTCCCATTGCGCCAAGCAAGGCGGACAACCTCGCTGCCCACTGCGCCCCTGGTCCTCACCCCTCGAACCGGGTGACGCCCCGGCGCTTCTCGTCCACCGGCCGGGAAAGCACCACTGCCTGGTGCGCGCGCTGGTCGCAGTCGGCGCGCGGGCAGATCCGGCAGTTGATCCCGATCGGCGTCATCCGTGCGCCCGCCACCGAAAAGACCTCGGCATAGCCGATCTCGGGCGCGTGCTCGATCGCGCAGCCCATTGCGACGGCGAGCCGGTTGTCCTGCGCGTGCCGGGCCCAGGTCGGCCGGTCCACGGTGCGGGAAAAGACGAAGAACTGCGACTTGTCCGGCATTTCCACGAATTGCGACACGATCCGGCCGGGAGTGCGGAAGCTCGTGTGCACATCGAGCCGCGGGCAGGCGCCGCCATGTTCGGCAAGATGGAACCCGGTGGCGTTGAACCGCTTGGTGACGTTGCCGCCCTTGTCGATCCGCAGGAAGAAGAAGGGGACGCCCTGCGCGCCCTCGCGCTGAAGCGTCGTGGCGCGGTGGCATGCCTGTTCGAAGCTGACGCCGAAGCGGGTGGCGATGTGGTCGAGGTCATATTTCGTCGCCCGCGCCTCGGCGAGGAAGGCATCATAGGGCATCAGCACCGCGGCGGCGAAGTAGTTGGCAAGTTCGACCCGGAGCCGCGCGACCCCGCGCGGGTCGGTGATTCCAGACCGCGCCACCAGGGTGTCGAGCAGCGCCCGCTGTTCCAGCAGGGCGCACATGTGAACAAGCTGGAAGATGCGGTTGGTGTGATCCAGCGCCTCGGACAGCCGGATCTCGCGCAGGGAGGCGTCATACCGGCGCAGCGTGCCCGGCAGATCCTTCACCGGAACCAGCCGGACCGCGACATCCAGCCGGTCGCGCAGCCGCCGCTTCAGCGCGACATAGACCTCGTCCGCCTCGATGGTGGCGCCCGCCCAGAAACCCTCGGCCGCTTCCTCCAGTTCGCGGAAATGGTTGCGGTGGCGGCGGAACTCGTTGTGCACCACCGCCTCGGGCGTGGTCACGATCTGCGGCGCCTCGCCCTGGGTCAGCGCCAGAAGCTGATCGGTCGCAGCCTGATAGGCGCTGTGCAGCCGCAGAAACGATGCCGCGAGCCCCGGCGAATGCACGAGCGCGGCGCGCAATTGCGTGAGGTCGGGGCGCGATTCCGCAAACAGCGGATCCTGCGTCACCGCCCGCAGATCGGCTAGCTGGCTGCGGCCATCCTCATCCGCGATCTCGCGCCAGTCGACGCCATAGACCTCGAACAGCCGCAGGAGGACCGAGACCGAAACGGATCTTTCGTTGTTCTCCATGAGGTTGACGTATGAGGCGCTGATCCCCAGCGCCTTTGCCATCTGGACCTGGGTCTGCCCGCGGTCGAGCCGAAGCCGCCGCAGATGCGGGCCGATGAAGGTTTTCTGCATACTGTCGCACACAAATCATGCTTGGTCATATTTACAATATTACAGATTTTACATGGTGTAAAATCTCGCATTCACAGCGGAACCCGCTTTCGGTTTGCACAGGCGTCGGACGGTGCCATGTCTCACCTCCACCAACGGGAGGAAGCGATGAAGACCGGAACCCAGCACCTTTACATTCCCGGCCCCACCAACGTGCCCGAGGCGGTGCGCCGGGCGATGGTCGTGCCGATGCAGGACCACCGCGCGCCGGATTTCGGCGATCTCACGCTCGGCCTGTTCGCGGACCTGAAAAGGGTGCTCGGGACGAAGACCGGGACCGTGATGATGTTCCCCGGCTCGGGCACCGGCTGCTGGGAGGCGGCGATCTGCAACACGCTCAACCCGGGCGACAAGGTGCTGATGGCCCGGCACGGCCAGTTCAGCCATCTCTGGGTCGAGATGGCGCGGAAGCTCGGGCTGGATGTCGAGCTTGTCGATCTGGCCTGGGGGGCGGGGACGCCGGCGAACGAGTTCGCCCGCATCCTCGGCAAGGACCGTGACGGCGCGATCAAGGCCGTCTTCGTCACCCACAACGAAACCGCCACCGGCGTCACCTCCGACGTGGCGGAGGTCCGCCGCGCGCTGGACGAAGCCTTCCATGACGCACTTCTTTTCGTCGACGGCGTCTCGTCGATCGGCGCCATCGACTTCCGGATGGACGAATGGGGCGTGGACCTGGCCGTGACAGGCAGCCAGAAGGGCTTCATGCTGCCCCCGGGGCTCGGCATGATCGGCGTCTCGGAAAAGGCGATGGCGGCGGCCAGGGAGGCGCGGATGCGCCGTGCCTTTTTCGACTTCGCCGAAATGGCGCGGATGAACGAGACGGGCTATTTCCCCTACACCCCGCCGGTTCCCCTGCTGCACGGGCTGCGCGCGGCGCTGGACCGGATGCTGGCCGAAGGGCTGGAGAACGTCTTCGCCCGCCATCGCCGGCTTGCGACCGGCGTGCGCCGGGCCGTCGCCGCCTGGGGGATGGAGCTTTGCGCCGAGCACCCTTCGCTGCATTCCGACACGGTCAGCGCGATCCGCGTGCCGCAGGGCGTGGATGCGCGCGAGGTGATCCGCGTCGCCTATGACCGCTTCAACTGTTCCTTCGGGGCGGGCCTCGGGCCGCTCAACGGCAAGGTCTTCCGCATCGGCCATCTGGGCGATCTGAACGAAGGCATGTGCCTGTCGGCGATCGCCATCGCCGAGCTGGCCCTGGCCGCTGCCGGGGCGCAGGCCACCTTCGGCGCGGGCGTGGCGGCCGCGCAGGAGATCTATGCCGAACCCGTCGCCCGCGCCGTGCGGCCCCCCCTCGGCATCGCCACCCCCGTTGCCGCCGAATAGGCCCACAGGAGACCAGCATGAGCCACACCTTGCACCCGCTCCGGCGGCAACGCCTTCAGCGTTCGGAACTGGCGGTGCCGGCCTCGAACCCGGCGATGATCGACCGGGCCGCCGGCAGCGCCGCCGACTATGTCTTTCTCGACCTGGAAGACGCCGTCGCGCCCCCGGAAAAGGAACAGGCGCGCCGGAACTGCATCCAGGCGCTGAACGACATCGACTGGGCGGCGAAAGGCAAGACCGTCTCGGTGCGCATCAACGGGCTCGACACCCATTACATGTACCGCGACGTGGTGGACGTGATGGAACAGGCGGGCGACCGCGTCCACACGCTGCTGGTGCCGAAGGTCGGGGTTCCGGCCGATCTCTACATGGTCGAGGCGCTGGTCAACCAGATCGAGATGGCGAGGGGCTACCGGACCCGCGTCGCGCTCGAGGCGCTGATCGAGACCGCGCTGGGCATGGCCAATGTCGAGGCCATCGCCCGGTCGGCGACCCAGCCGGGCGGCCGGCTCGAGGCGCTGCATTTCGGCGTGGCCGATTTCGCGGCCAGCATGCGGGCGCGCACGGTGAACATCGGCGGGCTGAACCCGGACTATCCCGGCGACCAGTGGCACGCCGCCATCGCCCGGATGACGACGGCCTGCCGCGCCTACGGGCTCCGCGCCATCGACGGCCCGTTCGGCGACTTCTCGGACCCCGAGGGCTACAGGGCCGGCGCCCGCCGCGCCGCGGCGCTCGGCTGCGAGGGGAAATGGGCGATCCACCCCTCGCAGGTTGCCCTCGCCAACGAGGTCTTTAGCCCGACCGAGGCCGAGGTGGGCAAGGCCCGCCGCATCATCGCCGAACTGAAGGCGGCCGAGGAGGCCGGAAAGGGCGCGGCCAGTCTCGACGGCAAGATGATCGACGCCGCCAGCGAACGCATGGCGCGCAACGTGCTGGTGATCGCCGAGGCCATCGCGGCGCAATAGCCGGGCGGCAACTTTCACCCGCCTTGCGGCAGACTACGGGAGAACCCTCATGGACATCCACGAATACCAGGCCAAGGAAATCCTCGCCCGCTTCGGCGTGCCTGTCCCGCGCGGCGGGCTGGCCTACAGCCCCGAACAGGCGGGCTACCGTGCCCGCGACCTCGGCGGCAGCGCCTGGGTGGTCAAGGCGCAGGTCCATTCCGGCGGCCGCGGCGCCGCGGGCGGCGTCAGGCTCTGCCGTGACGAGCACGAGGTCGCCGCCTTCGCCGCCACGCTCTTCGGCAAGCAGCTTGTGACCCGGCAGACCGACGCGAACGGCAAGGGGGTCTACCGGCTCTGGGTCGAGGCCGCCTCCGACATCGCGCAGGAACTCTACCTCGGTCTCGTCCTCGACAGGAAGTCGGAGAGGATCATGATCGTCGCCTCGGCCCGGGGCGGGATCGAGATCGAGGATCTCGCCGCGAGCGATCCCGGCTGCCTGGTGCGGATGACCGTCGACCCCGCCACCGGGCTGGCCGAATTCCAGGCGCGGGAACTGGCCTTCCGGCTCGGCCTGAAGGGCGGGCAGATCGCGCAGATGGTCTCGATCCTGCGCGCCTGCTACCGCGCCTACCGCGACCTTGACGCGGTCATGGTCGAGATCAACCCGCTGGTCGTCACCGGCAGCGGCGATCTGGTGGCGCTGGATGCGAAGATGTCGTTCGATACCAACGCGCTCTTCCGCCAGGCCGGGGTGGCGGAACTGCGCGACCGCAGCCAGGAAGACCCGCGCGAATGCGCCGCGGGCGACCACGGCCTCGCCTATGTCGGCCTGACCGGCGACATCGGCTGCATCATCAACGGTGCCGGCCTCGCGATGGCGACGATGGACATGATCCAGCTTGCCGGCGGCGCGCCCGCGAACTTTCTCGACATCGGCGGCGGCGCCAGCCCCGATCGGGTGGTCAAGGCGTTCCAGACCGTGCTGGCGGACCGCAACGTCGGCGTGATCCTGGTGAATATCTTCGCCGGCATCAACCGCTGCGACTGGGTGGCCGAGGGCGTGGTCACCGCCTACCGCCAGTTGGGCCTGACGCTTCCGGTCGTGGTGCGCCTCGCCGGCACCAATGTCGAGCAGGGGCGGCGGATCATCGAACGATCCGGCCTGCCGCTGATTTCCGCCGACACGCTGGCCGAGGCCGCCGCCGCCGCCGTGGCCGCCCGTCCCGCCCTTGCAGCCTGAAGGAGCCGCGCATGGCGATTCTGATCACCGACAAGACCCGCGTCATCGTCCAGGGCATGACCGGCCGCATCGGCGCCTTCCACGCCGCCGACATGATCAGGCACGGCACCAATGTCGTGGGCGGCGTCACCCCGGGGCGCGGCGGCGAGACACATCTCGGCCTGCCGCTCTTCGACACCGTCCGGGAAGCCGTCGATGGGACGGGCGCCGACGCAAGCCTCGTCTTCGTTCCTCCCCCCTTCGCGGCGGATGCGATCATGGAGGCGGCCGACGCCGGCATCCGCACCGCGGTCTGCGTGACCGACGGCATCCCCGCGCAGGACATGATGCGGGTCAAGCGCTTCCTGCGCCGTTACCCCGAGGCGCGGAAGATGCGGCTGATCGGCCCGAACTGCGCCGGGATCATCAGCCCCGGCAAGGGGTTCATGGGGATCATGCCGCCGCATATCTACATCCCCGGCCGGGTCGGCATCATCGGGCGCTCGGGCACGCTGGGCTACGAGGCCGCGAGCCAGATGAAGGCGCTGGGGATCGGCGTCTCGACCAGCGTCGGGATCGGCGGCGACCCGATCAACGGATCGAGCTTCAGGGACATCCTGCAACTCTTTGAAAACGATCATGAAACCGATGCGGTGATGATGATCGGCGAGATCGGCGGCCCGCAGGAGGCCGAGGCGGCCGGCTATGCACGGGGCCACATGACCAAGCCCGTCGTGGCCTATATCGCCGGGCTTTCGGCGCCCAAGGGCCGCAAGATGGGCCATGCCGGGGCGATCATCAGCGCCTTCGGGGAATCGGCGCAGGAAAAGGTCGAGATTCTCGCCGCCGCCGGCATCACCGTTGCGCCCGATCCCTCGGCGATGGGCGAGACGATGGCGCGGGTGCTAGCTGCCTGGCGCGAAGCGGCGTGAGCCGGGACCTCTGGCCGGTTCCGGTTGGGGTCGCTGCGGATTTTCGGTCGCATCGGGATGCCTGCCGGGGGCCGTGCCGGGAGCCGGCGCTTCTGCGCGGCACCGTGGGGCGCCGCCGGGG
>JBDHSQ010000048.1:0-24848 GCA_039808285.1 Paracoccaceae bacterium
CGGCTTCTGGGCCCCGGCCGCGCAGCCGTCGCGGCGCGGCGGGCCGCACCCGCCGGGGACGTGCCCGGCGACGGGTTCACCGTGACGGACGGGATCGGGCTTTTCGATCTGCTGCCGGCCGGGCCGGGGCTGCTGACGGTCAGCGGCGCCCTGCCGCCGCGGGATGTGGAGCTTTCGGTTGTCGACCTGCGCATCGGACGCCGGCCGGCGGCGCCCGAGAGGGGGATGGTCTGCTTCACCCCCGGCACGCGCATCGTCACGCCCGAGGGGCCGCGCGCGGTCGAGGAGATCCGGCCGGGCGAGCATGTGTCGACCCGCGACGGCGGCGGGCAGGAGGTGATCTGGGCCGGGGCGCGGCGGATCAGCGGGGCGCGGCTGCACGCGATGCCCTGGCTCAGGCCGGTGCGCATCCGCGCCGGCGCCTTCGCCGCGGGGCAGCCGTGCGACGACCTTCTCGTCTCGCCCGACCACCGGATTCTGGTGTCGGGCGCGGCCGCGCGCGACCTCTTCGGCGAAGCGGAGGTCCTGGTTGCCGCCCGCGACCTGATCGACGGCCGCGCCGTCGTGACCGACAGCGCCTCGCGCGAGGTGGCCTACCTGCATCTGCTCACCTCGCGGCACGAGGTGACCTGGGCCAACGGGCTCGCGGCGGAAACCTTCCACCCGGCGGCGGCGGATGTCGATGCGCTCGATCCCGGCCAGCGCGCGGGGCTGCTCGCGGCCGTGGGGGGGCTGGCCCGCGAACCGTCCGGCTATGGCGGCTTCGCGCGCCGGAACCTGTCAGCGCCGGAGGCCGCGCTGCTGCGCCACGCGGCGGCGCGAACGGGCGCGCCGCGGGGGCCGTCTGCCCCCGCACCCCCGAGGATATTTGCGCCAGCGTGAAAGCGAGGTTGACTCCTGTCCTTCCGACGCTATAAGCCGCCCGTCCCGGGAGGAAAGTGCCCGGGGTTTTCATTGGTGTTGGCGGACCCCGCAAGGGGAAGCCTGTCGCCCGGCAACGGGAAAGGACAACGCCCTTCATAGCCGCCTGCGGGCGGCGGACCAGAGAAGGAGATCAGCGGTGACCAAACGCACCTCTGCCAAGTACAAGATCGACCGCCGGATGGGCGAGAACATCTGGGGCCGTCCGAAATCCCCGGTGAACAAGCGCGAATACGGCCCCGGCCAGCACGGCCAGCGACGCAAGAACAAGCTTTCCGACTTCGGCACCCAGTTGCGCGCCAAGCAGAAGCTGAAGGGCTACTACGGCGACCTGACCGAGAAGCAGTTCAAGCGGATCTACACCGAAGCCGCCCGGGTGAAGGGCGACACCGGCGAGAACCTGATCGGCCTGCTGGAGCGGCGGCTGGACGCGGTCGTCTACCGTGCCAAGTTCGTGCCGACGATCTTTGCCGCGCGCCAGTTCGTGAACCACGGCCATGTCACGGTGAACGGCCAGAGGGTCAACATCGCCTCCTACCGGGTCAAGGAAGGCGACGTGGTCGCGGTCCGCGACAAGTCGCGCCAGCTCGCCATCGTGCTCGAGGCGGTGGGCCTGGCCGAGCGCGACGTGCCCGACTACATCGAGGCGGACCATTCCAGGATGACCGCGACCTTCGTGCGCGCACCCGCGCTGGGCGACGTGCCCTATGCGGTGCACATGGAGCCGAACCTCGTCGTCGAATACTACGCCAAGAACGGCTGAGCCCACTGTCGGCGCGACGGTCCGGGGCCGCCGCGGGCAACCGCGGCGGCTCTTCGCGTCGCGGCGGTCTGCTCGGCGCCGCTTGCACCGCGGCGAACAGGCCGGCGTCGGCAACAAATCGCCGCTGGCGTTGCGTCAGGCGGGCGGCTAGAAAGCGCGAAGTTGCCGGAGGCCCGCCATGACCGATCAGATCCGCCCCAGGCCGGGGATCATGGATATCGCGCTCTACGAGGGCGGGGCGGCCCATGTCGCGGGCATCACCGACGCGGTGAAGCTCAGCTCCAACGAAAACCCCTTCGGCCCCTCGGAAAAGGCGAAGGAGGCCTATCTTCGGGCGGTGCACCAGCTTCACCGCTATCCCTCGACCGACCATGCGCGGCTGAGGCAGGCGATCGGCGATGCCCACGGGCTCGATCCGGCGCGCATCGTCTGCGGCGCGGGCTCGGACGAGATCATCGGGCTTCTCTGCCACGGCTATGCCGGGCCGGGGGATGAGGTCGTGTTCACCGAACACGGGTTCCTCATGTACCGGATCTACACCCAGGCCACGGGCGCCACGCCGGTGTCGGTGAAGGAGCGCGAGCGGACGACGGACCTCGACGCCATCCTGGCCGCCTGCGGCCCGAAGACGCGGCTCGTGTTCCTGGCCAATCCCAACAACCCCACCGGCACGATGATCGGCCTGGCCGAGATCGAGCGGCTGGCGAAGGGCCTGCCGGGCGGGGCGATCCTCGTCGTCGACGGCGCCTATGCCGAATATGTCGAGGGCTATGACGGCGGGGCAGAGCTTGCCACAAGGCTGCCGAACGTCTTCATGACGCGGACCTTTTCCAAGATCTACGGGCTCGGCGGGCTCAGGATCGGCTGGGGCTACGGGCCGAAGGCGATCGTCGACGTGCTGAACCGCATCCGCGGCCCTTTCAACCTTTCGACCGCGCAGATGGACGCCGCAGAGGCGGCGGTGCGCGACCGGGACCATGTCGACCGCTGCCGCGCCGAGAATGCGCGGATGCGTGCCTGGCTGGCCGAGGCGCTGGCGGAAAAGGGCGTCCCGTCAGATACATCGACGGCCAACTTCATCCTCGCGCGGTTTGCCGACGAGACCGAGGCGGCGGCCTGCGACGCCTTCCTCCAATCGCAGGGCCTGATCGTGCGGCGCGTCGCGGGCTACGGCCTGCCCAACTGCCTGAGGATCACCGTGGGCGACGAAGCCTCCTGCCGCCGGGTCGCCCATGCCATCGGCCAGTTCAAGGCGCAGCGATGACCGAACGGATCTACGGCCGCGTCACGCTGATCGGGCTCGGCCTCATCGCCTCGTCGATGGGCCATGCGATCAAGGCGCATGGGCTTGCCGGAACCGTCGCCGGCCATGCCAAGACCGAGGCGACGCGCGCCGCCGCGCTGGACGTCGGGTTCTGCGACGCGGTCTTCGACACCGCGGCCGAAGCGGTGCAGGGCGCCGACCTCGTCGTGCTGGCGGTGCCGGTCGGCGCGATGGGCGCGGTCGCGGCGGAGATCGGCCCGCACCTGAAACCCGGCGCGACGGTGACCGATGTCGGCTCGGTCAAGCAGGCGGTGATCGAGGCGGTGGCGCCGCACATGCCCCAGGGCATCCACTTCATTCCCGGCCACCCCCTTGCAGGAACCGAACATTCCGGCCCCCGGTCGGGCTTCGCCACGCTCTTCGAGAACCGCTGGTGCCTGCTGACGCCGGGCGCGGCCGATCCGGCCGCCGTGGCGCGCCTTCGGGCGCTCTGGCAGGGGATGGGTGCGAATGTCGAGGAGATGGAGGCGGCGCACCACGACCTCGTGCTGGCCGTCACCAGCCACACGCCCCACCTCATCGCCTACACGATGGTGGGCGTGGCCGATCACCTCAGGCGGGTGACGGAAAGCGAGATCATCAAGTATTCGGCGGCGGGTTTCCGCGACTTCACGCGGATTGCCGCCTCCGACCCCACGATGTGGCGCGATGTGTTCTTGACGAACAAGGAAGCGACGCTCGATATTCTCGGCCGGTTCACCGAAGAGCTGTTCACGCTGCAACGCGCGATCCGGATGGGGGACGGAGAGATGCTGTTCGACTATTTCACCCGCACGCGGGCGATCCGCCGCGGCATCATCGAGGCGGGGCAGGACACCGCAGCCCCGGACTTCGGCCGCGCCAAGGTGGCGGGCGCATGAGGACGGGGCGTCTCGCCGCGCTGGCGTTCTCTCTGGCGGCGGGTGCCGCGCTGGCCGCGCCGACGGCCGACAGTCCCGGACCGATGTCGCGTCCGGCGGCGCTTGCCGCCGGGGCCGCGGCGTCGGATGCGGCGTCGGATGTGGTGCGCCCGCGTCCGCGGACAGCGGCGGGCGAGCCGGAGGTGATGCGTGCCGCGCTCGGCGCCGGGTTCGTCTTCACGGCCCCCGCGAACCTGCCGGTCCTGCGGCCGGCGCGCCGCCCGGCGCAGGCCGCCGTCGCCGAGGCACCGATGCCTACGGCGGCGCCGGAAGCCTCGCCGCGACCCGAGGCGCGCCGGATGGCGTTGCGGACCCCGAGCCGCGCCCGCGCCATCGCCGGAGGGCCGGAGGTGCTCCTCCAGGCCGCCTTCCGCGCGCCGCAGGCGACGGGCCCCGCGACCAGCCGCAAGGGCACGGTCTGCGGCGATCCCGCGATCAAGGGCAAGACGATCCCGCCCATCCTCGGCAAGGTGAAGGGCTGCGGTCTGGACGAGGCGGTCAGCGTGACCTCGGTGGCAGGCGTGGCGCTCAGTCAGCCCGCGAGCATCGACTGCGCCACGGCGCGGTCGCTGAAGGACTGGGTGGAAGGCGGCGTGAAGCCGGCGGTGGGCCGCAGGGGCGGCGGTGTCGCGGCGCTTCAGGTCGCGGCCAGCTATTCCTGCCGGCCGCGCAACAACCAGAAGGGCGCGAAGATCAGCGAGCACGGCCGCGGCCGGGCCGTCGACATCTCGGCGATCCTGCTTGCCGACGGCACCGCGGTGACGGTGGCCAGGGGTTGGGGAAGCAAGGGTTTCGGCAAGACGCTGGCCTCGATGCGCAAGGCGGCCTGCGGGCCGTTCAACACCGTGCTCGGCCCCGGCTCCGATCCGTTTCACGGCGACCACTTCCATCTCGATACCGCGCACGGCCGCGGCCCCTACTGCCGCTGAGCCCGCTCAGAAGCGGGGCGCGGGGCCGAGCGGGACGGGACCGAGGCTCATCCGCCCGCCGGCGAAGACGAGGGGCAGCGCCAGCACCTCGGCATCCCCGCCCAGGCGGGCAAGGCTTTCCGCTGCGCGTTCGACCGTCGGCGCGGTTTCCGGCCGCACCAGCCCAAGCGCGACGCCCAGCGTCAGGACCGCGCGCCAGTTCCGCAGGCTCAGATCCAGCCGCCCCTCGGGCACGCCCTCGTCCGACAGGGCGACGGCGCCCTTTGCGGAAAGCCCCGCCGGCCCCCAGTCGAGCGCCAGCGCCGTGATCTCGGCCGACCGGATGCGCAGGCCCCCGGCCACCGCGAACCGGTCGAGCGGACGGTCGAGGCCGAGCGTGGCGTCGAGGTGGAACCGCTCGCCCCGCGCCGGCAGGGCGCCGCCCGCCGTCACCACCTCGGCCGGAAGGCCGGAGAGCGCGAGGCCGAGAAGCTCGATCCCGATCCGCTGTTCCGCCTCGCCTTCGCCCCGGCGGATCGCCGCGCGGACCTCGTCGGCGGCGAGCCTCCATCCGGCGTCCGACGAAAGGACGACCGCCTTGCCCACGGTCTGGGCGTGATCGAGCGGCGCCCTGGCAGAAAGGCCGAAGACCGCGCTTGCGGAAAACGTCTCCGAGCCGACGGCGACGGTTTCGCGCCCGATCAGCAGGCGCTGCTCGGTCGGCAGGAGGGCGATCACATGCTGCGGGCGGTAGGACGGCGCGGAGAGCCGCAGTTCCGGCGCCGACCAGCGGAACGTGCCGTCTCGGCTGGCGAACTGCGGCGCGCCGAGGGTGACGTCGAACCGCGCCGGGAACCCGCCGACATCGACTGTGGCGACATCGGCGGTGCCCTCCGCGCGCATCGCCGCCAGCATTGCGCCGGCCTCGTCCCGGATCGCCCGCGACGCCAGCGCCCAGTAGCCGCAGTAGAGCGCGGTCAGGCCCGCGATGATCCAGAGCATGAGACGCATCGGCTCTTCCCTCGCAACCCGCGATCCGCTTTATAGCCGCAAGGCGGGCGATACCAGCAGGCGGACATGAACGGACTTTGGATCTTCGGCTACGGCTCGCTCATCTGGGAGCCGGGATTTGCGTGGGAGGAGCGGGTGCTTGCCCGCCTGCCGGGCTGGCACCGCAGCTTCTGCATGCGCTCGATCCATCACCGCGGCACGACGGAGCGGCCGGGCCTCGTGCTCGCGCTCGACGCGGCGGAGGGCGCGGCCTGTCAGGGCGTGGCCTTTGCCGTCGCCGCCGAACGGGCGGGACGCACGCTCGATGCGCTGCGCGAACGCGAACTGATCTCCTCGGCCTATCTGGAACGGCTGCTGCCGGTGTCGCTGGCCGACGGGCGGCGGGTGGAGGCGGTGACCTACGTGATCGACCCCGACCACGTGCAGTATTGCGGCGGCATCCCGCTGGAGGATCAGGCGCGGATCATCCTCGCGGCGACGGGCGGCCGCGGGCCGAACCGCGACTACCTGTGGAACACCGCCGCGCACCTGCATGACCTCGGCATCGCCGACCCCGAACTCGACTGGCTCGCCGAACGGGTGCGCGCGCTCGCCTCTCCCTTGTGACCCTGCGCCCCGGCCCCTATTCTGGCGGCCGAACCGGGGCGGGATGGCAGGCCGATGGACAGGACGATACGCGAGGCGGAGCCCTTCTTCTCGCAGCCGGTGCGGCAGGTGACGATGATGCTGCTCGTCCTCGTGCTGGTGGGCGCGGGGGCGTGGTTCGCCTATGGGCCTATCTCGTCCATCTTCTTCGCCAACCGCTGGCTGAACGGGCTGATCCTCGGGGTCTTCGTGCTCGGCGCCCTCACCTGTTTCTGGCAGGTGGCCGAGATGGTCCGCTCGGTGAGCTGGATCGAGGGCTTCGCCGCCCAGCGGCCGGGGCACGAGATCACCATCCCGCCGCGGCTCCTCGCGCCCCTCGCCTCGCTTTTGCGCTCGCGGGGCCCACGGGGCGGGCAGATTTCCAGCACCTCGGCCCGCTCGATCCTCGAATCCGTCGGCACAAGGATCGACGAGGCGCGCGACATCACCCGCTACCTCACCAGCCTGCTGATCTTCCTCGGCCTGCTCGGCACGTTCTACGGGCTGGCGACGACGGTGCCGGCGGTTGTCGACACGATCCGCGCCCTTGCCCCGCAGGAGGGCGAAAGCGGCATCCAGGTCTTCGACAAGCTGATGACCGGGCTCGAACGCCAGCTTGGCGGCATGGGCACGGCCTTCTCCTCCTCGCTCCTCGGGCTTGCGGGATCGCTCGTCGTCGGGCTTCTGGAGTTGTTCGCCGGCCACGGCCAGAACCGTTTCTACCGCGAGCTGGAGGAATGGCTGACCTCGTTCACCCGCCTTTCGTTCGCCGGGGGCGACGGCGAGGGCGGCGTCGACGGCGAGGCGGTGGCGGGCGTCCTCGACCACATGGCGGGGCAGGTTGAGGCACTCCAGGCGATTCTCGAGCGCACCGACGCGGGCCGCGCGGCGGTGAACGAACGGCTGGAGGGTGTGGCGGCGGCGGTGGAGGCGCTGACCCGGCGGCTGGAGGCCGAGGCGGGGCCCGACCCGCAGCTCGGCCGCATCGCCGAGGGGCAGGAACGCCTCGTGGCACTGGTCGAGAGGAACGCCGCCGACACCGGGATCGACGGCGGCGACGCCGAAAGCCGGATGCGCCTGCGGTCGATCGACGTGCAGATGCTGAAGCTTCTGGAAGAGGTCGCCGCGGGCCGGCAGGAAAGCATGGCCGACCTGCGCGGCGACCTCGCGGAGCTGATCCGCGCCGTGCGCGCGCTCGGCCGCGCCGAAGCGGGACGGAGGGGCTGAGATGGCGCTGTCGCAGGGCAGGGGAGGGCAGCGCTTCGCGGCCAACATCTGGCCGGGCTATGTCGATGCGCTGTCGACCCTGATCCTCGTCCTGACCTTCGTCGTGACCATCTTCATGGTCGTGCAGTTCGTGCTGCGCGAGCAGATCACCACCCAGGGCGACGAGTTGAAGGCGCTGGGCGAGCAGGTCGCCGGGCTGGCCGACGCGCTCGGGCTGGAACGCAGCCGGACCGCCGCGCTCGGCGCCGACCTTGCCGGGGCGCGGGCCGAGGCGGAGCGGCAGGCGACGCTGATCGCCAACCTGACGGCGACCCTCGATGCGCGCTCGGCAGAGCTTGGCGAGGCGAAGGGGCGGATCACCGATTTCGAGGCGCAGGTGGCCTCGCTTCTGGCCGAACGCGACACGGCGCGGGGGCAGGCGGCGGCGCTCGGGCAGGAACGCGACCGGCTCCTCTCGGCGCAGGAGGCGCTGAACCTTGCCGTCGCGAAGGCGCGACAGGAGATCGATCGGCAGGCCGAGGAGGCCCGGCTCGCCGCCGCCCGGCGCGAGGCGCTGGAGGCGCTGACCGCCGACCTCCGGCGGCAGAAGGCCGAAGGTGCGGCGGCGCTGACCGCGGCCGGCACGGCGCTGGACGAGAAGGAGGCGGCGCGGCTGGCCGAGGCCGCGGCGGCCGAGGCGCTGCGCGAGAAGCTGAAGAACGCGGGCGAAGAGTTGACGGCGATGACGCTGGCCTTGGAGGCGGAGCGGAAGAAAGCGGAGGACGCGCTGACCCTTCTCGCCGCCGCCGAGGCGGCGCGGAAGGATCTCGACACGAGGCTCGCCGCGGCACTTCTGGCCGAGACCTCGACCGCGGAGGAGCTTGCCGCCGCCCGGGCGGCGGCCGAGGCGGCGCGGACCGCGACCGATGCCGACCGCGAGGCGATCGAGGAAAAGCTGGCGGCGGCGCTCGCCGCGCGGCTCGGCGCCGAGGACCGGTCGAAGGCGGCGCTGGGCGAGGCGGAGCGGCAGCGCGCGCTTTTGTCGGCGGCGAACGCGCGGCTGGCGGAGGAACAGGCGGCCTCGGCCGAGGCGGCGCGGAAGGTCACGCTCCTGAACGAGCAGGTGGCAGCACTCCGGGGCCAGCTCGGCGCCTTGCAGGAGCTTCTCGACGCCTCGGCCGCCAAGGACGCCGACGCCAGGGTGCAGATCGAGGCGCTGGGCAGCCAGCTCAACTCCGCACTCGCCCGCGTCGCCGCCGAGGAGAAGCGCCGCGCCGCGCTCGAGGAGGCCGAGCGGCTGAGGCTCGAGGAAGAGGCGAAGTCGCTCAAGGCGCAGACCCAGGAACTGGCCCGCTACCGGTCGGAATTCTTCGGCAAGCTTTCCGAGGTGCTGGCGGGGCGCGAGGGCGTGCGCGTGGTCGGCGACCGCTTCGTCTTTTCCTCCGAGGTGCTGTTCGAGCCCGGCTCGGCCACGCTTTCGCCCGAGGGCAAGAGCCAGATCGCCGGGGTGGTGCAGACCTTGCAGGAGGTCGCGGCGGTGATCCCGCCCGGGATCGACTGGATCATCCGGGTGGACGGCCATACCGACGACGTGCCGCTGTCGGGTCAGGGCGCGTTCCGCGACAACTGGGAGCTTTCGCAGGCCCGCGCGCTGTCGGTGGTGCGCTACATGCAGGACGACCTCGGCTTCCCGCCCGAGCGGATGGCGGCGACGGGTTTCGGCGAATACCGCCCGGTGGCGGCGGGGGAGAGCCCCGAGGCCCGCGCGCAGAACCGGCGGATCGAGCTGAAGCTGACGGAGCGGTGAGGATGACAGCGCCCGGGCTTCTGGCCGAGCTTCTCCTCCTGGAGACTACGGTGTGGCGGGCGCTGGTCACGGGCGACGCGGCCGCCGACGGCACCCTGCTGGCGCCCGATTTCCTCGGCGTCTATCCCGACGGCTTTGCCGGGCGCGAGGCGCATGTCGGGCAACTCGCCGGCGGGCCGACGGTCGCGCGCTTCCGCCTCTCCGGGGCCCGCGTGCTGTCGCTCGGCGAGGGTCACGCGCTTTTGGCCTACCGCGCCGACTATCGCCGCACCGGGCGGAGCGGTGACGAGGCGATGTATGTCTCCTCGGTCTGGCGGCGGGAGCCGGGGGGCTGGCGGAACGTCTTCAGCCAGGACACCCCGGCGGACGGAAGGGCGCTGCCTTGACGGGGGGTCAGTCGTTGCGGTCGTAGGTCGCATCGAGCGCGCGGATCGTCGCCTCGGCATCGCCGTCGACGGCGCGCAGAAGCGCGTCGATCTTCGCCTCCAGCCGCTCGTTTCCCTCGCGCGACTGCGGCGAGCCGACATGCAGCAGGTAGGCAAGGCCCGCGACCTGCCAGATCAGTTGCAGGAACTCGGATTGCCAGTTTTCCAGCGTGTCGCGGCCGGTGAGGACGATGAAATCGGCCACCTGGGCCGCCGCGCCATGCTCTGCCTGGTCGGCCAGATAGGCGCGCCACCCCAGCCACCAGTGGCCGGCGAGCGAGACGAGAAAGAGGATCGCGGTGACGTAGCTGTAGCCGTAGCGCCGGAACCGGGAGGCGGACGAGAGCGATTCCGTCCCGGCGTGGGTCAGTGAATGGGACATGGCTGGTCTCCTTTCCATCCCGGAAAGAAGCCCTCCGGCCGGGGAAAGGTTCCCGCTGCGGAAAACCGGAACGGCCCGCCGCCGGGGACGGGCCGTTCCTGTGCTGTTGCTTGGCTCAGTCCGCCGTGAGAAGCGGCGGCTTCGAACCTGTGAGCCGCGGGCGCGAGGGTTCCTCGACGTCGAGCGCGATGGCGCCGTCCTTGACCCGGACACGGACCACGCCGCCCTTGGTCAGCTTGCCGAAGAGAAGCTCCTCCGCCAGCGGCTTCTTGATGTGCTCCTGGATCACCCTGCCGAGCGGGCGCGCGCCCATCTTGTCGTCATAGCCCTTTTCGGCCAGCCAGTTGGCCGCTTCGGGCGAAAGCTCGATATGGACGTGGCGGTCCATCAACTGCGCCTCGAGCTGGAGCACGAACTTGTCCACCACCTGGAGGATGACCTCGCGCGACAGCGGCGCGAAGGAGATCACCGCGTCGAGCCGGTTGCGGAACTCGGGCGTGAACATGCGTTCGATCGCCGCGGTATCCTCGCCCTCGCGCCGGTCGCGGCCGAAGCCGATGGCGGCCCTGGCCATGTCGGCCGCGCCAGCGTTCGTCGTCAGGATCAGGATCACGTTGCGGAAATCCACCTGCCGGCCGTTGTGGTCGGTGAGCTTGCCGTGGTCCATCACCTGGAGGAGGATGTTGTAGACGTCCGGGTGCGCCTTCTCGATCTCGTCGAGAAGCAGGACGCAGTGCGGGTGCTGGTCCACCCCGTCGGTCAGCATCCCCCCCTGGTCGAAGCCGACATAGCCCGGCGGCGCGCCGATCAGGCGGGAGACGGCGTGCTTCTCCATGTATTCCGACATGTCGAAGCGCAGCAGCTCCACGCCCAGGCTGTCGGCGAGCTGCTTGGCGACCTCGGTCTTGCCGACGCCGGTCGGGCCGGCGAAGAGGTAGTTGCCGATCGGCTTTTCGGGTTCCCGCAGGCCGGCGCGGGCGAGCTTGATCGCCGACGACAGCGCCTCGATCGCCCGGTCCTGACCGAACACCACGCGCTTGAGGGTCTTTTCCAGGTCGCGCAGCACCTCTGCATCGTCCTTGGAGACGTTGCGCGGCGGGATGCGGGCGATCTTGGCCACCACCGCCTCGATCTCCTTCGGGCCGATGGTCTTGCGCCGCTTCGATTCCGCCACCAGATGCTGCGCCGCGCCGGCCTCGTCGATCACGTCGATCGCCTTGTCGGGCAGCTTGCGGTCGTGGATGTAGCGGGCCGACAGTTCCACTGCCGAACGGATCGCATCCTGGGTGTAGCGCAGGTCGTGGTGCTTTTCGAAATAGGGCTTGAGACCCATCAGAATCTTGATCGTGTCGTCCACCGAGGGCTCGTTCACGTCGATCTTCTGGAACCGGCGGCTGAGCGCGCGGTCCTTCTCGAAATGCTGGCGGAACTCCTTGTAGGTGGTCGAGCCCATGCAGCGCAGCTTGCCGCCCTGGAGCGCCGGTTTCAGCAGGTTGGAGGCGTCCATCGCGCCGCCGGAGGTGGCGCCGGCGCCGATCACGGTATGGATCTCGTCGATGAAGAGGATCGCGTCGGGATGATCCTCAAGCTCCTTCACGACAGCCTTCAGCCGCTCCTCGAAATCGCCGCGGTAGCGGGTGCCGGCGAGAAGCGCGCCCATGTCGAGCGAGAAGATCGTCGCGCCCTTGAGGATGTCGGGCGTCTCGCCCCGCACGATCTTCAGCGCGAGCCCCTCGGCGATGGCGGTCTTGCCGACGCCGGGGTCGCCCACCAGAAGCGGGTTGTTCTTGCGCCGGCGGCAAAGAACCTGGATGCAGCGTTCGATCTCGGCCTCGCGGCCGATCAGGGGATCGATGTCGCCCTTCTTCGATTTCTGGTTGAGGTCGACGCAGTATTTGGCGAGGGCGCTTTCCTTGGCCTCGCCCGGCGCATCGCCCGAGGACCGTTCCTCATGCTCCTGCGCCCCGGTGACGGGGCGGGTTTCGCCGAAGGAGGGATCCTTCGCCACGCCGTGGGCGATGAAGTTGACCGCGTCGTAGCGGGTCATGTCCTGTTCCTGGAGGAAATAGGCGGCGTTCGATTCCCGTTCGGCGAAGATCGCGACGAGGACATTGGCGCCGGTCACCTCCGTCCGGCCCGAGGACTGGACGTGGATCGCGGCGCGCTGGATCACCCGCTGGAACGCGGCGGTCGGCACCGCCTCCGATCCCTCGACATCGGTGACGAGGGTGGACAGGTCGTCGTCGATGAAATCGACGAGCGTCTTCTTCAGCTCGTCGATGTCCACCGAGCAGGCGCGCATGACCTTGGCCGCGTCGGGCTCATCGGTGAGGGCGAGCAGAAGGTGTTCGAGCGTGGCCAGTTCATGCCGGCGCGCGTTGGCGAGGGCGAGCGCGGCGTGGATCGCCTGTTCGAGCGTGTTCGAGAATGACGGCACCTTCGTGCTCCTTTCCTGTCGGCAGGCCGGGCACGAGGCCCGAGGCCCACCATCGCCTCATACCCTTAAACTTCGGTGGAAATCGGGCAGCTTCAAGTGTTTTCTGGAACATTTCGGCCGAGGCTTCGCCTTTGGCACAAAATGTGATCGGTCGGGGCTGCCGGGCGGGAGGGATGTTGAAAACCTGATAGGGCACGCGATCGTCCCCGCCTTGATCGTCAGATGGAGCGCGGCGGCCCGTCCGTCAAGGGCGGCGCCTGCGCATGGGGTCAGAAGCGGTCCTTGGCCTGCCGGATCGCGGCGAAGACCTCGGCGTCGGGGGCACCCTCCATTCCCATCGCGCGCTTGATCTCGGGGCGGCCGGCGCGCAGGAAGGGATTGGTCGCAATCTCTTCGGACAATGCCGAAGGCACTGTCGGCCGCCCCTCGGCCCGGGCTGTCGCGACGGCTTCGGCACGCGCCTGAAGCGCGGCGTTCTGCGGTTCGATCGTCAGCGCGAAGCGGGCGTTCGACTGGGTGTATTCGTGGCCCGAGCAGACCAGCGTGTCGGGCGGCAGGGCCGCAAGCTTGCCAAGCGAGGCCCACATCTGCGCCATCGTGCCCTCGAACACCCGGCCGCAGCCGAGCGCCATGAGGCTGTCGCCGGTGAAGACGGCGGCCGATCCGGGGAAGTGATAGGCGACATGGCCGACGGTGTGGCCCGGCACGTCGATCACCCTTCCCTCCTCCATGCCGAGGCGGATGATGTCGCCTTCCGCCACCTTCTCGTCCAGCCGCGGCAGGCGGTGGGCGTCGGCGGCCGCGCCGATGACGCGCGCGCCGGTGGCCGCCGCAAGCGCCTTCAGCCCGGCGATGTGGTCGTCGTGATGATGGGTGATGAGGATGTGGCTGGCCTTCCAGCCGTGGCGGGCCAGCGCATTCAGGATCGGTGCCGCTGCGGGCACGTCGACCACCGCCGTGGCGCCGGTGGCCGCGTCATGGGCAAGGAAGGCGTAGTTGTCCTTCAGGCAGGGGACGGTGACGATTTCGAGCGGCATGGCAATTCGCGTCTGTTTCCGTATGCTGGCCCCTGACTTTGCCCAAGGACGCCCGCGCGCGCAATGCATCTCGACGTTCTCGACCTGCGGAACTTCTATTACCGCACGCAGCTCGGCCGCGTGGCCCAGAAGGCGATCCGCGACAAGGTCACGGCCCTCTGGCCGCCCGCCAAGGGAGAGACGGTCGCGGGCTTCGGCTTCGCGGTGCCGCTTCTGAGGCCCTATCTCGAACCGGCGCGCCGTGTGATCGGGCTGATGCCCGGACCGCAGGGGGTGATGCCCTGGCCCGCCGGCATGGACAACGTCTCGGTCCTTTGCGAAGAGACGCAGTGGCCGGTCGAGACCGGCATGGTCGATCGCCTCGTCGTCCTCCACGGGCTCGAGACATCCGAGAACCCGACCGCGCTTCTCGACGAATGCTGGCGCGTGCTCGGCCCCGGCGGTCGCGCCCTTTTCATCGTGCCGAACCGCTCGGGTCTCTGGTCGCGGTCGGATGCCACGCCCTTCGGCTATGGCCGGCCCTATTCGATGCGCCAGCTCGACGCCCAGTTGCGCCGCCATTCCTTTGCCGCCGAGCGCCAGCTTTCCGCGCTTTTCGCCCCGCCAAGCTCGCGCCGGTTCTGGCTCAGGACCGCGCCGGCCTGGGAACGGCTCGGCCATCGCGTCTCCTCGGTGCTGGCGGGGGGCGTGCTGATGCTCGAGGTCTCCAAGCACGTCCATGCGCCGCAGCGGCCGGGCCTGGCCGCCGCCGTCCGCAAGCCGCTGCGCGTGCTCGAGGGCCTGCCGAAGCCCGCCGCGGAACCGGCGTGAATCACGCCCGCGTGAGGGAGATTCTGCGCGCCGCCGCGACTGTTTGCGCCCAAACCTTCGCGGGATGAAACGCGACGCCGCGCCGCGCCCCGAGCAAGGCCGTGAAATCGCAGGATTTCCCAGCCGGAGCCGGGTTCACCAAGGCGGTTGCGGGGCCTTTCCCGCTCTGCTACACCCGCGCCGACCTCGGCCGTGCGCCCCCGTGCACGCCATTGTCGGCTTCTGAACTGGCCGCAGCGCCGGACGGAGGCTCAGGGACAGAACAATCGGAAGGGTGGACGTGTCCGAACCAGCTTCGATTTCCGCAGGGATTGCCGGGCGCTATGCCACGGCCGTGTTTGAACTGGCGAAGGAGGCCAACGGCCTTGCCGCGCTGGAGGCCGATGTCGCGGCGCTGGAACAGGCGCTGAAGGACAGCGCCGACCTGCGCGGCCTCATTGCCTCGCCAGTCTTCTCGCGCGACGAGCAGGGGCGCGCGGTCTCTGCCATCGCCGCGAGGATGGGCCTGTCGCCCACGGTCGCCAAAACGCTTTCGCTGATGGCCGCGAACCGCCGCCTGTTCGTGCTGCCGCAGCTTCTGTCCGCGCTGGGCGACATGATCGCCGAGGAAAAGGGCGAAGTCACCGCCGAGGTGACCGCCGCGGCCGAACTGACCAAGACGCAGGCCGAAAAGCTTGCCGCCTCGCTCAAGAAATCCGTCGGCAAGACCGTCAAGCTCAACACCACCGTCGATGAGAGCCTCATCGGCGGACTGATCGTCAAGGTGGGCTCGAAGATGATCGACACCTCGATCCGCTCGAAGCTCGCTTCCCTCCAGAATGCCATGAAAGAGGTCGGATAATGGGAATCCAGGCAGCCGAGATCTCTGCGATCCTCAAGGAGCAGATCAAGAACTTCGGTCAGGAAGCGCAGGTGGCCGAGGTCGGCCGGGTGCTGTCGGTCGGCGACGGCATCGCCCGCGTCCACGGCCTCGACAACGTCCAGGCCGGCGAGATGGTCGAATTCCCCGGCGGCATCCGCGGCATGGCGCTGAACCTCGAGGTCGACAACGTCGGCATCGTGATCTTCGGCTCCGACCAGGACATCAAGGAAGGCGACACCGTCAAGCGCACCAAGGCCATCGTCGACGTGCCGGTGGGCGACGAGCTTCTCGGCCGCGTGGTCGACGGCCTCGGCAACCCGATCGACGGCAAGGGGCCGATCAACGCCAAGCAGCGCGCCGTGGCCGACGTCAAGGCCCCCGGCATCATCCCGCGGAAGTCGGTGCACGAGCCGATGGCCACCGGCCTGAAGTCGGTGGACGCGATGATCCCGATCGGCCGCGGCCAGCGGGAACTGATCATCGGCGACCGCCAGACCGGCAAGACGGCGCTCGCGCTCGACACGATCCTGAACCAGAAATCCTACAACGAGGCCGCCGGCGCGGACGAGAGCAAGAAGCTCTACTGCGTCTACGTCGCCGTCGGCCAGAAGCGCTCGACCGTGGCCCAGCTCGTGAAGAAGCTCGAGGAGACCGGCGCGCTCGCCTATTCGATCGTCGTCGCCGCCACCGCCTCCGACCCGGCGCCGATGCAGTTCCTCGCGCCCTATTCGGCGACCGCGATGGGCGAATACTTCCGCGACAACGGCCGCCATGCGCTGATGATCTATGACGATCTCTCCAAGCAGGCCGTGGCCTACCGGCAGATGTCGCTGCTCCTGCGCCGCCCGCCCGGGCGCGAAGCCTATCCGGGCGACGTCTTCTACCTGCATTCGCGGCTTCTCGAGCGTTCGGCGAAGCTCAACAAGGACAACGGCGCGGGTTCGCTGACGGCGCTGCCGATCATCGAGACCCAGGCGGGCGACGTGTCGGCCTACATCCCAACCAACGTGATCTCGATCACCGACGGCCAGATCTTCCTGGAAACGGAACTGTTCTACCAGGGTATCCGCCCGGCCGTGAACACCGGCCTGTCGGTCAGCCGCGTCGGCTCCTCGGCGCAGACCAACGCGATGAAGTCGGTCGCGGGGCCGGTGAAGCTGGAACTGGCGCAATACCGCGAGATGGCGGCCTTCGCCCAGTTCGGCTCCGACCTCGACGCGGCGACCCAGCGGCTTCTCAACCGCGGCGCGCGGCTGACCGAGCTGATGAAGCAGCCGCAGTATTCGCCGCTGACCAACGCCGAGATCGTCTGCGTCATCTTCGCCGGCACCAAGGGTTTCCTCGACAACATCGCGGTCAGGGACGTCGGCCGGTTCGAGGCGGGGCTTCTCAAGCACCTGCGCACGAACCGCAAGGACATCCTCGACTGGCTGACCAAGGACGACCCCAAGATCAAGGGCGAGGCCGAGGACAAGCTCAGGGCTGCGATCGCGGAATTCGCCAAGACCTTCGCGTAAGCGGGGGGAGGGGACAGGGACATGCCCAGCCTTAAGGATCTGAAGAACAGGATCGCCAGCGTCAAGTCGACGCGGAAGATCACCAAGGCGATGCAGATGGTCGCGGCGGCCAAGCTCCGCCGCGCGCAGGAAGCTGCCGAGGCCGCCCGCCCCTATGCGGAGCGGATGAACGCGGTCATGGCCGGTCTCGCCGCCTCGGTCGGCGGGTCCGACAGCGCGCCCCGGCTTCTCGCCGGGACCGGGTCCGACCAGACCCACCTGCTGGTGGTGATGACGGCCGAGCGCGGCCTCTGCGGCGGCTTCAACTCCACCATCGTGCGGCTCGCGCGGGCGCGGGCGAACGAGCTTCTGCGGATGGGCAAGACGGTGAAGATCCTCACCGTCGGCAAGAAGGGCCGCGAACAGCTCAAGCGCGACTTCGCCAGGTATTTCGTCGGCCATGTCGATCTCTCCGAGGTCAAGAAGCTCGGCTACGACAACGCCCAGGGCATCGCGCGCGACCTGATCAAGCGCTTCGATGCCGGCGAATTCGACGTGGCCACGATCTTCTTCAACCGTTTCCAGTCGGTGATCAGCCAGATCCCGACCGAACAGCAGATCATCCCGGCGAAGTTCGACGCCAGGGCCGAGGGTGCCTCGTCGCTCTACGACTACGAGCCTTCGGAGGAAGGCATTCTCGCCGACCTCCTGCCGCGCGGCGTGGCCACCCAGGTCTTCACGGCGCTGCTGGAAAACGGTGCGTCCGAACAGGGCGCACGGATGAGCGCGATGGACAACGCGACGCGCAACGCGGGCGACATGATCGACCGGCTGACGATCGTCTACAACCGCTCGCGCCAGGCGGCGATCACCAAGGAACTCATCGAAATCATTTCGGGCGCCGAGGCGCTCTGAACAGAACCGGAGAAACCCTATGGCAAAAGCACCGAAAGCTGCCGCCGCCACGGGCCGCGTGACCCAGGTCATCGGCGCCGTCGTGGACGTGCAGTTCGACGAACACCTTCCCGCGATCCTGAACGCGCTCGAAACCCTGAACAACGGCAAGCGTCTGGTTCTGGAAGTGGCCCAGCACCTCGGCGAGAACACGGTCCGCACCATCGCGATGGACGCGACCGAGGGGCTCGTGCGCGGCGAGCGCGTGACCGACACCGGCGGCCCGATCACCGTGCCCGTGGGCAACTCGACGCTCGGCCGCATCCTCAACGTCATCGGCGAGCCGGTGGACGAGAAGGGCCCGGTCGCCAAGACCGAGGCGCGCGCCATCCACCAGCCGGCGCCCTCCTTCGCCGAACAGGCGACCTCGTCGGAAATCCTCGTCACCGGGATCAAGGTCATCGACCTGCTGGCGCCCTACTCGAAGGGCGGCAAGATCGGCCTCTTCGGCGGCGCCGGCGTGGGCAAGACCGTGCTGATCATGGAACTGATCAACAACATCGCCAAGGTGCACTCGGGCTTCTCGGTCTTCGCCGGCGTCGGCGAGCGGACCCGCGAGGGCAACGACCTTTACCACGAGATGATCGAATCCGGCGTCATCAAGCCCGACGATCTGGAAAAATCCCAGGTGGCGCTGGTCTACGGCCAGATGAACGAACCGCCGGGGGCGCGTGCCCGCGTCGCGCTGACCGGCCTGACGCTGGCCGAGCAGTTCCGCGACCAGTCGGGGACCGACGTTCTCTTCTTCGTCGACAACATCTTCCGGTTTACGCAAGCAGGGTCGGAAGTGTCCGCGCTTCTCGGCCGCATCCCCTCGGCCGTGGGCTACCAGCCGACGCTGGCGACCGACATGGGTGCCTTGCAGGAACGCATCACCTCGACCAAGGCGGGCTCGATCACCTCGGTGCAGGCGATCTACGTGCCGGCCGACGACCTGACCGACCCGGCGCCGGCGACCTCGTTCGCCCACCTCGACGCCACCACCGTGCTTTCCCGCGCGATCTCGGAGCTTGGCATCTACCCGGCGGTGGACCCGCTCGACTCCACCTCGCGCATCCTCGACCCCTCGGTCGTGGGCGAGGAGCACTACCAGGTCGCCCGTGACGTGCAGGGGATCCTCCAGCGCTACAAGAGCTTGCAGGACATCATCGCCATCCTCGGCATGGACGAGCTGTCCGAGGAGGACAAGCTGACCGTGGCCCGGGCGCGGAAGATCCAGCGTTTCCTCAGCCAGCCGTTCGACGTCGCCAAGGTCTTCACCGGCTCGGACGGGGTGCAGGTGCCGCTCGAAAAGACCATTGCCTCGTTCAAGGCGGTGGTCGCCGGCGAATACGACCACCTGCCGGAGGCCGCCTTCTACATGGTGGGCGACATCGAGGAAGTGAAAGCCAAGGCGCAGCGTCTGGCCGCAGAAGCGGCGTAAGGGGGCGAGATGGCCGATATGATGCAGTTTGACCTCGTCAGCCCTGAACGGCGGCTCGCCTCCGTCCAGGCGCGCGAGGTGCGCATTCCGGGCGCCGACGGCGACCTGACGGCGATGCCCGGCCATGCGCCGCTGATCACCACGCTGCGTCCCGGCATCCTCAGGATCGTCAAGGCCGACGGGGCGAGCGACGACTACGCCGTCACCGGCGGCTTCGCCGAAATCTCGGCCGCCGGCACGACGCTGCTGGCCGAGGAGGCGCTGCATGTGTCCGAGGTGACGCCGGCGATCGTCAAGGGCTTCGTCGCCCGCGCCGAGGAAGAGCTTCGCGCGGCGAAGGAAGGCGGCAACCAGCATCTCGTCGACGACGCGGCGAAGCTTCTGGCCGACATGGTGGCGATGGGCGACCATATCGGGATTTCCTGAGCCGCGGCACAGGTCGGGAAAAGGCGGCCCCCGCGGGGGCCGCTTTCGTGTCGGACGTCAGGGCTTGCGGATCACCGCCTCGAGATAGTCGCCCGGCACCAGCAATGTCGACCCGCCGCGGTTCACCCGCGCCAGCAGGTCGAGGATCTCGGCCGTGAGCGCGGCCTGCCCCTTGGCGTCGAGTGCCGCAAAGGCGCGGTGCGTCGGGCCATACCAGGTGCGGAAGACCTCCAGCCAGTGCTCGGCAGAGCGATAGCGGAACTGGAACTGCCGCGGCGTCGCGCTGACGCGCAGGCCGGGGAAAAGCTCTCTCAGCCGTGCCTCGGTACCCCAGAGCGCCGGCGGCTTCACGCCGGGGGGCGGGGCCACGTGCCGGCCGATCACCTTGAAGAGCTGGCCGATGAAGCCCTCGGGCGTCCAGTTGGCGAGCCCGATCCGCCCGCCGGGCTTGAGGACGCGCGCCATCTCGCGCGCCGCCGTCTCATGGTCGGGCGTGAACATCACCCCGAAGGAGGACAGGACGACGTCGAAGCTGGCGTCGGGGAAGGGCAGCGCCTCGGCATCGGCCTCGCGGAACGCCACCTCGGCGCCCTCGGCTGCCGCCCGCCGGCGGCCGCGGTCGAGCAGCGCGGGCACATAGTCGGTGGAGGTGACGCGGCCGAAGCGGCGGGCGGCGGCGAGCGTGGCATTGCCGTTGCCGGCGGCCACATCGAGCACCGTCTCGCCGGCGCGCAGGTCCACCGCCTCGCAGAGCGTCTCGCCGACGATCTGGAGCGTGGTGCCGATCACGGCATAGTCGCCCGATGCCCAGACCGCCTGCTGGCGGGCCTTGATCGCGGCGAAATCGGGTGTGGCAAGTTCAACGTTCATGGTTTTCAAAGTCCTTTCGGGTTTGGCGCGGCCGCCCTCCCTGCCGGCTTGACAGGGCAGGGCGCCCGGACTGAATATTCCGGGCCACGGGGAGCGTTGGCCGCGACACGGTGTTAGCGCCTGAACACCCTTTCCCGGAATGACCGCGCCTCCGGTTCACCTGACCGTCCGTCCGAAATGGAGCGGCCCATGTCAGACCCGATCTCGGATGTCCTGCGTTCCGTCCGCCTGACAGGCGGGGTCTTTCTCGACGTGCGGCTGACCGAGCCCTTCTGCCTGCTGTCGGAGTTCACGGTGGCCGATTGCCGGCCGATGCTGAACGATCCGGTGCAGATCGTCTTCTACCATGTGATGCTCGCGGGGGGCGCCACCATGACCGTGCCCGGCGAGGCGCCGGTGGAGGTCCGGGCCGGCGAGGTAGCGATCCTGCCGCACAACGACACCCACACCGTCGCCAGCGGACCGGGGCTTCGCCCGACGATCTCGCGCAGCCTGATCCAGCCCGCCGCGGACGGCGGCCTCGCCCGGATCGTGCACGGCGGCGGCGGGGCAGGGATGCACATGGTCTGCGGCTTCCTCGGCAGCACCGACCGGCGCAACCCGGCCCTTGCGATGCTGCCGCGCCTGCTGAAGCTCGATCTCAGGTCGACGGCCAGCCGCGAATGGATCGAAAGCTCGGTCCGCTTCGCCGCGGCGGAGCTGGCCGAGGGGCGGCTTGCATCATCGGGGGTGATGTCGCGCCTGTCGGAGGTGCTGCTGGTCGAGGCGGTGCGCCGGTTCGCGGCAGAGGCGGGGCCTTCGGGGCCGGGCTGGCTGCGCGGGCTGGCCGACCCGCAGATCGGCCGGGCGCTGGCGGCGATCCACCGCGAGCCGGCCGCACGCTGGTCGGCCGAAGGCCTCGCCCGCGCCGCCGGCCTGTCGCGCAGCGCCTTCGCCGGCCGCTTCGCCGCATTGGTGGGCGAGCCGCCGATCCGCTACCTGTCGCAATGGCGCCTGCACCTCGCCCGCCAGCGGCTGGGCGAGCGGGGCACCGGCATCGCCCGGGTCGCGCACGAGGTGGGCTACGAGTCCGAAGAGGCGTTCAGCCGCGCCTTCAAGCGGGCGACCGGCCTGTCGCCCGCGCGCTGGCGCGAGCGCGAGGCGGCGCGGACCGCCGGCGAGGGTGAACCGGCGCCGCCTCACCCCCGCGAATACATGCCCTCGTAGATCGGCCCGAGCGTGTCGGCGTCGAAGAGCGACGAGACCGAGGTGCCCGACCAGATGTTCATGATCGCCTGTGCGAACATCGGCGCGGTCGGCACGATGCGGATGTTCTTGGCCTTCTTCACCGTCTCGGAAGGCTCGATCGAGTCGGTGATGACGAGGCTCTTCATCACCGAATTTGTGATCCGCTCCACCGCCGGGCCCGACAGCACGCCGTGCGAGATGTAGGAATGCACCTCCTTCGCACCGCCCTCCATCAGCACCTCGGCCGCCTTGCAGAGCGTGCCCGCGGTATCGCAGATGTCGTCGACGATGATGCAGATCTGGCCTGCGACGTCGCCGATCACCGTCATCTCAGCAACCTCGCCGGGGTTCACCCGGCGCTTGTCGACGATGGCGAGGCCGCAGCCGATCCGCTGGGCCAGCTCGCGCGCGCGGGCGACGCCGCCGACGTCGGGCGAAACCACGGTGACCTGGTCGAGCTTGCCCTTGAAATGATGCTCCACGTCCAGCGCGAAGACCGGCGCGGCATAGAGGTTGTCGACCGGAATGTCGAAGAAGCCCTGGATCTGCGCCGCATGCAGGTCGAGCGTCAGCACCCGGTCCACGCCGGCCTCGGTGATCAGGTTGGCGACGAGCTTGGCCGAGATCGGCGTGCGCGCCTTGGCGCGGCGATCCTGGCGGGCGTAGCCGAAATAGGGGATGACGGCGGTGATCCGGCTGGCCGACGACCGGCGCAGCGCGTCGGTCATGATCAGCAGTTCCATCAGGTTGTCGTTGGCCGGGTTCGAGGTGGACTGGATGATATACATGTCCTCGCCGCGGACGTTCTCGAAGACCTCGACGAAAATCTCCTGGTCGTTGAACCGCTCCACCCGCGCCTCGACGAGGCCGACGTTCATCCCCCGGTGCATCGACATCCGCCGCGCGATCGCGTTGGCGAGCGGCCGGTTGGAATTGCCGGCGATGAGCTTCGGTTCGATCATGGAGGGCATGGGGGCGGTTCCTCGGCGGCGGTCGGGTGACGGATTCGTGACGTTGCACCCCGCTTAGCACCGGGCTAGCCTCGCGGCAAACCCAAGCCGCACCAGGGGGGAACAATGGCCCGGATCGACTATTTCTTCTCGCTGCTCTCGCCCTACACCTATCTCGCCGGCACCCGGCTGGAGGAGATCGCGGCGCGGCACGGGGCGGTGGTCGACTACCGGCCCTTCGACCTTCTGACGCTCGCCGCCCGGCTCGGCGCGCCGCGGCCCGAGGACCGGCCGCAGGGGCGCAAGGACTACCGACTTCAGGATCTGCGGCGGATCGGCCGGCGGACCGGGCTGCCGATCAACCTCCGGCCGATGTTCTGGCCGACCAACCCGGCGCCGGCCGCCTATGCGGTGATCGCCGCGCAAGCGGCGGGGGGCGGCGATCTCGGCGCGCTCGTCCATTCGCTGCTGCGCGCCTCCTGGGCGGAGGAGAAGGACATTGCCGAGGATGCGGTGATCAACGCCTGCCTCGAGGCCGCGGGCTTCGACCCGGCGCTCAGCTTCACCGGGATGCTCTCCGGCGCGGAGGCCTATGCCGCCAACCTCGAGGAGGCCCATGCGCGCGGCGTCTTCGGCTCGCCCTTCTACATCACCGACAGCGACGAGCGGTTCTGGGGGCAGGACCGGCTGGACGATCTCGACCTGCATCTTTCCGGCAGGCTCTGATGCCGCTCGCCGACCGCGCCGGCCATCCGACCTTCTGGCAGGTCTTCGGCGCGGGGGACCGGCCGGCGCTGGCGATCCACTGCTCTCTGGCCAGTTCCAATGCTTGGGCCGGGGTGGCCGACCGGCTCGGCCACCGGCTGACGCTCACCGCCTTCGACCTGCCGGGCCACGGACGATCGGCCGCGTGGCCGGGCGAGGGCGACTACCTCGAGGAGACGGTGCGGATCGCGGCCACCTTCGCCGACCGGCCGCTGGACCTCGTCGGCCATTCCTTCGGGGCGGTCGCGGCGCTCCGGCTCGCCCTGGCCTCGCCCGAGGCGGTCAGGACGCTGACGCTGGTCGAGCCGGTGCTTTTCGCCGCCGCGAAAGGAACCGCCGCCTGGGACGAAAACGCGGCGCTGATGGACCGCTGCCGGACGGCGTTCGGGCGTGGCGACCGCGCGGGGGCGGCGGCGGCTTTCACCGCCGTCTGGGGCGCCGGCGTGGCCTGGGACCGGCTAGCGGAAAGGGAGCAGGCGGCGATCGTCGAGCGGATTCACCTGATCGAGGCGGGCACGCCGGCGCTGTTCGAAGATTCCGGCGGGATACTCGCGCCCGATGCGCTCGAAGCCCTCGACATGCCGGTGCTGATCCTCCGCGGCGACCGGTCGCCCGCGATCATCCCGGAGATCGCCGAGACGATCGCGGCGCGGCTGCCGGATGTGGGCGTGGCCACCGTGCCCGGCGCGGGCCACATGGTGCCGATCACCCACCCGGCCGAGACGGCCGGGCTCATCGGCGTCAATCTCGACCGCGGATGAGCGCGAGAAGCCGGTCCACATCCGCGTCTGACGTTGACCAGGAGGCGACCATGCGGCAGCTCAGCCGCTCCTCGCCGAGGCCCTCGAGCGGCTGGTCGAAGGGCCAGAGGTAATAGGCCGCGCCGCCCTCGAAGGCGCGCCGGTGCCCCGCGCGCGGGAAGCGCGCGAAGACCGCGTTCGCCTCGGTCGGGTGGACAAGCTCGGCGCCCGCAATCGTCAGGATGCCCGCCGACAGCCGTGCCGCGGCGGCATTGGCAGCCCGCGCCAGCCGGAGCCAGAGCCCGTCTTCCAGATAGGCCGCCATCTGCGCCGAGAGATAGCGGTGCTTGGAGAAGAGATGGCCTCCGCGCTTGCGGCGCAGCTCGAACTCCCAGGCGCGGGCGGGATCGAAGATCACCACGGCCTCGACCCCCATGCAGCCGTTCTTGGTGCCCCCGAGGGACAGCACATCGACCCCCGCCCGCCAGGTCAGGTCGGCAGGCGCGGCGCCGGTGGCCGCCACCGCATTGGCGAAGCGCGCGCCGTCGAGATGGACCGGCAGGCCGAAGCCCTTCGCCACC
>JBDHSQ010000049.1:0-24039 GCA_039808285.1 Paracoccaceae bacterium
GCGGGGAACAGTCCGCCGCCTCGTCCGGGGGTCGGCTTGACGACAGTCCGGGGCGGGCGCGGTATTGTTTCCCGGGCGTGGCGCAAGAGCCCTTCGCGGGACGCGGACGGACCGCTTAACCATGCCGGAAACTTCGGAAATTTCGCCGCTTTGGCGCCAGATTCACCGATCATTCACCCAGATGCCGGACGGCGGCATGTGGCCACCGCGTATCGAGTGCTGATAGTCTGGTGCTTGCGAGTTGATGCCGGCGGTTTGCGCCGGTCGTGCTCATGCCGGGGGCGGTCGCCCGCGCCCGGCATGATCGTGGTGAGTGGCATTCGGGATTTTGACAGATCATGAACACGAATCAATTTGACGCCATCGTCGACCGGCTTGCCCGGCTTCCCGTCCCCGCCCCCGCGGCTGAGCCCCGGCCGGCCCGGCCGAAACGCTCCGAACCCGTCGTATGGACACTGCCGGGCGTCTTCGAGGGGATGCGTGTCACCACCTCGTTCGGCGACCTGCCGGTCCAGGCGCTCAGGCGGCGCGATCCCCTGCGCACCCAGGCGGGGGCGATCGCCACGGTGGAATGGGTGGACCGCATCCGGCTCGACGAGGAATTCCTTGCCGCCAACCCCGATGCGCTTCCGGTGCGCATCCCCGCGGGCGCCTTCGGCGGCGGACGGCCCGAGCGCGACCTGCTCGTGTCGCCGCACCAATACGTCAACGCCAGCCCGGTGCCGTTCTCGCAGGATTTCCGGCGCGCCCGCGACCTGACGGGGCGGCCGGGGATCACCCGCCAGCCGGTGGCGATGGCGAACTATCATCTGTTCCATTGCGGCGCGCCGGCGGCGGTCACGGTCGAGGGGCTCTGTCTGCGCGTCAGCCCGTGACGCCGCTCTCCTCCGGCACGCCCCGGAACCCCGTCGCCACGACGAACTTCTCGGAACTGTCGGCCCGGCTTGCCGGCGGCTTGACGTTGGCGACCTTCGCGAAGGCGCGCTTCAAGAGCGCCTGAAGCTCGTTCTCGGCACCGCCCGCCAGCACCTTCGCCACGAAGGTTCCGCCCTCCTCGAGCACGTCGAAGGCGAATCCGGCGGCGGCCTCGCAGAGCGCGATGATCCGCAGGTGATCGGTGCCCTTGTGGCCCGAGGCCGCCGCGGCCATGTCCGACATCACCACGTCGGCCGGCCCGCCGAGCCATTCCTTCACCTTCCCGTCGGCCCCCTCGGAGAGGAAGTCGAGCTCGTGGATCTCGGCCCCCGCGATCGGCTCCACCTCCTGGATGTCGATGCCGAGGACGCGGCCCACCGCCTTGCCGGACTTCTGGCCGAGCGCGTTGACCCGCTCCACCGCGACCTGGCACCAGCCGCCCGGCGCGCAGCCGAGGTCGACCACCCGCGCGCCCGGCACGAGGAAGCGGAAGCGGTCGTCAAGCTCGAGGATCTTGTAGGCGGCGCGGCCGCGGTAACCTTCCTTCCGCGCGCGGCTGACATAGGGGTCGTTGAGCTGCCGCTCCAGCCAAAGCGTCGACGACAGCTTGCGCCCCTTCGCGGTCTTCACCCGCACCTTCAGGTCGCGCTGCCCGCGCCCCGAAGTCCTGCCCGATGGGGTCTTCGCCATGCGCCTCCACCCGGCGGGGGCCGCCCCGCCCTGCTTTCACTCTGGTTCAAATATCCAATCGCGACCGGCGCCGCAATCGCGCCCGCCGGATCGGAGCGCCGGCTCAGAACGCCCCGTCCTCGAGCACGCCGTCTGCCGACATCTGGGCATAGAGCAACCCCTCGCGCAGGCCGCGGTCGGCGACCGACAGCCGGTCGGTCGGCCAGATCCGCATCAGGGCCTGGAGGATCGCCGCGCCGGACATGATCAGCGCATGGCGGTCGCGGCCGATCCTCGGGTCGTTGCGCCGCCCCACCGGGCCGAGCGCGAGGTAGTCGCGGATCACCCGGTCGATCTGGTCGGAGGTCATCCTCAGCCCGTCGACCTTGGTCCGGTCGTAGCGCTTCAGCCCGAGGTGGCTCGCCGCCACCGTCGTCACCGTCCCCGAGGTGCCGATGATCTGGAACCCCTCGCGCGGCTGGGAGGAATTGTAGGGCGAGAAGTCCGACAGGTTCTCCTCGAAATACCAGCTCATCAGCGCGAAGCGCGCCGCGTCGTCCTCGACGTCGGCGAACTGGTCCTTGAGCGTGGCGACGCCGAGCGGGACCGAGATCCAGTCCACCACCTTCGCGGCCGGAAACGGGCTTTCTGCCGGATGGAAGCCGGCGTGGAGCCGCATGATCGCCCGCGGCCGGTCGGCGCGCGGAACCGAGGAAAGGTCGATCCAGACGAGTTCGGTCGACCCGCCGCCAATGTCGACGACCAGAAGCTGCTCGGTCCGGGTGGAGACCAGCGGCGCGCAGGACACCACCGCAAGCCGCGCCTCCTCCTCGGGCTCGATGATCTCGAGCGTGAGCCCGGTCTCGCGCGTCACCAGACGCAGGAACTCGCCCGCGTTCCTCGCCCGCCGGCAGGCCTCGGTCGCGACGAGCCGCATCCGGCGGACCTCGTGCTGGTCCAGCTTGCGGCGGCAGATCTGAAGGGCCTGGACCGTGCGGGCCATCGAGATGCGGCCGAGCCGCCCCGAGGCCTCGAGCCCCTGGCCGAGCTGGACCGACTTGGAGAAACTGTCGACGACGTGAAACTGGCTGCCCTTCGGCTGGGCAACCAGCATCCGACAACTGTTCGTGCCGAGATCGAGCGCGGCGTAAAGCTGCGCCGGATCCGGCCTTGGGAGGCGGGGCGGCTCGACCGACCTCGGGAACGCGCCTGCGCCACCCGGACGCCTGGGCGCCATGATCGCGCCCTCCGATGTGATGTTGAATTCAATCTAGTCGCCCGCTTCCCGGCGCGCAAGCCGCGCTTCGATCCGGCGCATGATCGTGATGAGGAGATTTCCGGAACAGGGGCGTGGCCCCGGGGCCGCGCCCGCGCTATGGAGGAAGCGCAGGTCGCTCCTTTCGCGTGCGATGTCGAAAACCGTCATCGGACGTCGGGTCACGCAGAGTATTGAAGGCGCCAGCGAGAAGGATTCGTCATGGCAGAAGTCACCATCGTCTACTGGCGCGACATCCCGGCCCAGGTCATCGTGGGCAAGGGGCGCCGGGGCGCGAAACGGCCGCTGCCGGAACGGTTCGAACAGGCGATCGACCGCTGCGCCATGAAGATCGGCGCCCGCGACACCGATGCCTATCTCGCCGAGTGGCGCAAGGCGGCGCCGGTCGAGGTTCCGGGCGAGGACGCCCAGGTGGCCGAGGCCGAGGCGGCAAGGCTGGATGCCGAATACGACACCGAGCGCCTCAGGGCGCTCATCGCGAATGATGGTTGGGCGTGAAACCCGCGAGCCTCTGGAGGACTGCAATGGCGCTTCTGAACTTCCGCCGCAAGGAAACCCCGGCCGAGCCCGCCGGTGCGAAGGCCGCCGTCGAGGCGTTCCTCAAGGGCTACTCGATCGAGGTGATGCCGCGCACCGCCGAGAAGGTCGAGAGCTTCCGCGACCTTCTGCCGAAGGGCACCCGCGTCTACATCGCCCATATCGACGGCACGCCGATCGAGGACATGGTCGCGACCGCCCGGCGGATCAATGCCGAGGGCTTCCCGGTGATGCCGCACTTCCCCGCCCGCATCATCAGGGACCGCGCGACGCTGGCCGACTGGATCGACCGCTACCGCGGCGAGGCGGACGTGAAGCAGGGCCTGATCCTCGCCGGCGGCGTGTCCCATGCCGAGGGGGAGTTTGATTCCTCGATGCAGCTTCTGGAAACCGGCCTCTTCGACGGGTTCGAGCGGCTGCATGTCGCCGGCCACCCGGAAGGCAACAAGGACATCGACCCGGACGGCTCCGACCGCATGGTGATGGAGGCCGCGCGCTGGAAGACCGCCTTCGCCGAACGCACCGACGCGAAGATGGCGATGGCCACCCAGTTCTGCTTCGAGGCCAGGCCGGTGATCGACTGGGTGAACCGGCTGAACGCCGAGGGGGTGAGCCTGCCGGTCCACATCGGAGTCGCCGGCCCGGCGAAGCTCCAGACCCTGATCAAGTTCGCCATCGCCTGCGGCGTCGGCCCCTCGCTCAAGGTGCTCCAGAAGCGGGCGATGGACGTGACCAAGCTCCTGCTGCCCTACGAGCCGACCGACTTCGTGTCCGAACTGGCCGCCCACAAGGCCGCCAACCCCGGCTTCGGCATCGAAAGCGTGCATTTCTTCCCGCTCGGCGGGATCAAGACCAACGCCACCTGGGCGATCGAACATGGCGGCAAGTCCGCCGTTCCCGCCGCGCAATCCTGAGAACCTGAGGGAAGAATGACCCGCACCGTCCTTGAATCGAAATCGAAAACCGTCGTCATCGGCTTTGACGAGCCGTTCTGCGTGATCGGCGAGCGGATCAACCCCACCGGGCGCAAGAAGCTCGCCGCCGAGCTTGAGGCGGGCAACTTCTCCACCGTCGAGAAGGACGCGCTGGAACAGGTCGCCTGCGGGGCGATGGTGCTCGATGTCAACGCGGGCGTCGTCTACAATTCCAACCCCAACCCCAACGAGACCGAGCCGCCCCTGATGACCAGCATGATCAAGCTGGTCCAGGGCCTCGTCGACGTGCCGCTCTGCATCGACAGCTCGGTGCCAGCGGCGCTCGAGGCGGGGCTGGCCGCGGCCGAGGGGCGCCCGCTGCTCAATTCCGTCACCGGCGAGGAGGAGCGGCTGGAGCTGGTCCTGCCGCTGGTGAAGAAATACAACGTGCCGGTGGTGGCGATCTCCAACGACGACACCGGCATCTCGATGGACCCCGACGTGCGCTTCGCGGTGGCGAAGAAGATCGTCGAGCGCGCCGCCGACCACGGCATCCCGGCCCATGACATCGTCGTCGATCCGCTGGTCATGCCGATCGGCGCACTGGCGACCGCCGGCCAGCAGGTCTTCGCCCTGGTCCGGCGGCTGCGCGACGAGCTTGGCGTCAACACCACCTGCGGCGCCTCCAACATCTCCTTCGGGCTGCCGAACCGGCACGGCATCAACGCCGCCTTCCTGCCGATGGCGATCGGCGCGGGGATGACCTCGGCGATCATGAATCCGGTCCGCCAGGTCGAGATGGAGGCGATCCGCGCCGCCAACATGCTGATGAATCACGACGCCAACGGCGGCGAGTGGATCCGCTTCTCGAAGGTGCTCGAGGCGGTCGAGGGCGGCCTGAGCTTCGCCGAAGCCTCCGCGGCGCAGTCCTCCGCTGCCTCGGGCCGCCGCGGCGGCCGCCGCGCCAGAGCCTGATCGCGGGTCTGACCGGGGCCTGACCGGCGCCTGGCCGGTCAGCCGGCAAGCGCCCGCAACGCCCGCGCCCGCGCGGGCGGTATGCGGGAGATCTCGACGGCGGTGAAGACGTGGAGCGTGCCGAGGTCGTCGTCGACGACCGCGTGGTCACCGACCCATCCGCCCATCGCCAGATAGCTTTTCAGAAGCGGCGGAAGGCAGCGCATCGGTGCGCGCCCGGCATCGCCTGCGGGATGCCCGGGCCCGCGGCCGGGCCCGCCGCCGATCTCGTCGCCAAACCCGCGGTCGAACCGGACGACCCGCGGCGCCTTCACCTTCGGCAGCCACCGCTCCGGGGCGCGGTGATGCTTTCCGAGCATGGCGAAGGCATCGCGGTAGGGCCCGGCATCGGTGCCGCGGAAAGAGGTGCAGCCGAACAGCAGCCCCGCCCCCTCGGCCTCCACCAGCCGCGTCACCGCGCCCCAGAGGATCCGTATCACGTCGGGGTCGCGGCACGCGGGGTCGAGACAGAACCGCCCCATCTCCACCATCCGTCCGGGCCAGGCGGCCAGCGCGGACAGGTCGTAGTGCCGGGCCGAATAGCTTCGCCCGATCTCGCACCCCGAGGTCAGGGGCAGAAGCCGCGCCGCGGCGACGAGGCGGCCCGTCTGCCGCTCTTCCACCAGCATGTGCCGGCAGAGGCGGTCGAACTCGTCCGCGTCCCGTCCCCCTGCCGCGCCGGGGCGGCGGGCCGCGCGGAACGCCCGCCAGCGCAGTTCCTGGGCGCGCAGCACGTCCGCCCCGGCTTCGGCGAACCGGGCGAGATAGTTTCCCTTTGCCAGCGCCTGCATCGCGCCCTTCTCCGGCTTGGCGGGCCCCGCGCCCGTGCCTACATTGGACGCGAGGTTAACGCACGCCGGCAACGGCGGGGCAACGGAAAAGGGAGGGCCGAATGGCGGCGAAGATCGTGAAGACCGATGCGGAATGGCGCGAACAACTGTCGGATCTGGCCTACAAGGTCACGCGCGAACACGCCACCGAACGCGCCTTCACCCACGACGATTTCCCCGCCGGTCCCGCGACCTACAGTTGCGTGTGCTGCGGCGCGCCGCTGTTCGATGCCGCGGCGAAGTTCGATGCCGGCTGCGGCTGGCCGAGCTTTTGCCGGCCGGTCTCTGCCGCGGCCGTCGGCGAAAGCGAGGATCGAAGCTGGTTCATGAAGCGGACCGAGGTCCATTGCACTTCCTGCGACGCGCATCTCGGCCACGTCTTTCCCGACGGCCCGAAACCCACCGGCTTGCGCTACTGCATCAACGGGGTCGCGCTGACCCGTCATCCGAAGGCGGAGTAGGCGGCCGCCCGTCAGTCGTTCGTGAAGATCTGGCCGGCGCTCACGTTGCCGATGTTGCCCAGAAGCTGGCGCAGGAAGCCCAGCCCCTTGATGTTGCTGTCGGTGACGCGCCGCGACAGGACGACGACCTGCCCCTTTTCCAGGCCGAAGCGTTCGACGTTCTCGACCGTGCCGCTTTCGTCGAAGCTGATCGCCACGACCTGGCGGTCGATCTCCTGCGGCTCGCGCGGGCCGTAGTGGCGGAACCGCGAGCCGACGTAATACCAGGCGCCGCCGGTCAGGAGGCCCGTCGAAGACGGCCGGCCCACGGTCTTGGCGACGTCCTCGCGCGTCGATTTGCCGACGGCCACCTGTTCCAGATCGGCGTCGCGCGGCACATAGCCGTGATTCTGGTAAAGCGCCGTACAGGCGGCAAGCAGGGCGATCAGCAGCGCGACCGCGCCGCGTCGAACTCCGGAACCGAGCCTGCCCATACCGCCCTCTTGCCCTGCCGCCTCAAGCCTTCTATCCCGCTTACAACAAGCCAGCCCCGTCCTTCAAGGACGAAGCCGCCGGGCCCCGCCCGTTCCGGCCGCAGGAGCCGCCGATGACCGCCGACCCCGCCGCCTTCAGCCATCCGTTCCGCGTCGCCGCGCTGCCGGCCCGCAAGGCGACACATTTCGATCTCCGCCCCGGCGAGACGGCCCTGGCGGCCATCGCGGGGGCCCTTGGGCTTCTCGGGCTCGAGGCGCTGAGCTTCCGGGGAGAGCTTCGCCCCGCGGGGCGGCGGGACTGGGTGCTCGAGGCCGATCTCGCGGCAACGGCCACCCAGGCCTGTGTCGTCACGCTTGCGCCGGTCCCGTCGCGGATCGCGGAGCGGATCGTCCGGCGCTACGTCGCCGACCTTCCCGAACCCGAGGCGGAAGAGGTGGAGATGGCGGACGAGACGGTCGAACCCCTGCCCGCGGTGATCGACGCGGGCGAGGTCATGGTCGAGGCGCTGGCCCTTGCGCTTCCCTGCTATCCGCGCGCGGAAGGCGCCGAATTCTCCGCCGCCGAGGCCCGCCCGAAGGACGCTGCCCCCCTGGATGACGAGGAAACGACGCGCCCGTTCGCGGGCCTTGCCGACCTCATGAAGAAGGGCGGGAGCGGGGACTGACCGGCCGCCGCGCGGCGGCCGCGACAGCGGCCAGAAAAGACTTGCGCCCGCGCGGAATCGCAGTATGTTCCCGGCCTCGCTGGAACGTTGGGTTCGCACCGGTCGCTTTGCGGTCGCCTTGTGACGAAACCCCAGGAAACCGGGGCCGCGAGCCCCACGAAACCCGAGGTTGAGACATGGCTGTCCCTCAGAACCGGACCACGCGGTCCCGCCGCAACATGCGCCGCGCGCACGACGCGCTGGTCGCGGCCAATCCGAACGAATGCCCGAACTGCGGCGAACTCAAGCGCCCGCACCACGTCTGCGGCGCCTGCGGTCACTACAATGACCGCGAGGTGGTCGCGCAGACGGCCGAGGTCGACCTGGACGAGGACGCGGCGTAAGCCCGCGTCGGTAGACCGGTTCCATGCCGTCAGCGAATGACAGCGCGCCCGAAGCCCCCGGACACGGGACTTCGGGCCGCATTGTCATTTCCGTCGACGCGATGGGCGGCGACCGCGGCCCCGCCGTCGTTGTCGCCGGGATGGACGAATCCGCCGCCGCCAATCCCGGCGTCGAGTTCATCCTGCACGGACCGGAGGAGGAGCTTTCGCGCCTCGTCGCCCGGCGCCCGGCGCTGGCTGGCCGCTGCACGATCCGCCATGCCGCCGGCGTCGTGACGATGGAGGACAAGCCCTCGCAGGTCGTGCGCCACGGCGAGGGCACCTCGATGTGGTCGGCGATCGAGAGCGTCCGCGCCGGCGACGCGACGGTCGCGGTGAGTTGCGGCAACACCGGCGCGCTGATGGCGCTGTCGATGATCCGGCTCAGGAAGCTTCCCGGCGTCAGCCGGCCGGCCATCGCCTGCCTCTGGCCCTCGCGCAACCCCCACGGCTTCAACGTCATGCTCGACGTCGGCGCCGACATCCGCGCCGACGCGCCCGACCTGCTCCAGTTCGCGCTGATGGGGGCAAGCTATGCGCGCAACGGGCTCGGGGTCGCGCACCCGCGCGTCGGGCTTCTCAATGTCGGCACCGAGGAGCACAAGGGCCGGGCGGAGCTGAAGGCGGCGCAGGACATGATCGCGGCCGCGGCCGCGACGGGCGGCTTCGACTATGTGGGCTTCGTCGAGGGGGGCGACCTGCCCTCGGCGCGGGTCGACGTGATCGTCACCGACGGATTCACCGGCAACATCGCGCTGAAGACCGGCGAGGGCACCGCGAAGCTGGTGGGCGACTTCCTGCGCGAAGCGTTCAACGCAGGCATCCTGTCGCGCTTCGCCGCCCTGCTCGCGCTTGGATCGCTGAGGCGCCTGCAACGGCGGATCGACCCGCGGCGGGTCAACGGCGGGGTGTTCCTCGGCCTCAACGGGACGATCGTGAAGTCGCACGGATCGGCCGACGCGACCGGCGTCGCGGCGGCGATCGGACTGGCCTTCCGGCTCGCCGGATCCGGCTTCCAGGAACGGCTCGCGGCACGGGTTGCCTCTGCCGTGGCCTCGGGGCAGAGTGGCGCCGAAGGTGGCGCAGCGAACGGGAATTCCACATGACGATCCGTGCCGTGGTCCGGGGCGTCGGGCACTACTTGCCCGCGCGTGTTGTGCCGAACTCGGAGTTCGAGGCATCCGTCGACACCAGCGACGAATGGATCCGCACCCGCACCGGGATCGAGCGGCGCCATTTCGCCGCCGAGGGCGAGACGACCTCCGACCTCGGCGCAAAGGCGGCCACGGCGGCGCTGGCCGATGCCGGAATCGGCGCGGCCGATCTCGACGCGCTGATTCTCGCCACCTCCACCGCCGACCTGACCTTTCCGTCCGCCGCGACGATGATCCAGGACAAGATCGGCATGACCTCGGGCTTCGCCTTCGATGTCCAGGCGGTCTGCGCGGGCTTCGTCTTCGCGCTGGCCAACGCCAATGCGCTGATCCAGTCGGGCCAGGCGCGCCGCGTGCTCGTCATCGGCGCCGAGACCTTCAGCCGCATCCTCGACTTCACCGACCGCACCACCTGCGTGCTGTTCGGCGACGGCGCCGGTGCGGTGGTGCTGGAGGCCGCCGAGGGCGACGGCACCTCCGCCGACCGCGGCATCCTCGCCGTGGACCTGCACAGCGACGGCCGCTATCGCGACATCCTCTATGTCGACGGCGGCGTCTCGACGACCGGAACCGCCGGACACGTCCGGATGCTCGGCAACCAGGTCTTCCGCCACGCGGTCGAAAAGCTGGCGGAAACCGCCCATGCCGCGCTCGACAAGGCCGGGCTCACCGGCGCCGACGTCGACTGGATCGTGCCGCACCAGGCGAACCTCCGGATCATCGCCGCCACCGCGCAGCGGATGCAGGTGCCGATGGAGCGGGTGGTGGTCACGGTGCAGGACCACGGCAACACCTCGGCCGCCTCGATTCCGCTCGCGCTTTCGGTCGGCAAGGACCGCGGGCAGATCAGGGAAGGCGATCTGGTCGTCACCGAGGCGATCGGCGGTGGCCTCAGTTGGGGTGCAGTCGTCCTCAGGTGGTGAAATCCCGCTTGAATGCCCTTCCCCAAGCCGTTGATATTGACTCGGAAATCTTATCCGCCCATCCTGCCGCAAACAGCCAGGGGGACAGAGATGAGCGACAAGACCTTGACGCGCATGGATCTGAGCGAGGCCGTGTTCCGCGAAGTGGGGCTTTCACGCAACGAATCGGCGCAACTCGTCGAAAGCGTTCTCACCCACATGTCGGATGCGCTCGTCGCCGGCGAGACGGTGAAGATCTCGTCCTTCGGAACCTTTTCCGTGCGCGACAAGTCGGCCCGCGTCGGGCGCAACCCCAAGACCGGGGACGAGGTGCCGATCAGCCCCCGCCGCGTGCTGACGTTCCGGCCGTCGCACCTGATGAAGGACCGTGTTGCCGCCGGCAACCGCGGCTGAGGCGCCGGGGATGGAGAAGCCGGGCATGGAAAAGTCGGCCGAAGCCTTCCGCACGATCAGCGAAGTCGCCGACATCCTCGATACGCCGGCCCATGTGCTGCGGTTCTGGGAAAGCCGCTTCTCACAGGTGCGGCCGGTGAAGCGGGCCGGCGGGCGGCGCTATTACCGCCCCGCCGACCTCGCGCTTCTCGGCGGCATCCGGAAGCTTCTCCACGACGACGGCATGACGATTCGCGGCGTGCAGAAGATCCTGCGCGAGAAAGGCGTGCGCCATGTCGCGGCGATCGGGTCGGTCGAGGCGCCGGCAGCGGGGGCCGCCGCGGCGCCGGAGCCTTCACCCATCCCGGTCCCCGAGACGCGGTCGTCGCCCTTCGGCGGCGCGATGCCGGCGCCTGCCCGCCCCCCCGCCGTGCACCGGCCGGAAACGCCGGCGCCGATGGCGGCCAGTGCCGAGGACCGGCCCCTGCCCGACCCCAAGGATGCCGCCGCACAGGGCGGTGAGGCCCCGATGGAACTCGACGCGCCGACGCTGCCGCTCGGCCAGCCCGGAAACGTGCGTCCCCTTGCCGGGGCCACCCCGAGTCCCGCCCAGCCGCCCTCCGCCCAGCCACCCTCCGCCCAGCCCGATGCGCCGCGCCCGCCGGCGGCCGCCATGCTGCGCGCGATGGACGCGCTCAGGGCGCGCGATCACAGCGGCGAATTGCGCACGATCTACACCCGGCTGTCGGCGCTGCGCGACCGGCTGATCGAACGCAATCAGTCGACGCGGGACTGAGCCTCGGGGATGCGCGCATCCTCCTTCGCCTGGGTGCGTTTTGGCGCTTGCCCCCGCCCCGCCAATCATCCTATACCGCCGGGCGTCGGGCCGTGGCGCAGCCTGGTTAGCGCGTCCGTCTGGGGGGCGGAAGGTCGCGAGTTCGAATCTCGCCGGCCCGACCAACACCGAAACGCCCACCCCCTTGCCGGGGTGGGCGTTCGCCTATGGGGGAAGGCGTCATGACCGGGACCGGAGTGCTGCCCGACCGGGCGATCCGCATGATGATTGCCAGGGGCGCGATTGCCGCGGATGTTCCGGTGGCCGACGCGCAGGTGCAGCCCGCGAGCCTCGACCTCAGGCTCGGCGCCGTGGCCTACCGGGTGCGCGCCTCGTTCCTCGCCGGCCGCGGCCGCAGCGTCGCCGACCGCATCGCCGAGTTCGAGATGCACCGGATCGACCTGACCGCGGGCGCGGTGCTGGAAAAGGGCTGCGTCTATGTCGTGCCGCTGATGGAGCGGCTTGCCCTTCCCGAAGGCGTCAGTGCGGTCGCCAATGCCAAAAGCTCCACCGGACGGCTCGACCTGCTGACCCGCACGATCACCGACGGCGGGGTGGAGTTCGACCGCATCGGTGACGCTTACGATGGCCCGCTCTATGCCGAAATCTGCCCGCGCTCCTTCTCGGTGCTGGTGCGGCCGGGGATGCGGCTCAACCAGGTCCGCTTCCGGCGGGGCCACGCGGCGCTTGACGACGAGGGTTTGCGCGCGCTTCACGCCCGGGTGCCGCTCGTCTCCGGCGAGGCGCTGATCGACGATGGCCTCGGCTTCTCGGTCGACCTGAGGCCGGCCGCGGGCGATCTCGTCGGCTACCGCGCCAAGCCCCACACCGGGCTCATCGACCTCGACCGGATCGGCCACTACCCGCCCGCCGACTACTGGGAGGAGGTGCGCACGGACGAGGGCCGCATCATCCTCGACCCCGGCGCCTTCTACATCCTCGTCAGCCGCGAGGCGGTGACGATCCCGCCCGACCACGCAGCCGAAATGGCGCCCTATCTGGCGATGGTGGGCGAGTTCCGGGTGCATTATGCCGGCTTCTTCGACCCCGGCTTCGGCTGGGCCGGCGCCGCCGGGGCGGGATCGCGCGGCGTCCTGGAGGTGCGCTGCCACGAGGCGCCCTTCGTGCTGGAGCACGGGCAGGTCGTGGGCCGACTGATCTACGAACGCATGGCAGAGGCGCCGGAACGGCTCTACGGCGCGGGGCTGGCCTCCAACTACCAGGGTCAGGGGTTGAAGCTCGCCAAGCACTTCCGCGCCGGCTGAGGCGGTCAGCGGCCGAGCCTGCGGGCGATCCTCGCCGCCTGCCGCGCCCGTTTCACCAGCGCCCTCGGATCGCCGGCCGGGGGCTTCGCGCCGGGTGGCGTCGCGGCCCCGGTTCCGCCGCGGCGGCGGAGCCAGCCGAGCCCCCGGTCGATGCCGAGATTGACCAGCCGGCGGACGATGACATTCGCCACAATGTTGAGAATCCGGTTCAGGTTCATCCCGCAACCACCTCTCAGTCCTCGAAAAGCTCGCTCTGACCTTCCACCGCCTCGGCATCCTCGTCGGACGGCAGCACCCCTCCCGGCATCGGCCGGTTGTCGAGAAGCCCGGCCGCCCGCAATTCCTTCAGCCCCGGCAGGTCGCGGGCGGATTCGAGCCCGAAGTGGTCGAGGAATCCCTGCGTCACCACATAGGTGACCGGCCTTCCCGGCGTCATCCGGCGGCGGCCGAAGCGGATCCATTCCAGTTCCAGAAGCTGGTCCACCGTGCCGCGGCTGACCGCGACGCCGCGGATCTCCTCGATCTCCGCCCGGGTGCAGGGCTGGTGATAGGCGATGATCGCCAGCGTCTCGACCGCCGCGCGGGAAAGCTTGCGCGTCTCGACGGTTTCCTTCTGCATCAGGAAGCCGAGGTCGGGCGCGGTGCGGATCGCCCAGGCGTCGCCGACGCGCACCACCTGCGCCCCGCGGCCCTCGTAGCGGCGGCGCAACAGAACCAGCGCCTCGGCAGGGTCGGACCCGTGCGGCATCCGCGCCTCAAGCTCCGCCACCGTCACCGGATCGGCCGAGGCGAAGAGGATCGCCTCCACCATCCGCTCCTGCTCGGCGATCGGCGGCGCCTCGAAAAGGCTCTTCTCGCGGGCGGGGCTCTCGGTCACCGGGTCTTCCGCCTTATGGCGATGGGGGCGAAGGTTTCCGCCTGTCTCAACTCGATCTGCCCCTGCTTGGCAAGCTCCAGCGAGGCGGCGAAGGTCGCGGCGGTGGCCGACCGGCGGCGGGCGGGATCGGCGGTCCAGCCCTCGGGCAGGTAGGCGGCAAGGTCGGTCCAGTCGCCGGCGTAGCCGATCAGCCCGCGCATCCGGTCGAGCGCCTGTTCCATCGTGAACACATGGTCGCGGTCCATCGCATAGGGGCGGAACTCGTCGCGGGTGCGGATGCGGGCATAGGCCTGCATCAGGTCGAGAAGCGTGGCGGTGTGGCGGACGCGGCGGACGCGCATCACGTCCTCGGGGATACCGCGGACGAAGAAGTCCCGCCCCTTCTGGTCGCGCGCCATCAGCCGCGCCGCCGCCTCGCGCATCGCCTGGAGCCGTTCGAGCTGGAAGGCGAGATGGGCCGCGAGATCCTCGCCCGAGGGGCCGTCCTCACCGGGCTCCGGCGGCAGCAGGAGGCGCGACTTGAGATAGGCGAGCCAGGCCGCCATCACCAGGTAGTCCGCCGCAAGTTCGATGCGCAAGACCTTGGCGTCGTTCACGAACTTCAGATACTGTTCGGCCAGTTGCAAAACCGAGATGCGGCGCAGGTCGACCTTCTGCGTCCGCGACAGCATGAGAAGCAGGTCGAGCGGCCCCTCGAACCCGTCGACATCGACGATCAGCGCCTCGGCCGCCAGCCGCTCGGTCACGCTCTCCCTGTCTTCCTGGAAACCGCCGGGTTCAGACATCCGCGCCGATCCTCTCGAGCGCCTCAAACTCGGCCTCGAGGCTCGCGGTGTCAATGGCGTCGCCCGGCCCGCGCCGGGCGAGCGCCGCCGCCGCGCGGGCGGCAGCCGCGGCGGTGAGCGGGCCGGCGGCGGCCACCACCGCCTCCATCTCCGCCCGCTCGCCGTTGCAATGGAGCGCCACGTCGCAGCCCGCGGCAATGGCAGCCGCAGCGCGGTCGCCGAGCGTGCCGCTGAGCGCCTGCATCGACAGGTCGTCGGTGAGAAGCAGGCCGGCAAAGCCGATCCGGTCGCGGATGACGCGGACCACGTCGGGCGAAAGCGTCGCCGGACGGGCCGGATCGAAGGCGTCGAAGACGACATGCGCCGTCATCGCCACCGGCAGGTCCGAGAGCGCCCGGAAGGGAACGAAATCGGTCGCCTCCAGCGCCGTTGCATCGGCGGCCACGCGCGGCAGGTGCAGGTGGCTGTCCACCGCGGCGCGGCCGTGCCCGGGCAGGTGCTTGACCACCGGCAGGACGCCGCCCGCCATCAGCCCCTCGGCCGCGGCACGTGCCGCCAGGGTGACATCGGCCGGGTCGGCGCCGAAACAGCGGTTCCGGAGAAAGGGATGGGTGTCCGGCCCGGCGAGGTCGGCGCCGGGGGCGCAACAGGCGTCGATCCCCGCCGCCCTGAGTTCCGCGGCGATCAGCCGGTAGCGGAGCCATATTCCCCGCGCCCGCGCCCGCGGCGCAAGGCGCGCGACCTCGTCGAGCGGCGGCAGCCATTCGCGCCAGTGCGGTGCGCGGAGCCGCTGGACCCGGCCGCCCTCCTGGTCCACCAGCACCGGCACGTCGCGGCTGACCGCGGCGCGCAGCTCGCCGGTCAGGCGGCGAAGCTGCTCCGGCGTCTCGACATTGCGGGCGAAAAGGATGAAGCCCCAGGGGTCGGCCTCGCGGAAGAACGCGGCCTCGGCTGCCGTGAGCACCGGCCCCGCGCAGCCGAGGATCGCGGCCGCGGCGGCAAGCTCCATCAGCGGACCGCCGTGGGCACGCATTCGGCGCCCTCGGCCTTGAACACCTCGCAGAAACGGCGGGCATCCTCGATGTCGGCAAAGCCCTCGACCCGCAGCCGGTAGAAGGTCGCGCCGCCGCTGGCGGCCGGCTCGATCACCCGGCGCTTGCCGTCCATGAGCGCGCCGAAGCGGGCCGCGGTCTTGTCCCATTCGAGCCGCGCCTGCGCCTCGTCGGGATAGGCGCCGATCTGCACCAGCCGCGTCCCTTCGGCCAGCGTCCCGGACGCGACATCGAGCGCGGCGGACGCGGGCGCGCCCAGTGCCTCGGCCACCGCGGCGGCGGCGGCTTCGGCCATTGCGTCGTAGCCGGCATCATCGGCGCCCGCGGGCGCTGCGGAAGCGGACCGCGAGGCGGGACGTGATGGCGGGCGCAGCGACTGCGCCACCCCCGGAACCTCTGCGGAAATCGCGTCGGCCCGGGTGCCGGGCATCTCGTCCGCCGGAAGCTCGCCCCCGAGCATGTCTTCGGACGGCCCGTCGGGAAGCGGCTCCTGGGACAGCACCTCGCCTGCATCGAGCGAGGCCAGCACCGGAACAGCCGTGGAGGCATCTGGCGCCGGGGCGGAGGCGGTCGCGGGCGCGGTTTCGGGCGCGGGAGGGTCGGACACATCGGCTTCGGCCGACGCCGCGAGCGCCCCCATCGGCTGGTCGTCGGCCGCAAGCCCCTCGGGCCGGGGCGCCAGCGTCAACTGGTCGGCCGGGGCGCCGGCGGTGCCGTCGGCGGCGATCTCGTTCACCGCCATCCCCTGGTAGGAGGCAAGCTCGCCGCCCGGATTGTCGGGCGCCACCCGCGCCGGCCCTTCCAGCGCGCGGATCACCGGAATGCCGCGCACGTCGCGCACCGCGAGGTCATAGCCCCAGACCCCGAGACCGAGGATCAGCGCGACCGAGGTGACGGCCCCTGCCCCGTTGACCCATTTCTGCGCCCGCCCCGGGCCCGGCGCGGAGGCCCGGATGTCCTCGGGGTAGCCGCCGTAGCCGCCGAACTCGTCGTAATCTGCATCCGCCATGTCCTGCCTCGCTCGCCGGCGGGCCGGATCGGGTCCGGCCGCCTCTTGCCTGTCGGTCCCGGGGCGGCGCGCCTTGGCTAGCGCATCTCTTCCGCCGGGGTCACGCCAAGGATACCAAGACCGGCGGAAATGACAACGCCCGCGGCCCGTGCGAGGGCGATTTTCGCCTGACTGATGCCCTTGTCCTCCTGCACGAAGCGCAAGGCCGCATCCTCGTTGCCGCGGTTCCAGAGCGCGTGCAGTTCCGAGGCAAGCTCGTAGAGGTAGAAGGCGACCCGGTGCGGCTCCTGCCCGCGGGCGGCGATCTCGACGAGGCGCGGCCATTCGGCGACCTTGCGGGCGAGGCCAAGCTCGGCCTCGTGGGAAAGATGCGCAAGGTCCGCGCCCGCCAGCGTCGCGTCATCGGCGGCGATCCCGGCCTCGGCGGCCCTGCGGATCACCGATGAGACCCGCGCATGGGCGTATTGCACGTAGAAGACCGGGTTGTCCTTCGACTGTTCCAGCACCTTGTCGAAGTCGAAATCCAGCGCCGCGTCGTTCTTGCGGGTCAGCATGACGAAGCGGGTGACGTCGGGCCCGGCCTGTTCCACCACGTCGCGGAGCGTCACGAAGGTGCCGGCGCGCTTCGACATCTTGAACGGCGCGCCGTCCTTCCACAGCTTGACGAGCTGGATCAGCTTGACATCCAGCGGCACGCGGCCCGCCGAGAGCGCCGAGACCACCGCCTTCAGCCGCTTGACATAGCCGCCGTGATCGGCGCCGAGCACGTCGATGAGCTGGTCGAAGCCGCGGCTGACCTTGTCCCAGTGATAGGCGATGTCGGGGGCGAAGTAGGTCCAGCTTCCGTCCGACTTCCTGACCGGCCGGTCGACGTCGTCGCCATGCGCGGTGGAGCGGAAGAGCGTCTGTTCCCGTTCCTCCCAGTCCTCGGGCAGCTTGCCCTTCGGCGGCTCCAGCGTGCCTTCGTAGATCAGGCCCATGCCCCGCAGCGCCGCGATCGCCTCCTCGATCCGGCCCGAGGCGGTGATCGCCTTTTCCGAGGTGAAGACATCCATCCTGACGCCCAGAAGCGCGAGATCGTCGCGGATCATCTGCATCATTTCGGCGGTGGCGAAGTCGCGCACCTCGGCGAGCCAGTCCGATTCCGGCCGGTCGAGCAGGCTCGCGCCGTAGCGCGCCTTCAGCGCCTCGCCGACCGGGATCAGGTAGTCGCCGGGATAGAGCCCCTCGGCGATCTCCGGCGAGAGGCCGTTGGCCTCGCGGTAGCGCTCGTAGGCCGAGCGCGCCAGCACGTCGACCTGGGCGCCGCCGTCGTTGATGTAGTATTCGCGCGTCACCGCGTGGCCGGCGAAATCCAGCAATGCCGCCAGCGCATCGCCGAAGACCGCGCCGCGGGTATGGCCGACATGCATCGGCCCGGTCGGGTTGGCCGAGACGAACTCGACATTGACCCTGACGCCCCGCCCCATGTCGGAGCGGCCGAAGTCGCGCCCCGCGGCCAGCGTCGCCCTGACGACGCTCCGCCAGCTTTCCGGCGAGAGCCGCAGGTTCAGGAACCCCGGCCCGGCCACTTCGGCCGTGACGATCCGCGGGTCGGCGGCCAGCCGCGCGGCAAGGGCTTCGGCGATCGCGCGGGGTTGCAGGCCGGCGGGTCTGGCAAGCACCATCGCGGCATTCGTCGCCATGTCGCCGTGCAGGGCGTCCCGCGGCGGCTCCACCGCCACCGCGCCCATGTCGAGCCCCGCGGGAAGCTGCCCCGCAGCCACCATGTCGTCGAGGCGCGCGATGACGAGCGCCCGGATTTCGGCAAAAAGGTTCATTTCCGTCCCCAAAAGCTCTGCCGGGGATGCCAGAGGGCGCGCGTGGCGTCAATCCTCGGGGCGATGGCGGGGGGCGCCGGCGGGATGTCGACGGCGGGAGAGGGCACGGCCGGATCAGCCCCCGCAGAGCCGTTCGCATTCCTGGATCGCGAAACGGTCGGTCATGCCCGCGACATAGTCGAGCACGACCCGCGCAAGCCCGGTCCGGTCCCGCACCCTGGCCACGTCCTCGCGCCATTCGGGCGGAAGCAGCGCGGGGTCGTTCAGAAAGAGCGGGAAGAGGTCGTTGACCATCGCCGTCACCCGCTGCCGTTCCGCCACCACCGAGGGGGCGCGATACATGCGGGTGAAGAGGAAGGACTTGATCGCCTTGAGGTTCTGGTAGAGCGGCTTGGAGAAACGGATGATCGGACCGTCCATCGCCCGGATTTCCGCGGCGGAGTGCGGGTCGGCGGTCTGGAGTCTTGTGCGGGCGACCGCGATCACGTCTTCCACCATCGCGCCGAAGACGCGCCGCAGCGCCTCGTGGCGGCGGCGCGAGGGGTCGAGACCGGGATGGAGCCTGTCGACCTCGGCGAAGGCGGGGCCGGTGACCGGAAGCTCCATCAGGTCGGCCTCGGTGAAGAGCCCGGCGCGCAGCCCGTCGTGCAGGTCGTGGTGGTTGTAGGCGACATCGTCGGCGATCGCCGCCACCTGCGCCTCGGCCGAGGCGAAGGTGTGCAATTCGAGGTCGACCGCCGCGTTGAATTCGGCCAGCGCATAGGGAAGCAGCGCCGGATCGCCCACGGCGTGGGAGCCGGCGGCCCTCGGCCCGATCACCGGCCCGTTGTGCTTGGCGATGCCTTCGAGCGTCTCCCAGGTCAGGTTCAGCCCGTCGAAGCCGGCGTAGTGGCGTTCCAGCCGGGTGACGATGCGGATCGCCTGGGCGTTGTGGTCGAAGCCGCCGTAGGGCGCCATCAGCGCGGCCAGCGCATCCTCGCCGGTATGGCCGAAGGGCGGGTGGCCGAGGTCGTGGGCCAGCGCCACCGCCTCGGCGAGGTCGGTGTTGAGCCCGAGGTGGCCGGCGATGGTGCGCGCCACCTGCGCCACCTCGATCGTGTGGGTGAGGCGGGTGCGGTAGTAGTCGCCCTCGTGCTCGACGAAGACCTGGGTCTTGTGCTTCAGCCGCCGGAAGGCCGAGGAATGGATGATCCGGTCGCGATCGCGCTGGAACGGGGTGCGGAAGGTCGACATCGCCTCGGGGAACTGCCGGCCGCGGCTTTCCTCGGGTTGGCAGGCGTAGGGGGCAAGCGTCATCGCGTCCGGTTCTTGTCGGGTCTCTCCTCCGTCATATATGATGAAAGGCAAGCGATTGACAGAAGCCCGGCGATGGACCTGACCCTCCCCCCCAAAGTCACCGACCGCGCCTTCGCGCGGCTGGCCGAGATCAACGCCGCCACCGGCGAGGCGAAGGCGCTGCGGGTGGCGGTCGAGGGCGGCGGCTGTTCGGGCTTCCAGTACGACATCCGGCTCGACGAGCCGGCGGCCGACGACCTGGTGATCGAGCGGGAGGGCCAGCGCGTGCTGATCGATTCCGTCTCGCTGCCCTTCCTCGCCAATGCGGTGATCGACTTTTCCGAGGAACTGATCGGCGCGCGCTTCGTGGTCGACAATCCCAACGCCACCTCCTCCTGCGGCTGCGGCACCAGCTTCTCGATCTGACGACTATCCGGCAAAGGCGACGAGCGCCGCGCCGAAGGCGATGAAGCCGATCCCCGTCCATTCCATCGCCGACAGCCTTTCGCCGAGAAAGGCCACCGCGAGAACCGCCACGAAGACGACGCTCAGCTTGTCGATGGGCGCCACCTGCGCGGCCGGGCCGAGCTTCAGGGCGCGGAAATAGCACAGCCACGACGCGCCGGTGGCGACAGCCGAGAGTCCGAGGAAGAACCAGGCACGCGGTGTGATCTCGGGGATCGACTTGGCCTGCCCGGTCACCGCGACGAGCACCGCGACGATCAGCGTGATGATCGCCGTGCGGATCAGCGTCGCCACGTCAGCCGGCACCAGCGATACGCCGAGCTTGGCAAGGATCGCGGTGGCGGCGGCGAAGACGGCGGAGAGGACAGCCCAGAAAGGCCAGCTTGCTGCAAGATGGGTCATGGCGGCTCCTGCGGTTTCGTCCGCCTTCAGGGTAGCACCCGGCCCCCGCGGCGCCAGGGAAAACCGTCCCGGCCGCTTGCGCCCCCGGCCGATCGCGCCGAAGATGGGCGGAACGCGGAGGCTGCCATGAAGATCGCCACGTTCAACATCAACGGCATCCGGGCACGGATCGACGCGCTGGCGGCATGGCTCGACGCCGCGGCGCCCGAGGTGGTGCTGCTTCAGGAGATCAAGTCGCAGGACGCCGATTTCCCGCGCAAGACGTTCGAGGACCGCGGCTATTTCGTCGAGACCCACGGTCAGAAAGGCTTCAACGGCGTCGCCATCCTGTCGAAGCTGCCGCTGGAGGACGTGACACGGGGGTTGCCCGGCGACCCGGGCGACGACCAGGCGCGCTGGATCGAGGCGACGGTCGCCGGAAAGGCGGCCGTCCGGCTCTGCGGGCTCTACCTGCCCAACGGCAACCCCGCGCCGGGTCCGAAGTTCGGCTACAAGCTGTCGTGGATGGAGCGGATGAGAGCCCGCGCGGCCGGACTGCTGGGCGAGGAGGTTCCGGTGGTGCTGGCGGGCGACTACAACGTCATCCCGCAGGCCGAGGATGCGGCGAGGCCCGAGGCCTGGGTCGAGGACGCGCTCTATCTGCCGGAAAGCCGCGCAGGCTTGCGGCGGATCGAATACCTCGGCTACACCGACGCGTTCCGCGCCCGCGACCAGCGGCCGGGGCAGTATTCCTTCTGGGACTACCAGGCGGGTGCCTGGGCCAGGAACAACGGCATCCGCATCGACCATCTGCTTCTCAGCCCGCAAGCGGCCGACCTGTTGCGGGGCGCCGGGATCGACCGGGCGGTCAGGGGCGGCGACAAGCCCTCCGACCATGTGCCGGTCTGGATCGACCTCGACGCCTGAGCTCAGGCGGTCACGTCGTGGCCGTAGACCCAGTCGAACCGGCCGAGCATCGCATCGGGGACGAAGCGGGCCGCGAGTCTCAGCCCGGCATGGGCGATGTCGCGCCGGAGGCCGGACAGATGGTAGTTGCGCGCATTGGCGTTCGCCGCCTCGACGATCCGCCGCACCCGCGCCTCGCGCCGCGCCTGATAGGCGGCAAGCGCCACGTCCGGCCCGGCACGCGACAGGCAGTCGGCCAGCACCCAGCCATCCTCGAGCGCCATGTTGGCGCCCTGGGCGAGGAACGGCAGCGTCGGATGCGCCGCGTCGCCGAGGATCGCCGCCCCCTGCCCCTGCCAGCGCGCCGCGACCGGGTGGCGGAAGAGGCCCCAGAGATTCGGCCGCTCGATCCGGTCGAGCCAGCCGCGCACCTCGGGGACAAAGCGCTCGAACGCGACCCGCAGTGTCAGGGGATCATCGGTCAGCGACCAGCTTTCCTCGGCCCAGCGGCTGCGCTCCTCGACCGCGACGATGTTCCTCAGCCGGCCGCCGCGCAGCGGATAGGTCACGAGGTGGCGCCCCGCACCCATATAGACGCGCGCGACCGGCGGCAGGTCGCCCGTCTCGGGCAGCGTGGCGCGCCAGGCGACCTGGCCGGTGAAGAAGGGCGCCACCGCACCGTTCAGCGCCGCCCGCACCCGCGAATGCAGCCCGTCGGCGCCGACCAGCACGTCGCAGCCGACCTCTTCGCGCCCCTCGACGCGCAGGCGCGGCGGATGGGCGCCGAGCGTCACCGCCTCGACCCGCTGCGAAAGCCGCAGGGCGACGCCGGCGTCGCGCGCGCCTTCCGCCAGAAGGTCGATGAGATCGGCGCGGTGGACGAAGCGGAACCCGGCCCCCGGCCGGCCGCGGCCGAGGTCGAGTCGGACGACGCAGCCGCCCGTCTCGCCGTCGAGAAGCTCCACCGCCTCGGCCGGCTGCGATCCGGCCTCGAACGCCGCGCCGAGGCCCAGCGCCTCGATCACCCGCACGCCGTTGGGCGAGATCTGCAATCCCGCGCCGACCTCGCGGATCTCCGGCGCCTGCTCCAGCACCGTCACCTCGGCACCGCGGAGCGCGAGCGCCCGTGCCACGGCCAGCCCCGCGACCCCGGCGCCGAGCACCGTCACCTTCCGTCCCTCGAGCATTGCCCCCTCCATGCAGACGCCGGAGCCTTTCGACCCCGGCGCCCCGGTTCCGCCCTGCCCCGGCGCGCGGGATCAGTCGTCGCGGTGGACGCGCTCGCGCCGTTCGTGCTTTTCCTGCGCCTCGAGCGTCATCGTGGCGATCGGGCGCGCGTCGAGCCGCTTGAGCGAGATCGGCTCGCCCGTCACCTCGCAATAGCCGTATTCGCCGTTCTCGATGCGCCGGAGCGCCGCGTCGATCTTGGCGACGAGCTTGCGCTGGCGGTCTCGGGTGCGCAGTTCCAGCGCACGGTCGGTTTCCTCGCTGGCGCGGTCGGCGATGTCGGGAACGTTGCGGGCGCTGTCTTGCAACCCTTCGAGCGTCTCGGCCGACTGCTCCAGAAGTTCTTCCTTCCAGGCGATGAGCTTGCGGCGGAAATATTCGAGCTGGCGCTCGTTCATGAACGGTTCATCTTCGGCCGGACGGTAATCGTCGGGAAGAAAGATTTCGGGTTTCATCTCCGCTCCCTTCCTGGGTCCGGCGCCGGAAGTGTCAGTCGTCGCGGTCATCCGGGGCTCCTCGCGCGCTCCTGTAAACGAAGCCACGGGGGTTGTCACTAGCCCAACCCTCGCTTGCGGCATTTTGATGGCGTGGCTATGACTGTGCCCAACATCTGGCCCGGAGTGACGGAAATACGATGAAATTCGCGGGAACAGACAGCTATGTCGCCACCGACGACCTGACCGTCGCCGTCAATGCCGCGGTGACGCTGGAGCGCCCGCTTCTGGTCAAGGGAGAGCCCGGCACCGGCAAGACCGAACTGGCCCGCCAGGTGGCCGCAGCACTCGGCCTGCCGATCGTCGAATGGCATGTGAAATCCACCACCAAGGCGCAGCAGGGCCTTTACGAATACGACGCCGTGAGCCGGCTCCGCGACAGCCAGCTCGGCGACGCGCGGGTGAACGAGGTGCGCAACTACATCCGCAAGGGCAAGCTCTGGCAGGCGTTCGAGGCCGACACCAGGGTCGTCCTCCTGATCGACGAGATCGACAAGGCGGACATCGAGTTCCCGAACGACCTCCTCCAGGAACTCGACCGGATGGAGTTCTTCGTCTACGAGACCGGCGAGACGATCCGGGCGCGCCGCCGCCCCGTCGTCATCATCACCTCCAACAACGAGAAGGAGCTGCCCGACGCCTTCCTGCGCCGCTGCTTCTTCCACTACATCCGCTTTCCCGAGGCCGAGACGCTGGCCCGCATCGTCGAAGTGCATTTCCCGGGCATCAAGCAGCACCTGCTGGCCGCGGCGCTCACCCGGTTCTACGAGATTCGCGAGACGCCGGGGCTGAAGAAGAAGCCCTCGACCTCCGAGGTGCTGGACTGGCTGAAGCTGATCCTGGCCGAGGATCTCGCGCCCGAGGATCTCAGGCGCGATCCTGCGAGCCTCCTGCCGAAGCTCCACGGGGCGCTTCTGAAGAACGAGCAGGACGTGCAGCTCTTCGAGCGGCTGGCCTTCCTGTCCCGCAACCGCCGGTGAAACCCGCGTCCCCTCCAGAGCCCGCCCCTGAGGCGGCCGAAGA
>JBDHSQ010000050.1:0-23572 GCA_039808285.1 Paracoccaceae bacterium
TGGTGGAGCCAAGGGGAGTCGAACCCCTGACCTCTTGAATGCCATTCAAGCGCTCTCCCAACTGAGCTATGGCCCCACCGGAGGTCCGGGCGTGGCCTGAGCCCTGCCCGCGTGAGGGGCGATATAGGCAAGGGCGGTGGGGGGCGCAAGCGAAAAGTGGGCCGCCGCCGAAGATGCCGCGCAGGGCGCCGGGGCCATGCAAAAGGGCGCGGTCCGACCGCGCCCCCCAAGCCGACCCGGCGTGTTTCCGCGATCCGCCTCAACCCTCGTCGTCGCCGCCCGGCACGTCGGCGATGTCGTCGAGCGAGACCTCGTCGTCCTCGTCGCTTTCCAGAAGGTCGTCGTCGAGGTCGTCGTCGCCGGCGTCGGCGTCGAGATCATCCTCGGCGAGATCGTCCATGTCGAGGTCTTCCTCCTTCGCGGAGGTCTTGTCGCTGATCAGCACGCGGCCGCGGCCGGCGATCAGGCTGTCGGCCGTGAAGGTGTGGCCGCATTCCGGGCAGGTCATCGGGTCGCGGGCCAGGTCGTAGAACCGGCTCGTGCAATGCGGGCAGAGGCGCTTGACGCCCCATTCGTCCTTGGGCATGGAACACTCCTTCCGTGCTCGTCTGTGCGAGAGTCGCAGCCCTCTGCCACAATGGGCCGGGGCTGTCAAAGCCTTTCGGCGGAGGTTCGCGGGTGGGGCGGGGCGCGGTCTTTTCCTGCGCGCGGGGGGCGCTAGACTGGGCGCGGTCAGGAGGTCCGAAATGACGCGACACGTGCTTCCGGGCGAGCCGCCCGTCGAGATCACGCTGCGCCGGTCGGCGCGGGCGCGGCGATTCTCGCTGCGCGTCTCGCGGGTGGACGGGCGGGTGACCCTGTCGATGCCGGCCCGCGCCCGCGAGGCCGAGGCGCTGCGCTTCGCGGCCGAGAAGGCCGGCTGGCTGCGCACCGTCCTGGACGCGGCACCGCCGCGCGATGCGCTGGGATTCGGCGTCACGGTGCCTTTCGAGGGCCGGGCGCTGGAACTCAGGCCCGCTGCGGTCCGGGCCGTGCGGGTGGAGGGCGAGGCGATGCTGGCCCCCGCCGGTGCGGCCCGGCTCGGCGCGCGGGTCGAGGCGTTCCTCAAGCTCGCGGCGCGGCAGCGGTTGCAGGCGGCCTGCGAGGTCCACGCCGCCGCGCTCGGCCGTGACTTCGCCCGGATCACCCTGCGCGACACCCGCTCGCGCTGGGGTTCCTGCACGGTGGACGGGGCGCTGATGTTCTCGTGGCGGCTGATCATGGCGCCGCCCGAGGTCCTCGACTATGTCGCGGCGCACGAGGTGGCGCATCTGGCCGAGATGAACCATTCGGAGGCGTTCTGGCGGGTGGTGCGCCGCCTGGTGCCCGACTACGAGAGCCACCGGCGCTGGCTGAAGCGGCACGGCACCGGCCTGCACCGGCTGGACTTCGGCGCCGGGTCGGCCGATGATTGAGCCTTCTTGCGCCCTCGCGGTTTCCTGACGATGCCGACCCAGCCCCGCTCCGCCGACGCCGGCCCCGGCTCCGCCGCCCACGAGCGGCTCTACCGCTCGCTCCGCCAGCAGATCATGCACGGCGAGCTGGCACCGGGCCAGGCGCTGACGCTGCGCGGGCTGGCGCGGGCCTTCGGCGTCTCGGTGACGCCGGTGCGCGAGGCGCTGAGAAGGCTCGCGGCGGAGGGGGCGCTGACGCTGTCGGCCTCGGGGCGGGTGACGACGCCGGATCTCTCGAACGAGCGGATCGAGGAACTGGCGACGCTGCGCGCGCTGATCGAGACGGAACTGGCCAGCCGGGCGCTGCCCCGCGCGCACATGGCACTGATCGACCGGTTGCAGACGATCAACATGGCCAATGCCGAGGCGGCGGTGAAGCGCGACGCGGTGGCCTATATCCGCACCAACCTGGAGTTCCACCGCACCCTCTACCTGCGCGCGCAGGCGCCGGCGATGCTCGCGGTGGCGGAAACCGTCTGGCTCCAGCTCGGGCCGACGATGCGCGCGCTCTATTCGCGGCTGAACCGCAGCGATCCGCCGCAGACCCACCGCATGATCCTCGCCGCGCTCAAGGCCGGCGACGAGCCGGCGCTGCGGCTCGCGGTGCGCACCGACGTGACCCAGGGGCTGAGGCACCTCCTGACCTGATTTTTCTGCGCCGCCGCGACGGAAGTGCCGCAGGGCAGCGTGACAGGAATGCGGGGCCGCCCGGCCGCCGCGACATCCTGGAGTTTCCGATGCCGTCCCTTCTCAACCGCTATGCCACGCCCCTGATGACGGGGCTGTTCCTGGTCTCGCTCCTGTCCGGGATCGCGCTCTTCTTCCATTGGGTTCCTTCGGTGTTCCACGGGATGCACGAATGGCTCAGCATGGTGCTGATCCTGCCCTTCGCGTTGCATCTGTGGAAGAACTGGCGGCCGATGACCGCCTACGCCCGGCACCTTCCGATGGCGCTCTCGCTGGCGCTTTCGCTGGTGGCGGCCGGTCTCTTCGCCGTCTCCGCCAGCCAGGGGGAGGGGCGCGGCGGGCCGCCGCAGATGCAGCTTGCCCAGACCGTGCTTGCCGGCACGCCGGATCTGGCCGCGCCGCTTTTCGGCCGGACCGGGGCGGAGCTTGTCGAGGCGCTGCAGGCCGCGGGCTTTGCCGGGGCCGAGGCGGGGCTGAGCCTGCGCGACATCGCCGCCGCCTCCGGCAAGACCGATGCCGATCTTGCCGTGGCGCTCATGGCGCTCTCCTCCTGAACGGGGGCGCCCCGCCGCGCGCGGGGCGCTCCCCTCTGGCCGCTCAGGCGTGGATCGCCCCGTCGCCGCAGGCCAGCGCCGCCTCGCGCACCGCCTCCGAGAAGGTCGGGTGGGCGTGGCAGGTCAGCGCGATGTCTTCGGCCGCGGCGCCGAATTCCATCCCGACGCAGATCTCGTGGATCAGCTCGCCCGCCGCGGGGCCGATGATATGGGCGCCGAGCACGCGGTCGGTCTCCCTGTCGGCGAGGATCTTGACGAAGCCCTCGCCCTGGAACACCGCCTTGGCGCGGGCGTTGCCCATGAAGGGGAACTTGCCGACCCTGTAGGCGAGGCCCTCCTCCTTCAACTGCTCCTCGGTCTTGCCGACGCTCGCCACCTCGGGCGTGGTGTAGATCACGCCCGGAATGACGCCGTAGTTGACGTGCCCGTGCCGGCCGGCGATGACCCCGGCCACCGCCATCCCCTCGTCCTCGGCCTTGTGGGCGAGCATCGGGCCCGGGATGGCGTCGCCGATGGCGTAGAGGCCGGGAATGCTGGTGCGCCAGTGGTCGTCGACCCTGACCTGGCCGCGCGGCTCCATCGCCACCCCCAGCGCCTCGAGCCCGAGGCCGGCGGTATAGGGCCTGCGCCCGGTGGCGACCAGCACCACCTCGGCCTCCACCGCACCTTCGCTGTCGTCCTTGCGGAGCCTGTAGGCGACCTTGTTGCTGCTTTTGCCGCTGGTCACCCCCTGCACCGCCGCACCCATGACGAACTTGAGCCCCTGACGGGACAGGAGCCTCTGGAAGGTCTTCTGGACCTCGCCGTCCATGCCGGGGGTGATCGCGTCGAGGTATTCGACCACCGTCACCTCGGCGCCGAGCCTGGCATAGACCGACCCCATCTCGAGCCCGATGACGCCCGCGCCGATCACCACCATCGACTTCGGCACCTTGCCCAGCGCCAGCGCGCCGGTGGAGGAGACCACCGTCTTCTCGTCGATCTCGACGCCGGGGAGGGTGGAGGGCTCCGACCCGGTGGCGATGACGATGGCCTTCGCGGAATGGACCTCGTCGCCGACCTTCACCCGGCCCGCGGCGGGGATCGAACCCCAGCCCTTGAGCCAGGTTATCTTGTTCTTCTTGAACAGGAATTCGATGCCCTTGGTGTTCTGGCCGATGACCTCGTCCTTGTAGGCGAGCATCTTCGCCCAGTCGACCTTGGGCGCGGCGCCGATGAGGCCCATCTTCCCGAAATTGTGCGCCGCCTCGTGAGCCATGTGGGAGGCATGGAGGAGCGCCTTCGAGGGGATGCAGCCGACGTTGAGACAGGTGCCGCCCAGGGTCTCGCGCCCCTCGACCACGGCGGTCTTCAGCCCGAGCTGGGCGCAGCGGATGGCGCAGACATAGCCGCCGGGCCCCGCCCCGATCACGATCACATCAAACTCTGCCATGTCTCACTCCTTCGGAATCTGGCGTCGGGGCCGCGTCGGTTCTGCGTCGGTTTCGCGTCGGGCATCCGTCCTGACAGGCGTCGGGCGCAGGGGCCGCAGGCCCCGGTGTCTGGTGGCCGTCTGGCAGCATCGGTCAACCGGCCATCAGCGCCATGAGGTAGAGAACCACCGTGGCGGCGAAGCCGGCGAGCCAGAGGAGCGTGCGCACCCCGGTCAGGCCGAGCCCGTAGGCCGGGACGTAGAGCACCCGGGCGACGAGGAAGACCTGCGCGGCGAGGAGGCTGGCGTGGCCGAAGCCGTCGCGGAGCGCGAGGAGGAGCACCGCCGGGGCGAAGAGCGCCATCGCCGTGATCGAGTTCGTCAGCGCCCGGTCGAGCCGTCCGGTGATGCCGGTCAGCGTCCGGTGCTCGTCGCGCGAGGACAGCAGGTAGCCCATGCCGGCCTGCCCCATCGCCCCGGTCACCTGCGCCAGCAGCACCAGCGCGGTATAAAGCCCGTAGAGCGCGAGGATGTTCAGTTCGCTGGACATCGGGGGTTCCTCCGTGGCTGGCGGCTGGGCCGAGCCTGCGTCCGCCGCGCGCTCGGGTCAAGGCGGTTCAGCCAGATCATGCGGTCCTCAGGAAGCGCGCCGTGACCGGCGCGTGGAGCGCGGTCTCGGTCCGGACCCATTCCTCGGCCCGGGCGCGGTCGTGGGCCTCGAAGAGGACCACGGCGCGCGACCCGTCATCGGCGTCGCGCCAGATCTGGAGGACGGTCAGCCCGGCCTGGCCCCGCGCCTCGGCCCGGTCGTCGAAACCCTGCTTCCAGGCGTCGAAGCCGCCGGTGGTGACGTCGCAGATCATTTGCATGGAAGGCTCCTGTCAGGTTTCACGCCACGTCCCGGCGCAGGCCGGGGCCCCGAGGGTTTCGTGCGGGCGGGCGGGGCCCCGGCTTTTGCCGGGCGAGCGTTCCGGGAGCCTCCTCGCCTCTCGCCACATTCGGTGGTCACAAATCCATCAGCAACCGCCTCGGATCCTCCAGCGCCTCCTTCACCCGGACGAGGAAGGTCACCGCGCCCTTGCCGTCGACGATGCGGTGGTCGTAGCTGAGCGCCAGATACATCATCGGGCGGATGACGATCTGGCCGCCGACCACGACCGGGCGGTCCTGGATCTTGTGCATCCCGAGGATGCCCGATTGCGGCGGGTTGAGGATCGGCGAGGACATCAGCGAGCCGTAGACGCCGCCGTTGGAGATGGTGAAGCTGCCGCCCTGCATCTCGGCCATCGACAGCTTGCCGTCGCGGGCGCGCAGGCCGAGGTCGGCGATCTTCTTCTCGATCTCGGCGAAGGACATGCGGTCGGCGTCGCGCACCACCGGCACCACGAGGCCGGAGGGGGTGCCCACCGCCACGCCCATGTGGACGTAGTTCTTGTAGACGATGTCCTGGCCGTCGATCTCGGCGTTGACCTCGGGCACCTCCTTCAGCGCGTGGGTGCAGGCCTTCACGAAGAAGGACATGAAGCCGAGCTTCACCCCGTGCTTCTTCTCGAAGGCGTCCTTGTATTCGTTGCGCAAGGACATGATCGCGCTCATGTCGACCTCGTTGTAGGTCGTGAGCATCGCGGCGGTGTTCTGCGCGTCCTTGAGCCGCCGGGCGATGGTGGCGCGGAGCCGGGTCATCTTCACCCGTTCCTCGCGCGCCGCATCCTCGGCCGGGACCGGAGCGCGCGGCACGGCGGCGGGGGCGGGGGCGGGGGTGGCGACGGGCGCCGGTGCGGGGGAATCCGCCGGGGCCCCGGCCTGCGCCGGGGCGGCGGCCGCCGCCTTCGCGACGTCCTCCTTCATCACCCGCCCGTCGCGGCCGGTGCCGGCGACCTTGTCGGGGGAAAGCCCCGCCTCGGCCATCGCCTTCTTCGCCGAGGGAGCATCCTCGACATCCTTGCGCAGGGTGAGCTGCTCCGGCCCGGCGCCGGGGGAGCCGACCTTCTCGGCGGCGATGGTCTCCTTCGTGTCGCCCGCCGCGGGGCCCTTCGCCTCGGCCTTCGGCGCGGCGCCGGCCGCGCCTTCGGTCACCACGGCAAGCCGGCCCCTGGCGCTGACGGTCGCGCCTTCCGGCGCGATGATCTCGGCCAGCACGCCCGCAACCGGCGAGGGCACCTCGACCGAGACCTTGTCGGTCTCCAGCTCGCACAGCATCTCGTCGACCGCGACAGCGTCGCCGACCTTCTTGAACCAGGTGGAGACGGTCGCCTCGGTCACGCTTTCGCCGAGGGTGGGAACCATCACATCGGTATTCTTGCCAGACATCTTGCCCTCTTCGGCTTGCGGCGCGGATCCGGCGCCCTTCTTCGGTGTCATCTCTTCCGGGCCGGCCTGGCCCTCTTCGGCGATCTGGGCGAGCAGCGCGTTCACGCCGACCGTCTCGCCTTCCTTCGCCACGATCTCGACGAGGCGGCCGGCGGCGGGGGCGGGCACCTCCACCGTCACCTTGTCGGTCTCAAGCTCGCACAGCATCTCGTCGGCGGCGACCATGTCGCCCGGCTTCCTGAACCAGGTGGCGACGGTCGCCTCGGAGACGCTTTCGCCGAGCGTGGGGACGCGGACTTCGATCGCCATCAGCCGGCGCCTCCGCTGCCGAGCGCCTCGTTCACCAGCGCGTCCTGCTCGGCCTTGTGGCGCGAGGCGAGGCCCGTGGCGGGCGAGGCGGAGGCGGCGCGGCCGACATAATGCGGGCGGGTCTGCCTGGCGCCGACATGGCCGAGCACCCATTCGATGTTGGGCTCGACGAAGAACCAGGCGCCCTGGTTCTTCGGCTCCTCCTGGCACCAGACGATCTCGGCCCCCTTGAAACGGGCAATCTCGTGGACCATCGACTGGGCCGGGAACGGGTAGAACTGTTCGAGGCGCAAGAGATAGACGTCGTCGATCCCCTGGGTGTCGCGGGCGGCCAGAAGGTCGTAGTAGACCTTGCCCGAACACAGGACGACCCGCCTGATCTTCCTGTCGGCGACGAGCTTCGTTTCCGAATGCCCCTTTTGCGCATCGTCCCACAGCACGCGGTGGAAGCTCGAACCCGTGGTGAAGTCCTCGGCGTCGGAGACGCACATCGGATGGCGCAGGAGCGACTTCGGCGTCATCAGGATCAGCGGCTTGCGGAACTGCCGGTGGATCTGGCGGCGCAGGACGTGGAAGTAGTTGGCCGGGGTCGAGCAGTTGGCGACGATCCAGTTTTCCTGCGCGCACATCTGGAGGAACCGTTCCAGCCGGGCGGAGGAATGTTCCGGCCCCTGGCCCTCGAACCCGTGCGGCAGCAGGCAGACGAGGCCGGACATGCGCAGCCATTTCGATTCGCCCGAGGAGATGAACTGGTCGAACATGATCTGGGCGCCGTTGGCGAAGTCGCCGAACTGCGCCTCCCACATCACCAGCGCGTTCGGCTCGGAGAGCGAATAGCCGTATTCGAAGCCGAGCACGGCGTATTCCGAGAGCATCGAGTCGATGACCTCATACCGTGCCTGGCCGGCGCGGATGTGGTTCAGCGGATAGTGGCGTTCCTCGGTCGTCTGGTCGACGAAGGCGGAGTGGCGCTGCGAGAAGGTGCCGCGGGTGCAGTCCTGGCCGGAGAGCCGGACCGGGAAGCCCTCGCTCAGGAGCGAGCCGAAGGCGAGCGCCTCGGCCGTGGCCCAGTCGAAGCCCTCGCCGGCCTTGAACATCTGGGCCTTCGCCTCGAGCTGGCGGGCGACCGTCTTGTGGATGTCGAAGCCTTCGGGCACGCGGGTCAGCGCGGCACCGATCTCGGCCATCGACTTCCTGGTGATGGCGGTCTTTCCGGCCTGGTAGTCGGCGCTTTCGCGTTCCAGATGCGCCCAGCGCCCGTCGAGCCAGTCGGCCTTGTTCGGCTTGTAGGCCTTCCCGGTCTCGAACTCCTCGTTCAGGTGCGCCTGGAAGGCGGCCTTCATGTCCTCGATCTCGCCTTCCGGGATCAGCCCGTCCTTGACCAGACGCTCGGTATAGAGCTGGAGCGTGGTCTTGTGGGTCTTGATCGTCTTGTACATTGCCGGGTTGGTGAACATCGGCTCGTCGCCTTCGTTGTGACCGAAGCGGCGGTAGCAGAACATGTCGATGACCACGTCGCGCCCGAACATCTGGCGGAACTCGGTGGCGACCTTGGCGGCGTGGACGACCGCCTCGGGGTCGTCGCCGTTGACGTGGAAGATCGGCGCCTCGACCATCAGCGCGATGTCGGTCGGGTAGGGCGAGGAGCGCGAGAAGTGCGGCGCGGTGGTGAAGCCGATCTGGTTGTTGACGATGATGTGGATGGTGCCGCCGGTGCGGTGGCCCCTGAGGCCCGAAAGCCCGAAGCATTCGGCGACCACGCCCTGGCCGGCGAAGGCCGCGTCGCCGTGCAGCAGGATCGGCAGCACGGCGCGGCGTTCGGCCTGGTCGCCCCACTGGTCCTGCTTGGCGCGGACCTTGCCGAGCACGACGGGGTTGACCGCCTCGAGATGGCTGGGGTTGGCGGTGAGCGACAGGTGCACGGTGTTGCCGTCGAAGGTGCGGTCGGAGGAGGCGCCGAGGTGGTATTTCACGTCGCCCGAGCCGTCCACGTCCTCGGGCTTGAAGCTGCCGCCCTGGAACTCGTTGAAGATCGCCCGGTACGGTTTCGCCAGCACGTTGGCCAGCACCGACAGGCGGCCGCGGTGCGGCATGCCGATGACGATTTCCTTCACGCCGAGGCCGCCGCCGCGCTTGATGATCTGCTCCATCGCCGGGATCAGCGCCTCGGCGCCGTCGAGGCCGAAGCGCTTGGTGCCCATGTATTTGACGTGCAGGAACTTCTCGAAGCCCTCGGCCTCCACCAGCTTGTTGAGGATCGCCTTGCGGCCGACCTTGGTGAAGGTGATCTCCTTGCCGTAGCCCTCGATCCGCTCCTTCAGCCAGGCGGCCTGCGCCGGGTCGGAAATGTGCATGTACTGGAGCGCGAAGGTGCCGCAGTAGGTGCGCTTCACGATGTCGAGGATCTCGCGCATCGAGGCGTGGGTCAGGCCGAGCACGTTGTCGATGAAGATCGGCCGGTCCATGTCGGCGTCGGTGAAGCCGTAGGACTTCGGATCAAGCTCGGGGTGCGGCGTCTCCTCGCGCATGCCCAGCGGATCGAGATCGGCGACGAGATGGCCGCGGATGCGGTAGGCGCGGATGATCATCAGCGCGCGGATGGAATCAAGGACGGCGCGCTTGATCTGCTCGTCGCTGACGGCGACGCCCTGCTCTGCGGCCCTGGCCCTGATCTTGTCACCCGCGCCCTTGATCTCCTTCGCCTCGGCCGGCCATTCGCCGGTCAGCGCGGCGGTCAGGTCGTCGGACGGCACCGGCGGCCAGTCGGCCCGGCCCCAGGAGGCGCCCTTCGCCTCGCGGCGGACGTCGGTCTCGCTGTCGCCGAGCGAACGGAAGAACGCGGCCCAGCTCGCATCGACCGCCGCCGGGTCGGTGGCGAAGCGGGCGTAGAGCTGTTCGACATATCCCGCGTTCTGGCCTTGCAGGAAGGAGGAGGCGTGGAACGGGTCGTTGGGGGAATGTTCCGTCATGGTCTCATTCGGCGGGCATGGCGCCTGCCGCTCCTGTCAGAGGGAAGGGCCGCGCGGGGGCGCGCGGGGCTGGAGGCATTGGCCGGGACGCGGTCATCTCCGCCTCCCGATCAGGCCGCCGACGAGAGCCTTGAAGCCCGAGGGCTTCGCCTCGACACGGGCCGACTTCGGCACCGCGCCCTCGCCGTAGCCGAAGCGGGCGAAATCGGCGGCGTAGAACCGCGCCACCCGGTCTAGCGTCTCGGCCGAGGGCTTCAGCCGTTCGGCGTCGGGCCCCATGCCCTTCTTGCGGACGTTTTCCGCCGGGATCGAGCGCGCGCCGCTCGTGTCGCCGGCGAGCCGGTCGAGATGCGGAACGATGGCGTCGAGCCCGTCTTCCAGCCGGAACACCGTGGCCTCCGGCGGCACGATCGCCGACTGCGGGCAGAGATGGTTGTCGTAGAGGAAGGGCTCCTCCTCCGCCCGCTTCAGCCAGTCGTCGAACCATTCGTCGATCGACCAGAGCGGCGCGACGGTGCCTTCCACCTCCACCTGATACTGGAAGGCCGAGACCAGCCGCTTCACCGGATGGCGCACCACCGCGAAGGACGTGGCGATCCAGTCGGCGGGCACGAGCCGCGTGAAGGCGGCCCAGGACAGGTGCTGGGGCGAGGACTTCGTCCAGCGCCGCGCCTCCGGCACATCGAGGAAGCGGGTGTCGAGGAAGCCGGGCGCGCCGAAGCGGGCCTTGAGATAGGCCTCCACCGACGAGCCGCCGCATTTCGGCACATGGGCGTAGTAGTGGAGCCTGTCACCGATCCGGAAAACCGGCATGTCCCGTCCTCCCCGTGGCGCTCAGCCCTTGATCGCCTTCATCACCGCCTCGCCGAGATGGGCGGGGCTTTCGGCCACGACGATCCCGGCACGCTTCATCGCCTCGATCTTCGATTCCGCGTCGCCCTTGCCGCCGGAGACGATGGCGCCCGCGTGCCCCATGCGCCGGCCCTTCGGCGCGGTGCGGCCGGCGATGAAGCCGGCGACGGGTTTCCAGCGGCCGCGCTTCTTCTGGGCGGCAAGGAACTCCGCCGCCTCTTCCTCGGCGCTGCCGCCGATCTCTCCGATCATGATGATCGACTGCGTCTCGGGATCGTCGAGGAACATGTCGAGCACGTCGATATGCTCGGTCCCCTTGATCGGGTCGCCGCCGATGCCGACCGCGGTGGACTGGCCGAGGCCGAGGTCGGAGGTCTGCTTCACCGCCTCGTAGGTTAGCGTCCCGGAGCGGGAAACGACACCGACCGAGCCGCGCTTGTGGATATGGCCGGGCATGATGCCGATCTTGCATTCGCCGGGGGTGATGACGCCGGGGCAGTTCGGCCCGATCAGCCGCGAGGACGACCCTTCCAGCGCGCGCTTGACCTTCATCATGTCGAGCACCGGGATGCCCTCGGTGATGCAGACGATCAGCGGCATGCCGGCGTCGATCGCCTCGAGGATCGAATCCGCCGCGAAGGGGGGCGGCACATAGATCGCGCTGGCGTTGGCGCCGGTCTTCGCCATCGCCTCGTGCACCGAGTCGAAGACCGGCAGGCCGAGATGCTCGGTGCCGCCCTTGCCGGGGGTCACGCCGCCGACCATTTGCGTGCCGTAGGCGATCGCCTGTTCGGAGTGGAAGGTGCCCTGGCTGCCGGTGAAGCCCTGGGTGATGACCTTGGTGGTTTTGTCGACGAGGATGGACATCGGATTATCCCTTCACCGCTTTGACGATCTTCTGCGCCGCGTCGGCGAGGTTGTCCCCCGCGATCACGTTCAGCCCGGAACCGGCGATGATCTCCTTGCCCTTCTCGACGTTGGTGCCCTCGAGCCGCACCACCAGCGGCACTTGCAGGCCCACCTCCTTCACCGCGGCGATGATGCCCTCGGCGATGATGTCGCAGCGCATGATGCCGCCGAAGATGTTGACGAGGATGCCCTTCACGTTGGGGTCCGAGGTGATGATCTTGAAGGCTTCGGTCACCTTCTCCTTCGTCGCGCCGCCGCCGACGTCGAGGAAGTTGGCCGGTTCCGCGCCGTAGAGCTTGATGATGTCCATCGTCGCCATCGCGAGGCCGGCGCCGTTGACCATGCAGCCGATCTCTCCGTCCAGCGCGATGTAGTTGAGGTCGAACTTCGAGGCGGCCAGTTCCTTCGGATCCTCCTCGGTCTCGTCGCGCAGCGCCATGACCTCGGGCTGGCGGTAGAGCGCGTTGTTGTCGAAGCCGATCTTGGCGTCGAGCACCTTGAGGTTGCCGTCCTTCAAGACGACGAGCGGGTTGATCTCCAGCATCTCCATGTCCTTCTCGACGAAGGCGCGGTAGAGGGTGCGGATCAGCGCCACGCATTGCTTGACCTGCGCGCCCTCGAGCCCGAGCGCGAAGGCGACGCGGCGGCCGTGGAAGTCGGACAGCCCGGTGGCGGGATCGACCGAGAAGGAGACGATCTTCTCGGGGGTCTTGTGGGCGACCTCCTCGATGTCCATGCCGCCCTCGGTGGAGCAGACGAAGGCGATGCGCGAGGTCTGCCGGTCGACCAGAAGCGCTAGGTAAAGCTCGCGCGCGATGTCGGAGCCGTCCTCGATGTAGATGCGGTTGACCTGCTTGCCGGCGGGGCCGGTCTGGTGGGTGACGAGGGTGCGGCCGAGCATCTGCTTGGCCATCGAAGCGGCCTCCTCGACCGACTTTGCCAGCCGAACGCCGCCCTTCTCGCCGGCCTCGGCCTCCTTGAAACGGCCCTTTCCGCGGCCGCCGGCGTGGATCTGCGCCTTGACGACCCAGAGCGGCCCGTCGAGTTCCCCCGCCGCGGTCTTGGCCTCCTCGGCCTTGAGCACGACGCGGCCGTCGGAGACCGGCGCGCCGTAGGAGCGCAGGAGAGCCTTGGCCTGGTATTCGTGGATGTTCATCGCTGGTCCCCGCTTGCCTTCGCTTCGCAGGCTTCTTGGCACAGTGCGGCGCCGCAGCGAAACGATAAATGCGTGAAATCCGCAGGATCGGCGAAAATCGGCGGTTTTGTGATCACGCGAAGAAATCGTGTGATCACATTGCCTGCGCCGGGCCCCCGGAGGATTCGCCGCAGGGCGGAGTCAGTTCAGGAAGACGGCGAAGAGAAGCGCGTTGCCGGCGGTCATCTGCTGGAGCACCGCCCAGCTTTCCGCCGTCACCGTGGGCCCGGCGCGGAGCCAGGGCTGCATCCCGAAGCCGTGCAGCCATTCCACCAGGTCGACCGGGCCCGGGTTCTCCAGCCAGGCGGCGAGGTCGAAGCCCGCAGCCGGGGTCCAGACCGGCGCCAGAAGCTCGCCCTTCAGAAGCTTCTCGCCATCGGCGAGCACGTCCTGCCAGGCGACGCCGACGCCTTCGGGGAAGGCGAGGCCGAGCGCGGCATGCTGCTTGCCGTTCGGGATCCATTCCTGCCGGTCGTCGGTCTCGGCGGCGACGAGCGTCCAGAACCGGCGGTTGTCGGCGATCATGGCGAGGAAGTGGTCGCGGGCGGCGCGGGTGCGCTCGGCGATCGGCTGCTGCCGCAGCGCGAGGATCGCCATCGCGATGGCGTCGATGCTGTCGGGGTAGCGGCTGGGGTCGGTGCTGCTCTGGCCCAGCGCGAGCGTCTCGAACGGGCCGGGAATCCCGGCCTTGGCCATCGCCATCCGCCCCTCGTGGACGCGGCGGACCGGCGCGGTCGGGTCGAAGGCGCGGACGAGGTCCGAGGTCGCCGAGAGGAGATGGCTGTAGGCCGAGAGCCAGGCGGCGTCGGCGGTGTCGAAGCTGACGGGGATCGAGGCCGGCACCTCCGGCGGGGGCAGCGGCTCGAAGGTCACCGGGTCGAAGCGGGGCTGCGCGGCGAGCATGAAGCCGGCGAGGTCGAGCACGCCTTCGCCGGTGCCGCGGTCGCCCGAGCCGTCGATGTCGAGCCAGAGATCCTCGAGCCGGAGGTCGAGCGCGATCGCGCTTCCCTCCGGGATCGCGCCGAGGGCCGCGCGCGCCGCGTCCATGTCGGCCGAGAGCCCGGCCAGTATGGTCTCGAGCATCGCCGGATCGAAGGGCGCGGGCGCCGGGTTGGGTGCCAGCGGCAGGCGGAACACCGGCAGGAAGCCGATCTCCTCGCTCTGGCCGACCGCCCAGCGGGCATGGAGCGCGCGCTCCACCCCGCCGAGGAAACGGGCGGCGGCGAGCGCCAGCAGATCCTCGGGCGTGGGCGCGGCAATGGCCTCGATCGCCGCGGCGGTGGCGCCGGGACCGTCCGCGGCGAGGCGCGCCGACCAGTCCTCGGAGGGCGCGGCGGCGGCAATCGCGGGAAGGAACGGGGCGGCGAGGGCAGCGGCCCGGAGGGCTGGACGCATGGACGGGACTCCGACTGGCAAGGACAAGGGCAACGCGCCGACCCTAGGGCAAAAGGGGCCGCCGTGGCAGCCCCTTCCGTCAGTTGCAAGGAATGCCGCGGCTCAGCCGAGCGCGGGGTCGATGCCCTTGCAGGCGGCGACGAGGCCCTTCACCGCGTCGACCGACTTGTCGAACATCGCCTGTTCGTCGCGGTTGAGCTTGATGTCGACGACGCGCTCCACTCCGCCCGCACCGAGGACCGTCGGCACGCCGACATACATGCCGTTCAGCCCGTAGGCACCATCGACCCAGGCCGCGCAGGGCAGAAGGCGCTTCTGGTCCTTGAGATAGGCTTCCGCCATCTCGATCGCCGAGGCGGCGGGCGCATAGAAGGCCGAGCCGGTCTTGAGAAGGCCGACGATCTCGGCCCCGCCGTCGCGGGTGCGCTGGACGATGGCGTCGAGCTTGTCCTGCGTGGTCCAGCCCATCTGCACGAGGTCCGGCAGCGGGATGCCGGCGACGGTGGAATAGCGCGTCAGCGGCACCATCGTGTCGCCGTGGCCGCCGAGCACGAAGGCGGTCACGTCCTTCATCGACACCTCGAACTCGAGGCTGAGGAAGTGGCGGAACCGCGCGGAATCGAGCACGCCCGCCATGCCGACGACCTTGCGGTGCGGAAGGCCGGAATATTCGCGCAGCGCCCAGACCATCGCGTCGAGCGGGTTGGTGATGCAGATCACGAAGGCGTCGGGCGCGAATTTCTTGATGCCCTCGCCCACCGACTTCATCACCTTGAGGTTGATGCCGAGAAGGTCGTCGCGGCTCATCCCCGGCTTCCTCGGCACGCCGGCGGTGACGATGCAGACATCCGCCCGGCGGATGTAGGCATAGTCGTTGACACCCATCAGCGAGGCGTCGAACCCCTCGGCGGGGCCTGACTGGGCGATGTCCAGCGCCTTGCCCTGGGGCGTGCCCTCGGCGATGTCGAACAGGACGACGTCGCCGAGTTCCTTGATCGCGGCGAGATGGGCGAGCGTGCCGCCGATCTGTCCCGCGCCGATGAGGGCGATCCTGGGTCTGGCCATGATGAGTCTCCGGCTCCTGATGGATATACGATCGATTCCGGGGGACTGCGTAATCCCTCGGGCCGAATCGCGCAAGCCCGCCGCGGTGCGGCATGTCTTGCGCCTTTTGCGGCGCCGGTCTTCGCGATAGGAGGGGCGGCGGCGCGGAAGGTCGGAGCGGGATGGGCGGAATGGAGTTCTGGATCGCCGCGTGCCTTGCGGCAATGCTGGTGGGCCTGTCGAAGGGCGGCCTGCCGGTCGTCGGGATGCTGGCGGTGCCGGTGCTGGCGCTGGCGGTGCCGCCGGTGGCGGCGGCGGGGCTGCTGCTGCCGGTCTATGTCGCCTCGGACGCGATCGGGCTTTACGCCTATCGCGGCGCCTTCGACAAACGAATCCTGGCCATCCTCGCGCCGGCATCAGTGCTCGGGGTCGGGCTTGGCTGGCTGACCGCTGCCGCGGTTCCCGACCGGCTGGTGACGGGGATCGTCGGCGCGATCGGCACGGCCTTCGCGCTGAGCCTGCTCGTCGGGCGGAGGCCGGAGGGCGCGGGCGGGCCTGCCCGGGTCGGGCCGGGGGTCTTCTGGGGGGCGGTCACGGGCTACACGAGTTTCGTCAGCCACGCCGGCGTGCCGCCCTATCAGGTCTATGTTCTGCCGCTCGGGCTGGAGAAGACGGTGTTTGCGGGGACGACCACGGTCTTCTTCGCCTTCGTGAACGCGGTGAAGCTGGTGCCCTACTGGGCGCTCGGCCAGTTGTCGGCGGAGACCCTGAGGCACGCGGCGATCCTGTCCGTGCCCGCGATGGCGGCGGTGCTGGCCGGCGTGCGGCTGGTGCGGGTGCTGCCGGAGCGGCTGTTCTTCCGGCTGGTCACCTGGGCGCTTCTGGCGGTGTCGCTGAAGCACCTCTGGGACGCGGGTTTCGGCGCCTAGGCGCAGGCTTCGCGCGGGGCAGCGGCAACCGGGGCGGCGCAGGCGGCCCCGGCGCAGGCGGCTCCGGTGCGGGCAGGCCCGGCGAACGGGCCGGAGACCGCCGCGAAGGCATGGTGGGTGGCAAGGATCAGCCCGCCGAAGCCGAGCGAGAGCGCGAAGAGTTTCTGTTGCATGGCTGGCCTTTCGTCGTCGCGGATGATGGGGCGATGCTGGGCGGACAGGCGCAAGAACCGGTTAACCGGGGGTGCGCCCCAGCCCGGCGACCACCCGGAGCGGGACGCGGCAGCGCGCGGTTTCTGCGGCGCGGCAAATTGGGGCTTGCCGAATGTGCCGCATCTGTGGTCTCTGGCGCAACAAAATTGCGAGGAGAGTCTCCATGCCCGCCCCGACCGACCGCCCGCGGCCCTATCGTTCGGTTCTCTACATTCCCGGCTCCAGGGACCGGGCCCTGGAGAAGGCGCGCGGTCTGGATTGCGACGCGATCATCTTCGATCTGGAGGATGCGGTGGCGGCGGAGGAGAAGGCGAGTGCCCGCGCGTTGCTTGCCCGGGTGCTCGCCGAGGCGGACTACGGCGGGCGGGCGCGGATCGTGCGGGTCAACGGGCTGGACACCGCCTGGGGGCGGGACGACGTGCTGGCCTTCGCCGCGGCGGTCGGGGCGGGGGCAGGGGTGGATGCGGTGCTGGTGCCGAAGGTCTCCTCCCCGGCCGATCTCGACGCGGTGGCGGCGCTGATCCCCGGCGTGCCTCTCTGGGCGATGATGGAGACGGCGGCGGGAATGCTGAACGCGGCCGCGATCGCGGCGCACCCGAGGCTTCGGGGCATGGTGATGGGCACCAACGATCTCGCGCGCGAGCTTGGCAGCCGCTTCCGCGCCGACCGGCTGCCGATGCAGGCGGGGCTCGGGCTCTGCCTGCTGGCCGCGAAGGCGCATGGGCGGATCATCGTCGACGGCGTCTACAACGCCTTCAGGGACGAGGAGGGATTGCGCCTCGAATGCGAACAGGGCCGCGACATGGGCTTCGACGGCAAGACGCTGATCCATCCCGCGCAACTTGCCATCGCCAACGCCGCCTTCGCGCCCTCGGTGGCGGAAATCGACCTTTCCCGCCGCCAGATCGCCGCCTTCGACGAAGCGCAGGCGGCGGGGCAGGGGGTGGCCGTGGTCGATGGGCGGATCGTCGAGAACCTGCACGTCGCCACCGCGCGCGCGATCCTTGCCCGTGCGGAAGCTATTGCGGAGCGGACGAAATAGGGGAAGGCTCTGCGCGGTTTCAGGGTAGGGAGGTTTGGTGATGCAGATCCTGGTGCTCGGCCTGATCCTCTGGATCGTGTCGCATCTGTTCAGGCGGCTGGTGCCGGGGGTCCGGGCGCGGATGGGCACGGTTCCGGGCAAGATGGCGGTGACGGTCCTGTCGCTGGCCGCGATCATCCTCATGGTCATCGGCTATCGCCGGGCGGAGATCGCGCCGGTCTACACGCCGCTGCCGGGGATGGGGCATCTGACCGACCTGCTGATGCTGGTCGCGCTCTTCCTCTTCGGCCTGTCGCATTCCAAAGGGCGGCTCCGGGCGCATCTGCGCCATCCGATGCTGTGGAGCGTGGTCGTCTGGGCGGTGGCGCATCTTCTGGTCAACGGCGACATGGCATCGCTGGTGCTCTTCGGGGGCGTCGGGTTCTGGGCCGTCGCGTCCATGCTTCTCATCAACGCGCAGGAGACGTGGAACCGTCCTGCGCCGGGCGGGCTGAGGGGCGATGCGGTCGTGCTCGCGCTCGCGCTCGTGCTCTACGGGGCGATAGCGGGCATCCATATCTGGCTTGGCCACAACCCGTTTCTCGGAACCTATGGCTAAGCCGGCCGACAGCAAGTTGAAGGATGCGAGATGAAGACCAGTCCGGGCCGGTTCTTCGAGGATTACGCGGTGGGCGAGGTGATCGCCCATGCGGTGCCGCGCACGTTGTCGGGGGGCGAGCGGGCGCTCTACCACGCGCTCTATCCGGCGCGGGGGGCGCTCTGTTCCTCGGACGAATTCGCCCGGCGATGCGGCCTGCCGGCCGCGCCGATGGACGATCTGATCGCCTTCCATACCGTCTTCGGCAAGACCGTGCCCGACATCTCGCTCAATGCCGTGGCCAATCTCGGCTATGCCGAGGGGCGCTGGCTGAAGCCGGTCTGGCCGGGCGACACGCTCAGGTCGGAAAGCCAGGTGATCGGGCTGAGGGAGAATTCCAACGGCAGGTCGGGCGTCGTCTGGGTGCGGACGCGGGGGTTGGATCAGCGCGACGAGGTGGTGCTGGAATACGTCCGCTGGGTGATGGTGCGCAAGCGCGATGCTGCCGCGCCCGCGCCCCAAACGGTCGTACCCGACCTCGCGCCCTCGGTGGCCCCGTCCGATCTCGTCCTGCCCGAGGGGCTTGACTTCACCCGTTACGATTTCGCGCTGGCGGGCGAGCGCCACCGCCTCGGCGACTATGCGCTGGGCGAGCGGATCGACCATGTCGACGGCGTGACCGTCGAAGAGGCCGAGCACATGCTGGCCACGAGGCTCTGGCAGAACACCGCCAAGGTCCATTTCGACGCCACCATGCGCGAGGACGGGCGGCGGCTGATCTACGGCGGCCATGTCATCAGCCTCGCCCGCGCGTTGTCGTTCAACGGTCTGGCCAACGCGCAGATGATCGTGGCGCTGAACGCGGGTGTGCACGCCAATCCCTGCTTTGCCGGCGACACGGTGCGCGCCTGGTCGGAGGTGCTGGACCGGGCGGAGACCCCGGCCCCCGGCGTCGGCGCGATCCGGCTGCGGCTGGTGGCGGTGAAGCAGGCGGCGGCCCCCTTCGGGCTGAAGGACGCGGGGGGGAAATACCTCCCCGAAGTGCTTCTCGACCTCGATTACTGGGCGCTGATGCCTTTGTGATCGACGCCCGGCGCGCTACACTCGCGCCATGCGCCTGTCCGCCGTCTGCTGCCTTGCCTCCCTCGTTGCCCTGCCGGCGGCGGGATGCGAGGTCGCGCTGCTACTCGCCGTCGATGTCTCGGGCTCGGTCGACCGGCGCGAATTCGCGGTGCAGATGCAGGGGCTCGCCGAGGGGCTGAGGGATCCGGTGGTGAGCGGGGCGCTGGCGAGAGGCCAGTCCGCCGTGGCGCTGATGCAGTGGACGGGTGCGTCGCGGCAGGTGCTGTCGGTCGGCTGGACGCGGATCACGGGGCCCGCCGATGTCGAGGCGCTGGCGGCGCGGATCACCCGGCTGCCGCGGGTCTGGACGGAATTCTCCACCGCGATCGGCCAGGCGATGACCTACGGCAGCGGCGTCTTCGACCGCGCGCCCGCCTGCCGCCGGCGGGTGATGGACGTCTCCTCCGACGGGCGCAACAACGAGGGCACCGAGCCGGCCGAGGTGAAGCCGGTGATGGACAGCCTTGCCATCATCGTCAACGCGCTGGTCATCCGCGGCGACGACGCGGGCCTTCCGGCCTATTTCGCCGAGAACGTGATGACCGGGCCCAACGCCTTCGTGGTGACCGCCGAGGACTATGACGACTACGCCGAGCGGATGCGCCGGAAACTGCGCCGCGAGACCGAGCGCGCGGTATCGGCGCTGCCGGTGGAGGCGATTCCCGCGCGCTACGCGCCGCGGCCTTGAGTCCCGAAAAGCGTGATCACGATTTTTTGCCATGTGATCACAAACACGATCTTTTGCGCTAACTTGCGCGAAATCAGCGTCTTTCGTCCAATCGCGGCGTGACACGGGCGCGAATTGCGCTATTGAGGGGGGCGAATGCGCCCCGCCCCCGGGCGACCGGCGGGCGACCGGCGCGAGCAAGGGGGACCGAAATGGCCGATGTCAACCGGGGCAACCGCCCGCTGTCGCCTTTCATGATCGGGCCATACTACCGCCCGCAGATCAATTCGATCACCTCGATCCTGACGCGGATCACCGGCAACGGCCTGATCGTGGCGATCCTCCTGATCGTCTGGTGGCTTCTGGCCGCGGCGACAAGTGCGGAGTATTTCGCCGTCGCCGATGCGGTGGTGCGAAGCTGGTTCGGCAAGCTGGTCTTCGCGGCCTCGATCTGGGCGGTCTGGTATCACTACCTCGCCGGGCTGAGGCACCTCTGGTACGACAGCGGCCGCGGCTTCGAGATCGCGGAGATCAGGCGGCTCGGCTGGGGCGTGATCCTGGGCTCGCTCGGGCTGACGCTGATCACCATCACCATTCTCTGAAAGGGGGCGGGCATGAGATTCCTGACCGACCGCAAGCGCGCCGAGGGGCTCGGCTCCGGCAAGTCCGGCACCGCGCATCACTGGTACATGCAGGTCAGCGCCGTGGGTCTCGCGGTGCTGGTGCCGCTCTTCATCCTCACCTTCGGCCGGATCGTCGGCGCCGACCATGCGACGGTGGTCGAATACTACGGCCGCCCCTTCCCGGCGATCGTCGCGGGGCTGACGCTCTGGGTGGGGATGCTGCATTTCCGCCACGGCGCGCAGATGATGATCGAGGACTATGCCGGCGGCTTCACCCGCAAGGCGCTGGTCGTCGGCACCGTCTGCCTGACCTACGGCACGATCGCCACCGGGCTTTACGCGCTGATCCGGCTCGCGCTCTGAAGGACCAGATAGATGACCGCAGCTTATCCTTACGAAGTTCACGAATACGACGTGGTCGTGGTCGGTGCCGGCGGCTCGGGCCTGCGCGCGACGCTCGGCATGGCCGAGCAGGGCCTGCGAACCGCCTGCGTGACCAAGGTCTTCCCGACCCGCAGCCACACCGTGGCGGCGCAGGGCGGGATCGCCGCCAGCCTGTCGAACATGGGGCCGGACCACTGGCAGTGGCACATGTATGACACCGTCAAGGGTTCCGACTGGCTCGGCGACACCGACGCGATGGAATACCTCGCGCGGGAGGCGCCGAAGGCGGTCTACGAGCTTGAGCACTACGGCGTGCCCTTCAGCCGAACCGAGGAGGGCAGGATCTACCAGCGCCCGTTCGGCGGCCACACCACCGAATTCGGCGAGGGCCCGCCGGTGCAGCGCACCTGTGCCGCGGCCGACCGCACCGGCCACGCCATCCTGCACACGCTCTACGGCCAGTCGCTGAAGCAGAAGGCGGAGTTCTTCATCGAATACTTCGCCATCGATCTGGTGATCACCGACGGCGCCTGCACCGGCGTGGTCGCCTGGAAGCTCGACGACGGCACGATCCATGTCTTCAACGCCAAGATGGTGGTGCTGGCGACGGGGGGCTACGGCCGGGCCTATTTCAGCGCGACCGGCGCCCATACCTGCACCGGCGACGGCGGCGGCATGGCGGCGCGCGCGGGACTGCCGCTTCAGGACATGGAGTTCGTACAGTTCCACCCGACCGGCATCTATGGCGCCGGCTGCCTGATCACCGAGGGCGCGCGCGGCGAGGGCGGATACCTCACCAACTCGGAAGGCGAGCGCTTCATGGAACGCTATGCGCCGACCTACAAGGATCTGGCCAGCCGCGACGTGGTCAGCCGCTGCATGACGATCGAGATCCGCGAGGGCCGCGGCGTGGGAGAGCACAAGGACCACATCCACCTGCACCTCAACCACCTGCCGCCCGAGACGCTGCACGAACGGCTGCCGGGGATTTCGGAATCGGCGAAGATATTCGCCGGTGTCGACGTCACCAGGGAGCCGATCCCGGTCCTGCCGACGGTGCACTACAACATGGGCGGCATCCCCACCAACTACTGGGGCGAGGTGCTGAATCCGACCGCCGGCAACCCCGACAACGTCTTCCCCGGCCTGATGGCCGTGGGCGAGGCGGGCTGCGCCTCCGTTCACGGGGCGAACCGGCTGGGGTCGAACTCGCTGATCGACCTCGTTGTGTTCGGCCGTGCGGCGGCGATCCGTGCGGGCCAGGTGGTGGACCGCGCCGGCGCCGTGCCTGCGACCAACACGGCCGGGGTGGACCGCGCGCTGGCCCGCTTCGACGGGTTGCGCCACGCCACAGGCAGCGTGCCCACGGCCGAGCTGCGGCTGGAGATGCAGAAGACGATGCAGGCCGACGCCGCCGTCTTCCGCACCGACCGGACGCTGGCCGAGGGCGCCGGGAAGATGAAGCGCGTGGCCGCCAAGCTGGCCGACCTCAAGGTCACCGATCACTCGCTGATCTGGAACTCCGACCTGATGGAGACGCTGGAGCTGACGAACCTGATGCCCAACGCGCTCGCCACCATCGTCGCGGCCGAGGCCCGCAAGGAAAGCCGCGGCGCACATGCGAGCGAGGATCACCCCGACCGCGACGACGCCAACTGGCGCAAGCACTCGCTCGCCTGGGTCGATGGTCCGGAAGTCCGGCTCGGCTACCGGCCGGTCCATCTCGATCCGCTGACGAGCGAGGCGGAGGGCGGGATCAGCCTGAAGAAGATCGCGCCCAAGGCGCGGGTGTATTGATGCAGGCGCGCGCCGCATTCCTGCCGGCCGTCGCGCTGATGGCGGCCTGCGGGCCGATGTCGGTCGAGCGGGCGGAGGACGCGTGTTTCGCCCGCGCGCACCTAGCCGCGCATCCGCGCGGACTTGTCGCGGCGGGCGCGGGAACCGGTGGGGCGGGGTCGAAGCTCCGGCTCGAGGTCTCGTCCGACTGGCTCCAGGGCCGCGATCCCGCGGCGCTCTATGATGCCTGCGTCCATCAGAAATCCGGCCGGTTCCCGCGCCGGCCCCTCTACGGCCGCCCCGATTGGAAGGGATAAGACATGGTCCAGTTCACGCTTCCCAAGAATTCGAAGGTCCGGGTCGGCAAGACCTGGCCGAAGCCCGAGGGCCGGAACGTCCGCAAGTTCCAGATCTACCGCTGGGATCCCGACACCGGGGAGAACCCCCGGGTGGACACCTATTTCATCGACATGGACCGCTGCGGGCCGATGGTGCTGGACGCGCTGATCAAGATCAAGAACGAGATCGACCCGACGCTGACCTTCCGCCGGTCGTGCCGCGAAGGCATCTGCGGTTCCTGCGCGATGAACATCGACGGGATCAACACGCTGGCCTGCATCTACGGGCTGGACGAGATCAGGGGCGACGTGAAGATCTATCCCTTGCCGCACATGCCCGTGGTCAAGGACCTGGTGCCGGACCTGACCCATTTCTACGCCCAGCACGCGAGCATCATGCCGTGGCTGGAGACGAAGACCAACACGCCGCAGAAGGAATGGCGCCAGTCGATCGAGGACCGCAAGAAGCTCGACGGGCTCTATGAATGCGTGATGTGCGCCTCCTGCTCCACCGCCTGCCCGTCCTACTGGTGGAACGGCGACCGCTACCTCGGCCCCGCCGCGCTCCTGCACGCCTACCGCTGGATCATCGACTCGCGCGACGAGGCGACGGGCGAGCGGCTCGATGCGCTGGAAGACCCGTTCAAGCTCTACCGTTGCCACACGATCATGAACTGCACCCGGACCTGCCCGAAGGGGCTGAACCCGGCCAGGGCGATCGCCGAGATCAAGCGGCTGATGGTCGAGCGGATGGTGTGAGGGCAGGGGCGGAA
>JBDHSQ010000051.1:0-22749 GCA_039808285.1 Paracoccaceae bacterium
GGGCGGCGCCTATGTCGCCAAGGATCTCTACGAGGCGGGCGGCGTGCCCGTGGTGATGAAGGAGCTTCGCAAGATCGGCCTGATCCACGAGGATTGCGTCACCGCCAGCGGCCGGACGATGGGCGAGGAGCTTGACTTGATCACGCGCGAGGCGGACGGCAGGGTGATCTACCCCGCCGCGACGCCGATCACGTCCACCGGCGGGGTCGTGGGCCTGAAGGGCAACCTCGCGCCGGACGGGGCGATCGTCAAGGTCGCCGGCATGAAACCCGAGGAACAGGTCTTCACCGGCCCGGCCCGGGTCTTCGAATGCGAGGAGGACGCCTTCGAGGCGGTCAAGGCGCGCGCCTACAGGGAGGGCGAGGTTCTCGTCATCCGCAACGAGGGCCCGGCGGGGGGGCCGGGGATGCGCGAGATGCTGGCGACCACCGCGGCGCTCAGCGGTCAGGGCATGGGCAAGAAGGTGGCGCTGATCACCGACGGCCGCTTCTCCGGCGCGACGCGCGGCTTCTGCGTCGGCCATGTCGGCCCCGAGGCCGCGCATGGCGGGCCGATCGCGCTGCTGCGCGACGGCGACATGATCACGCTCAACGCGATCACCGGCGAATTGTCGGTGGCGCTTTCGGACGAGGAACTGGCCGCGCGCAAGGCCGCGTGGACGGGGCCGCGGCCCACCCAGTATGCCTCGGGTGCGCTGTGGAAATACGCCAGACTTGTGGGCGGTGCGCGGAAGGGGGCGGTGACGCATCCCGGCGCCGGGGCGGAGCTGCATGTCTACATGGACCAGTAAGGGGGCGGCCCTTCTCCTTTCGCTGGCGCTTTCGGCCTGCGTCGAGGGCATGGCGCCCTCGGGTTCCGCGCCACAGGCGGTCGCGGTCGCAGGTGGTGCGGTAGTGGCGGCGGGGCCGGCCGGCTACTGCGTCGACCGCACGGCGGGCCGCGACGGCGGCGGCGGCGCCTTCGTGCTTTTCGGCACCTGCGCGGCGCTCTCCGGCTCTGCGGCCGCAGGCCAGCCTGGCAAGCCCGCGGTGCTGACGGCCTCGGTTGCGCCCGCGGCTGCGGACGAAGCCGCCTTCGTCGCCTCGTTCCCGGCGATGGCGCGGTTCTTCGGTTCCGACGCCGGGCGCGCGGCGCTGAGCCGGGCTGGCCGCGCCGCGACGGTGCGGGTCGGCGCGGTTTCGTCGCGTGACGGGGTTCTCTACGTGAATGTCACCGACACCGCGGCAGGGCCGGGCAAGGCGGTCCAGCCGGACTACTGGCGTGCGATCCTTCTCGCCCGCGGCCATATGGTGACGCTCTCGGTCATGAGCCTCGCCGACCGGCCGCTGTCGATGGCCGAGAAACGCGGGATTCTCGATGCCTTCGTGGCGCGGGTGCGCGCCGCGAATTCCGGCCCGGTCGTGGCGGGCTGAGGCCCGGGCAGCCGCTTGCGCACGGGCGGAAAGGAAACGATAACGAGTTATCGTTTCCATGCTCCGGTCAAAGGGCCCGACGGCGCGCGATGGCGGAAAGTTTCGACAGCTACTTCGACCGGCTCCTGTTTCGCCGGACGCTCGCCCGCTGGCGGGCGCTTGCGGACAACGCGGGCATCGCCGACGCCGAGTCGCTGCGCGGTCTGCGCAGCCGGGGCCGCCAGTTGCGCCGGCAGATCGACCGCGCGCTGCATGTGGCCGAGGGGCGGCTTGCCCGGGGGGGGGAGGCGGCTGCGATCCCCAGACCGCTTTTCGCGGACTGGACATGGCGGCCCGAGCTTTGGTCGGGTCCGGTTTCGCCGCCGGGCCTCGCCGCCGTCGAGACGCGAGCGGCCTTCGGCTCCGAGGCGAAGCTGTTCCACGATTGCGGCGAAAGCGAACTGACGCTGCGCCAGGTCCGCAACGCGCGCGAGAGCGGTCTTGCCCCCTTCGGGGTCAGGATGGATGTCTTCCGCTTCGACGGATCGTTCCTGTCGCTGGTGCTCGACCTGCCGGATGCGGCCCTCCAGGGGTTGACCTCGGGCCATGTGATCCGGCTTGACGTGACGCTGGACACCGAGCGGCCGATCGAGATTTTCGCGCGGCTCAACGTGCGGCACGGGCCGAACACCGAACAGCTTGTGCGCGAACTGCCGCGGGGCGCGGGCGAGGCAGCGGCGGAATTCGACCTTGCCTATGCGCGGATGAATGAACGGCGCGTCGAGGGCGCCTGGCTCGACCTGATCTTCGAAGGGCCGGAGATGAACCAGATCCTGATCCGCGACCTGACGATGAGCCGCCGCCCGCGGGCGGCGCTGTGAGGGGCCGGGCATGAGCGCACCACGGCTCGAGGGCGCGCGGATCAGCGCCGGGCGCTGGCAGGCCGAGATCGTCGCACCGGGCGCGGCACCGGCCGTCGAGATATGGCACCAGGAGGCGCGGCTCGACGGGGTGGAGGTCGGCGTGGCCACCGCGGCGGGCCGATGGCCGGTCTCGGTCGCGATTCCGCCTGAGCTTCTGTCGGACGGGATCCAGACCTTCCTCGTGCGCGAGGCGGGCACCGGCGCCATGCTTGGCCATTTCAGCATCGTCACCGGCGTTCCCCTCGAGGCCGACCTCCGCGCCGAGATCGATCTGCTGCGGGCCGAGCTTGACATGCTGAAGAAGGCATTCCGCCGCCATTGCGTCGAGACCGGCGGCGCGCAAGGCGGATGACGCAGCGTCCGGCGTGACCGGCGGGCCGGCCTCGGGCATCGTCACCGCGCAAGGAGGGCCCCCATGCCGCATTACCCGCATCTCTTCGCGCCGCTGGACCTCGGCCATGTCGTCCTGCCCAACCGCGTGCTGATGGGTTCCATGCACACCAACCTCGAGGAGACGCGGGACTGGAACCGGGTGGCGGAGTTCTACGCGGCCCGGGCACGCGGCGGCGTGGGGCTGATGGTCACGGGCGGCATGGCGCCCAACCGCGAAGGCGGGGTCTTTCCCGGCGCGGCGGGCCTCTTCACCTCTGCCGACATCGCCAACCAGCGGATCGTGACCGACCGGGTGCATGACGCGGGCGCGCGGATCGCCATGCAGATCCTTCACGCCGGACGCTATGCCTATGGACCCGACTGTGTCGCCCCCTCGGCGATCCGGTCGCCGATCTCGCCCTTCCCGCCGAGGGAGCTGGACGCGGCGGGGATCGGAAAGCAGATCGCCGACATCGCCACCGCCGCGGCGCGGGCGCGCGAGGCCGGCTATGACGGGGTGGAGGTGATGGGGTCGGAGGGCTATTTCCTCAACCAGTTCCTGGTCACCCGCACCAACCGGCGCACCGACCGCTGGGGCGGCAGCCTCGAGAACCGGATGCGCCTGCCGCTCGAGGTGGTGGCCCGCGTGCGCGAGGCGGTGGGGCGCGACTTCATCCTGATCTACCGCATCTCGCTTCTCGACCTCGTGCCGGAGGGGCAGAGCTGGGACGAGGTGGTGGCGCTGGCCAGGGCGGTGGAGGCGGCCGGCGCCTCGATCCTCAACACCGGCATCGGCTGGCACGAGGCGCGGGTGCCGACCATCGCCACCTCGGTGCCGCGCGCGGCCTTCGCCTGGGTGACGAAGAAGCTGATGGGGCAGGTGGCGATCCCGGTGATCACCTCCAACCGGATCAACACGCCCGAGGTGGCCGAGGCGGTGCTGGCCGAGGGCTGCGCCGACATGGTGTCGATGGCGCGGCCGTTCCTCGCCGACCCGGATTTCCTGCGCAAGGCCGCCGAGGGCCGGGCGGAGGAGATCGCGCCCTGCATCGCCTGCAACCAGGCCTGCCTCGACCACACCTTCGCCGGGAAGATCTCCACCTGCCTCGTCAACCCCCGGGCCTGCCACGAGACCGAGCTGGTGCTGGAGCCCGCGGCGGCGCCGAAGCGGATCGCCGTCGTCGGCGCCGGGCCGGCGGGGCTTGCGGCGGCACTGGCGCTCGACGCGCGCGGGCACCGGGTGACGCTCTACGACCGCGCGCCGGAGATCGGCGGCCAGCTCAAACTCGCCGCAAGGGTGCCGGGGAAGGAGGAGTTCCGGGGCCTTCTCGCCTGGTTCGGCACGATGGTGGCGAGAAGCGGCATCGCCCTGCACCTTGCCACCGAGGCGACGCCCGACGCGGTCCGGGGCTTCGACGAGGTGATCGTCGCCACCGGCGTACGCCCGCGCGATCCGGGCATACCCGGGCAGGAGGCGGCGCATGTCCTGACCTATGTCGAGGCGCTGTCCGGCGCGCCGGTCGGCGCCCGCGCCGTCATCGTCGGTGCCGGCGGGATCGGCTTCGACGTGGCGGAATACCTGGTGCAGGCCGGCGACAGCCCGACGCTGCACCTTAAGGAATGGCTCGCCGAATGGGGCGTCACCGATCCTGCCGCCGCGCGCGGCGGCCTCGCCGAACCGAAGCCGGAAGCGCCGGCGCGCTCCGTCACGCTTCTGCAACGCAAGCCAGAGAAACCCGGCAGGAGGCTCGGCAGGACCACCGGCTGGATCCACCGTGCGGCGCTGGTGGCGAGGGGCGTGCAGATGATCGGCGGGGTGAGCTACGAGGCGGTGGAGGCGGGCGGCCTTCGCGTATCGTCCGGGACGGAGCGGGCGGAGCCGCGGCTGATCCCCGCCGACACCATCGTGCTTTGTGCCGGCCAGGAAAGCGAACGCGGGCTGGCCGATGCGCTGATCGCAAGGGGATGTGTTGTCCACGTGATCGGCGGCGCAGATGTTGCGTCCGAACTCGACGCGAAGCGCGCGATCGACCAGGGAACACGGCTTGCGGCAAGGCTTTGACCACACTCTGTTGCATTCCGTAAACGGATCGGCGGATTCTCGCCACTTTGGTTCCCGACAATACCCAAGTGTTGTCCGCCAACCTCCGCAATATTGCCCGAATTGCCCGCGATACCCGTCAGCGGCGGGCAATGTATTTGACGGGTGCACAATGGACCGATTGACGGAAATGGAGGCTTTCGCCACCGTCGTAGACCAGGGGGGGTTTACGGATGCCGCAAAGAAGATGGGGATTTCGAAATCCGCCGTCTCGAAACATGTCTCTTCGCTTGAAGCGCGTCTGGGGGCGCGGCTTCTGAATCGCACGACGCGCCGGGTGTCGCCGACCGAGATCGGTCTGGCCTACTACGACCGGGCGCGGCGCGTGCTGAACGACGCCGGCGAGGCCGACGCGCTCGTCACCTCGATGCAGTCGGCGCCTTCCGGGCTCCTGCGCATCTCGGTCGCGACCGACTTCGGGGTGAACCTGCTCTCGCCGATTCTCGGGGATTTCCTTCTGGAATACCCCGACATCACCGTGAACATGGTGCTGAACAACCGCTATGTGGAGCTGATCTCGGAAGGCTTCGACATGGCGATCCGGGTGGGAGAACTGGAAGATTCGACGCTGCGCGCCCGCAAGCTGACCGAAACCGTCAAGCGCATGGTCGGTTCGCCCTCCTATTTCGACAAATACGGCCGCCCCGCGAAGATCGACGACCTGAACGAGCACAAGCTTCTCCACTATTCCAACCAGGCGTCGGGGAACGTCTGGAAGATCACCGCGCCCTCGGGGGAAAAGCGGCAGGTGCGCACCGCCGGCTGGCTCACGGTCAACGACGGCCAGTCGCTGCTGAACGCGGCAATCTCCGGGCTCGGCATCGCCTATCTGCCCTCGTTCCTCTATGCCGAGGCGATGAAGCAGAACCTCGTCATCGACGCGATCCCCGACCTTCCGGTCGAGACGCTGGGCATCTACGCGGTCTATCCGCCGGGCCGGTTCACCCAGCCCAAGGTCCGCGCCTTCATCGACTTCCTTGCCCAGGCCTTCGCCGACAAGGGGCCGGACGCCTGGTAGACCCGGGGTTTCGGGGTAAGGATAACGGAAGACCTCAGCGGGTCGAGGTGATCATCGCCTCGACCCTTCTGTTCTGGCTGCGGCCTTCGGGCGTGAGGTTGGAGGCAAGCGGGCTGAGGTAGCCCACCCCGTCCGCCGTCAACTGGGCCGGATTGACCCCGTGCACCGTAACGAGCCGGTCCGCCACAGATTGCGCGCGCTTGCGCGATACCGCGACATTGGCGGCCAGAGTGCCTTCGGCATCGGTGTGCCCGACAAGCGCGATTGCCTTGTCGGGGTTGGCCCTCAGGAAATCCGCCAGAGCCTGGAGCGAGGGGAAGTCTCCGTCCCCCAGCTCGGTCGAGCCGGTGGCGAAACGCAGATCGCCCAGCACCACCTTGCCGTTGGCGACGAGCTGGTCGGCCAGAGAATCGGGCGAGGGCGCGGTTTCCTGCGGGCTGAATTCGGCGGCGGCGATGGGAAGGGGCTGCACCAGCGCCGCACCGACCCGCGTCATCTGCACATAGCCGCTGTCAGAGGACTTGCTGACCAGAAGGCTGACGTAGTCCGGCGCGCCGCCGGTTTCCCGCCGGGCGGACAGGAAACGGAAATCGCCAAGGTCGACATGCATTTCCGGCTCGGGCAGGCAGGGCGTGGCGAAGCGGAAGTCGAAGCCGCCGCAATCGTCGGTCTCGCATTCGAAGAGAATCTCGAACCCCTCGCGGCCGAGCTGGTCGCGCAGCGTGGCCAGAAGCCCCATCGTGGTGACGCCGCCGTCGCGGATGCGCCAGGCGGTCTGCGTGACCTCGCCCTCGGTGCGGATGGTTTCGACCCGTCCATCCTTCCACGGCCCGACCGGCAGCGCATAGCTGCCCATCGCGCTCTGGTCCTCGGCCGTGCGCATCGCCGAGGGTGGCAGCGAGAGCGTCGGCGCGGCACCCGCAGCCGGCGCGATGAGAAGGAGAAGGAGCGCGAGCCCTCTCATCGGTGCGCCCCGTGATAGTCCGGGTTGGGCTCCATCGCCGTGGCCGAGGCGATGCGGTTGGTCATGTTGAAGAAGCCGGCGACCGAGGCGATGTCCCAGATGTCGCGGTCGGTGAAGCCCGCGTCGCGCAGCGCCTGGCGGTCGGCTTCCCCGACCCTCGAGGAGGCGAGGGTGAGCTTCTCGGCGAACTCCAGCATCGCCCGCTGCTTCGGGGTCAGCGCAGCCATCCGCCAGTTCATCACCAGCGCCTCGCCCAGGACCGGGTCGCCGGACAGCTCGCGCACCGCCGCGCCGTGGGCGACCTGGCAATACCAGCAGCGGTTGAGCGAGGAGACCGCGACCGCGATCATCTCGCGTTCGAGCTTGGAAAGCCCGCTCTCCGCCAGCATCAGGTTGGTGTAGATCGCGGTGAAGGCATTGAGCTTGTCGATGTCGAAGGCATAGGCTTTCAGCACGTTCGGCACCAGCCCGAGCTTCTCGGTGCAGATGTCGAAATACTTCCGGGTGGCGTCCGGAAGCGGCCTGACCATCGGAAGATCAAGCGCCGTGGGGCTCTGGCCATCGTCCTTCACTGCTCCGCTTGCCTCTTCTGGGGTTATTTTGAGCGGTAGTGATACTGTCCCACAATCTCCATCCCGAGGGAAGCATAGAGAGCGCCGGCGGCGGTGTTGGCTTCTGTCACCAGCACGGAAAACCGTTCTGCGCCATGATCTTGGGCCCAGTGCGCGGCGGTCCGCATGATCTTGACGGCGGAACCTTGCCGACGCAGGCCCGGCACGATGTAAAGCGCGTGCAGCACGGCGGTTTCGCCAGCAACCGCGACGAAGGCCACGCCCGAGGCGCGGTCCTTCGCGCGCCCGAGGATCGCGGTCCGGGGGGCGCTCACCCGCTCCATCACGGCGAGCCGCGCGGGTCCGATGCCGCCCTCGGCCCAGAGATCGCGCATGATCGCGAGGGGCGGCCAGATCGCGAAGCCCGCCATCGGATCGGCAGGTTCCGCCGTCAGCGCCGCGACGGCGCCGGCGCGGACATGCACCCGGTCGCCGATCCGATAGCCGCGCGCGTCCAGCGCCGCGTCAAGCGCCGCCTCGCCATCGCGGATCATGAAGAGCGGCGTCTGGCCGAGCGACATGTGCATCCGTTCGGCCGCGTCGATGTCGGCCTGCGTCCAGGGCCCCTCGGCGGTGGCGGCCGAGACGCGCTGGCCGCCGCCCCGCCCCTCGCGCACGATGAAGGCGCCGGCCCGGTGCCGGGCGGCGGCGGGCCAGGTCGCCTCTGCCGCGGCGGGAAAGCCGGTCACGCCGGCTCGACGGGAAAGAGCGCGGCGAGCCGGCCGATCGCGGCGTCGACCCGGGCCGCGTCGGTGCCGCGCACGACGATGTTGGTGCCGTAGGCGCCGTTCTGGATGAACGGGTAGGAGCCGAAGCTGAGATCGGCGAACTCTGCCGCCAGCGTCCCGAGCGGTTCGGCGACGACGCCCTCGCCCCGGTCCACGCGCAGCGTCTGGCTGAGCACAGGCTTGCCGCCGGTGAGCCGGGGCAGGAGCGAGGCGACCATCGCCTTGAAGATGTCGGGCACGCCCGCCATCACATGCACGTTTTCAAGGCTGAAGCCCGGCGCGGCCGAAATCGGGTTTTCGATGAGAAGCGCGCCCTCGGGGATGCGGGCCATGCGCCGGCGGGCGGCGTTGAACTCCAGCCCGGAGCGGTCGTAGTGCGCGGCGAGGATGGCGCGGGCGTCGTCGCGGACGTGGAGCGCCATGCCGAAGGCCGCCGCCACCGCATCCGCCGTGATGTCGTCATGCGTCGGGCCGATCCCGCCCGAGGTGAAGACATGGTCGAAGGCGGCGCGCAGCGCGTTCACCGCCGCGACGATCGCCGCGGTGTCGTCGGCGACAACGCGCACCTCCCTCAGGTCGATGCCGATGCGCGTCAGCTCCCCGGCAAGGTAGTGCATGTTCGCATCGCGGGTGCGGCCGGACAGGATCTCGTCCCCGATGATCAGGATCGCGGCGGTCGGATTGGGCATGGCTCACCTCTTCGTCACCAGCTATAGGCAAGGCCCGCGTCCCGCGGAAGCCCCGGCACTGGCCAAAGCGGGCGTCCTTGACTATCTAGGCGCTGAACGAAGCCGAAGGAGGGGCCGGTGGACGATCCGCGCGGCCGTCTGACCAAGGACGGAATCAGGATTCACGAGCCCGGCGATTTCGCGGGGATGCACGCGGCCGGAAGGCTTGCGGCCGGGATTCTCGACGAGGTGGGGGCGCTGGTGCAGCCCGGCGTGGCGACCGAGGCGCTCGACGCCTTCATCGAGGAACGGGTAAATGCCGCCGGCGCGAAATCCGCCACCATCGGCTATCGCGGCTATCAGCACGCCTCGTGCATCTCGGTGAACCATGTGGTCTGCCACGGGATCCCCGGTCCGAAGGTGCTGAAGGACGGCGACATCCTCAACATCGACGTCACCGTCATCGTCGACGGCTGGTATGGCGACACCAGCCGCATGTTCGTCGCGGGCGCCCTGCCGCGAAAGGCCGAGCGGCTGATCCAGGTCACCCATGACGCGCTGATGCTGGGGATCGAGGCGGTCAGGCCGGGCAATCACTTCGGCGACATCGGCCATGCGATCCAGTCCTACGTCGAGGCGCAGCGGATGAGCGTCGTGCGCGACTTCTGCGGCCACGGGCTCGGCCGGGTGTTCCATGCGCCGCCGAACGTGCTGCACTACGGCCGCCCCGGCGCCGGGCCGAAGCTCGAGGAAGGCATGTTCTTCACCATCGAGCCGATGGTGAACCTTGGCCGGCCCGAGACCAAGGTGCTGGCCGACGACTGGACGGCGGTCACCCGCGACAAGTCGCTCTCGGCGCAGTTCGAGCATTCGGTGGGCGTCACCGCGGACGGCTGCGAGATTTTCACCCTCTCGCCCGCAGGCCGGTTCTGGCCGACGCGCTGACGTCAGAGGCCGGACTGTGCAAGCGCCGCCTGAAGGATCGGTGCCAGCCGGTCGGCCCAGGCGATCTGGCCGTCCTCGCCGCGGATCAGGTCGTGACGGATCTCGATCAGCACGTTGGGGCGACCCTGCCTGAGCGCGTGGCGGTCGATGGCATCGCCGTCGAGATGGCCGCCGTAGGGCTCGTTCTCGCCCACGCAGAGATCAGGTTCCGCCCGGAGCCGGTCGAGCAGCGCAAGCGCCAGCCGCGGGTCGCGGTGGGAATAGAGCACGCCCACCTGCCAAGGCCGGTCGGCGCGGCCGGCAAGCCGCGGGGTGAAGCTGTGGATGGCGCAGATCACCCTGTCGGCGCGCCGCGCGGCCAGGCGTTCGAGAGCGTCGTGATAGGGCCGGTGGAAGGCCGCGAGCCGCCGTTCGACCTCGGCGGCATCGACATGGCGGTTCAACGGGATGATCGTGCCGTCGTAGAGCTTCATCACCAGCGTCGGATCGTCCTCGCCCCGGTTGGGGTCGATGACGAGGCGGGAGAAGTCGCTGAGGATCGCCGGCGCCCCCAGCCGTTCCGCCAGGCGGCGCGTGACGCCGGCAGCGCCGATGTCGTAGGCGATGTGGCGTTCCATGTCGGCGGGCGCGATGCCGAGGCTGCCGCCGCCGATGCAGTCGGGCACGCGGTTGGTGGCATGGTCGCAGGTCACCAGCCAGCGCGACGGGCGGCTGGCGCCGAGAATCCGGAAAGGCTCTGTCGTCATCGGTGTTTTTCGTCGTTCGGCAACGAAAGATCGTTTAGACCGGAAAGGGCGAAAGCGCCAGTTGCCGACGCCGCGGTTTTCGGCGATAGAGCGGCAGAGACGATGTTAGCGCAAACGGGAGGGATCGACGGGATGAGACGGCTGCGCAACGTGAAGATCGTCGCCACGCTCGGCCCGTCGTCGAACGACTACCAGACGATCCGGGCGCTGTTCGAGGCGGGGGCAGACGTGTTCCGGCTGAACATGAGCCACGGCAGCCACGCCGAACAGGCCGCCCGCCACGCCATCATCCGCCAGGTGGAGCGGGACGTGAACCGCCCCGTCGCCATCCTCGCCGACCTCCAGGGGCCGAAGCTCAGGGTCGGCACCTTCGTCGCCGGTGCGCATGACCTGACCGAGGGCGACCGCTTCCGCTTCGATCTCGATCCGGCCGAGGGCGACGGGCGCCGCGTCTGCCTGCCGCACCCGGAGATTTTCGCCGCCCTCGAACCCGGCGCAAGGCTTCTGGTCAACGACGGCAAGATCCGCCTCACGGTGGACGCCTGCGGACCCGGTTTCGCCGACTGCACGGTGACGGCTGGCGGCACGATCTCCAACCGCAAGGGCGTGAACGTGCCCGACGTGGTGTTGCCCCTTGCCGCGCTGTCGGAGAAGGACCGCGCCGACCTCGACTTCGCCTGCGACCTGGGGGTGGACTGGCTGGCGCTCTCCTTCGTCCAGCGGGCCGAGGATGTGCGCGAGGCGCGGGAGCTGGCCAGGGGCCGCGCCGCGATCCTCTCGAAGATCGAGAAGCCCGCCGCGGTCAAGGCCTTCGCCGAGATCCTCGCGGCCTCCGACGGGATCATGGTGGCGCGCGGCGACCTTGGCGTGGAACTCCCGGTCCACTCCGTGCCCCCGATCCAGAAGCGGCTCGTGCGCGCCGCGCGCACCGCGGCCAAGCCCGTGATCGTGGCGACGCAGATGCTGGAAAGCATGATCGAAAGCCCGATGCCGACGCGGGCCGAGGTTTCCGACGTGGCGACCGCGATCTACGAGGGCGCCGATGCGGTGATGCTGTCGGCCGAAAGCGCGGCCGGCCAGTATCCGGTCGAGGCGGTCGCGACGATGGACAACGTGGCGAAATCGGTGGAAAGCGACCCGACCTACCGCGAGGTGATCGAGGCCTCGCGCCGGGTGGACCGCACGACCGTCGCCGACGGCATCGTTGCCGCGGCGCGCGAGATCGCCGAGGCGACCGACATCCACGCGATCTGCTGCTTCACCCAGTCGGGGACGACCGCGAGCCTTGTCGCGCGCGAACGCCCCTCGGTGCCGATCATCGCGCTGAGCCCGCTCCTGACCACGATCCGGCGGCTCTGCCTGACTTGGGGCGTGCATTGCGTGCAGACGACGGAGCCGGTCGACCGCTTCAAGATGGCCGTCGTCAACGCCGCCCGCGCGGCGCGCGAATACGGCTTCGCGACCGAGAAGGACCAGATCGTCGTCACCGCCGGCGTGCCCTTCAACGTCAAGGGCACGACGAACATCCTGCGCGTGGCACCCTGCGACGAACGGCTGATCTTCCGCACCGACCCGGAATAGGGCCGAGGGCCGCGTCGCGCCGGGATTCAGCGAAGCCAGCCGGGCAGTGCGCGCGGTGGCATGCCCGTCGTCTGGCTGCGGCAAATCACCGCGACGATGTGTTTCCGAATTCCGGTCTCGACACCTGCGACCAAACTTGATCTATATTATGTGCTGCAATCATGTTGCGAGTTTCCGAATTACCGTATCACCTTTGGTTGTTCATTTCCCAGTGAGGATGAACATGAAGAGCGAGCCACGGTTCAATCGCGCACAACCCAACATTTTCCCGAGCGATCTCGGCCTGAATCAAGGCAATTTGGCGGGCTTCGATTGGGTGATTGTCATTCTGATACTACTTCCGGCGCTCGCCGTATGCGAGGGCGCCGATCTCGCCGGCCGGGGATGGCACGCGCTTGCGCGAGCGTTCAGCAAGCCTTTGACGCTGACCGGGATCGGGCAACCTCGCCTGACCCGGCGCCGGGCAGGTCGCCGCGCAGCGCGGCAGTCGAAGTAGTCTAAAGTCGACGAAGTTGCGCAAGGCCCCGGACGGCGGTCGCCACCGCGCGTCCGAGGCATTCGATTGCGAATATCAGATTGGCCGGTCCAGAAGGACGCCGCGCATCTGACCGCGGTGCCGGCGACGGCGGTGCTTTTCTGCTGCGTGGCAGTAGACGAGTAGGACAATAAAGATGGCTTGGCCCGAAATGAAATAGGTCAGGAAAAAGCCCGCCACCGACCAGCCGGTGAAGAACTGCGATAGAATGCTGAGAATGAACGCAAGAGGACCACTTATCAACGCGCAGGGGATGGCCATTTTCCGCCCTCCGTGTATGTTTCTCCTTTTGGCCTCATCCGGCCAGATAGCCACCAACTAAGCAAACAGGGAGGCGAGCGTAGCGATGGACAGAACCATGCCGGAGCTGCCGATGTGTGATCGCCTTTGCCTCACCGTCGTCTGGCCATCCGCCGGGCTTTGCCCGACCGGCCGGCATGGGCCGTCGTGTCGTCGCTTCTGCTGCGCCGCCTCGAGCGCGGCAAGGCGGCCGGCGCGAGCGCGAAATACGTAAGTTGTCATATTGTAGGGTCCCTTTCCGCAATTTTGGGTTGTATTCGCTTCCCGCGAACTAACTCTACAAGTTGAAATTTGCGGATAGATGGGCAGAATTGTGACTTGATCTAGATCAAGTGCGCGCCATTTGGTCGCAGGGCGGAAACCGGCGATCCGTCGGCGCTGCGGCTGGCGTAGATGCAGCCGTCGACATGGCCCCGGGTCACGTCGGTCAGCCGCGTGGCGCCCTGGTTCACCGCCATCGCACAGAGGATGCGCATCGCCTGCTGCGCCGCCGGGCCTTCGGCGCCATCGAGCATGGCGCGATCCTGCGGGGCGAGGTCGAGTGCGACGGTCGCTGGCGGCGTGACCGGGATCGTCAGACCCGGCGCGTCGATGGCAGTTCCGGTGATCGTGGCGCTTTCCGCCCGCGAGAGCCGTGCCCAGGACGCCGGTGCCAGCCGCACCACCGGGAGCCGCTTGCCGAACATCTCCGCCGCGACCAGTGCGCCCAGCGTCACCACGTCTTCCGTTTCGCAGAACACCAGCGCCGCCGGCGCCCGTCCGCCCAGCGCCATGTCCAGCAGCACCCCCGAGCCGGTGCAGGAGCCGCGGGTGGAGGGCATCATCAGCACCGTCCCGCCGAGGCATTGCCCGTGCAAGGGGTGGTGCACGTCGATCACGCGACCGGTGGCGGGATCGACCCCGCCCCAGAAGCTCAGCGGTTCCCGCGCGACAAGGACCGGGCCCTTCGCCGCCCCGCCGAGGATGCTCTGCGCCGCCGCCGTCACGTCACGACGAAGCCGTGGGCGTAGGGGTCGCGGCTGTCGATGAAGATCGTGTTGATCCCGGTCTGCCGCGCCCAGCCGCCGATCGAGGGGATGATCGCAGGCTTGCCTGCCACCGTCGCCGCCGCCTCGACCCGGCCCTTGAAGATGCTGCCGATGATACTCTCGTGCCAGAACTCGTCCCCGACCCCGAGTTTCCCCCTGGCCGCCAGTTGCGCCATCCGCGCCGAGGTGCCGGTGCCGCAGGGGCTGCGGTCGATCGCCTTCTCGCCGTAGAAGACGGCGTTGCGGGCATGGGCGCCGGGGACGGTGGGCTTGCCGGTCCAGAGGATATGGCTCAGCCCGTTGATCGCCGGATGCTCGGGGTGGGTGAAGTCATACTTCGCGTTCAGCGCCGCGCGCAGCTTCGGCGACCAGCCGACCAGTTCCCCGGCGGTATGGTCGGCCATGTCGCGGAAGTTTTTCTGCGGCTCGACGATGGCGTAGAAATTGCCGCCATAGGCGACGTCGACCACGATCTCGCCCAGCCCCTCGACCTCGGCCGTCAGCCCCTCGGAATGCAGGAAGCCCGGCACGTTGGTCAGCCGCACCTCCTCGACGAAGCGGCCCTCCTGCCGGTAGGTCACGTCCACCCGGCCCGCGGGCGCGTCGATGGAAAGCCGCCCCGGCTCGCGCGGGGTGATCAGCCCGTTCTCGATCCCCATCGTGATGGTGCCGATCAGCCCGTGACCGCACATCGGCAAGCAGCCCGAGGTCTCGATGAACAGCACCGCGACGTCGCAGTCGGGGCGGGTCGGCGGATAGAGGATCGAGCCCGACATCATGTCGTGGCCGCGCGGCTCATACATCAGCCCGGTGCGGATCCAGTCGAACTCGCGCAGGAAATGCGCGCGGCGCTCCAGCATCGTGGCGCCGTCGAGCCGCGGGCCGCCGCCGGAGACGAGTCGCACCGGGTTGCCGCAGGTGTGGCCGTCGATGCAGGAGAAGGTGTGGAAAGCCATGCGGAACCTCGGTCAGAAGCGGTGGGGCGAGAAGGGGCGGATGTCGATGGGGGGCGTTCGGCCGGTGATCAGGTCGGCGACGATTTCGGCCGTGCCGGTCGCCTGCGTCAAGCCCAGATGGCCGTGGCCGAAGGCGCAGATCACCTCGGGCCGGGGGCCGAGCGGGCCGATCGCCGGCAGCGTGTCGGGCAGCGAGGGGCGGAAGCCCATCCATTGCGTCCCGCCCGTGGTCTTCAGCCCCGGCAGGAAGGCCGCGGCCTTCCGCAGCATCGCCTCGGCGCGGGCGAAGTTGGGCGGCAGGTCGAGCCCGCCAAGCTCCACCGCGCCGCCGACGCGGATGCCGCAGGACAGCCGGGTGACGACGAACCCGTGCCCGCCGAAGGTGACCTGCGTGCGCAGGTCGAAGGCGCCGGCGGGCAGCGTGGTGTTGTAGCCGCGCTCGGTCTCCAGCGGGATGCGCACCCCCGCCGTCCGCGCGATCCGGTGCGAGACGGCGCCGGCGGCGAGGACGATCCATGCGGCGCGCATCACGCCGGCGGAGGTCTCCACCCCGCCGGGCACCAGCGCCCGGGCCTCGGCGATCCCGATCCGGCCGCCACGCGCCCGGAACCGGTCGGCCAGCGCCAGCGTGTAGTCGCGCGGGTCGGTCACCGACCACCAGCCGGGGGTGAAGGTGGCATGGGTGAAGCGGGGGGCGAGGCCGGGCTGGATCTCCGCGATCCCGTCGCCCTCCAGGTGGCGGAACTCGATCCCCTCGGCCGCCCGCGCCGCCCAGCCGGGCAGCGCGGCGCGGAATTCCGCCTCGCCCTCGTAGACCTGGAGGTTGCCGTCGCGGCGCAGGAAGGGCAGGAGCGCCTCGCGCGCGAGGAAGGGTTCGAGCGTCGCCTGCGACAGCCGCATCATCGCGGTCTGCACCCGGGTGGAGGCCGCCACCTGCGCGGGCCAGGACGCCTTCCAGAACCGCCACATCCAGGGCGCGATCCTGAGCGCATAGGACGGGCGCACGCTGAGCGGGCCGAGCGGGTCCAGGAGCCATTTCGGCGCCTGCCGGAGGATCCGGGGCGAGGCGAGCGGCAGGATGTCGGTGAAGGCGAAGGCCCCGGCGTTGCCGGCCGAAGCGCCGGCGGCGGGGCCTTCGCGGTCGATCACCGTCACGCCGAGCCCGCGTGCCCGGAGCGCCAGCGCGGCGGTCAGGCCGATGACGCCGGCCCCGATGACGATGACGTCTGGTTGCTCGCCGGACATGGATGCCGTCCGGCTCAGGCGGTGTATTTCATCACATGCGCCTGGGTCGACCAGTCGGCATACCAGGCGTCGAAGAGCGCGAGCTGCCGTTCGATGAAGCCCTGCTGGCTGGGCGACAGCGCGTCGGTCTCGTTGAAGTGGAGCCGGTAGGCGTCCTCGCCCCTCAGCATCATCATGTGCTTGAAGTAGAGCACCAGGTCGGGCCCGGCATCGACCTTGGAGAGAATCTGCATCGCGCTGTCCAGCTCGAACGCGAGCCGCCGCGCCTCGGCATCTCCGGTCATGGCGACCCGGCACAGCTCGGTCAGGTGCAGCACCTCGCGCGGCAGCACGTTGCCGATGCCGGTGATCGCGCCCTTCGCGCCGCAGTTGACGAAGCCGTGGTAGACGGCGGTATCGACGCCGATCATCAGCGTCACCGCATCATCCTTCGAGGTGATGTGCTCGGCGGCATAGGAAAGGTCGTCGTTGCCGCCGAACTCCTTGAAGCCGACGAGGTTGGGGTGTTCGGCCCGCAGCGCGAAAAAGAGGTCGGCGCGGGTGGCGAAGCCGTAATAGGGGCTGTTGTAGATCACCGCCGGCAGGTCGGGCGCGGCGGCGAGGATCGCCTTGAAATGCGCCCTCTGCGCCGCGATCACGGTGCCGCGCGACAGCACCCGCGGGATGACCATCAGCCCCTTCGCGCCGACCTGCTGGGCATGGGCCGCATGGGCGACGGCGGTGCGGGTGTTGACCGCGCCGGTGCCGGCGATCACCGGCACGCCCGCGGCCACCAGCCGCTCCACCCCCTCCATCCGCTCGGCATCGGTCAGAAGCGGCCAGTCCCCCATCGAGCCGCAGTAGACCACCGCCGACATTCCCAGCCCGACAAGTTCGCGGGCCTTCTCGACCAGCTTGTCGAAATCGGGGGTGCGGTCGGGCTTGCAGGGGGTCATCAGCGCCGGGATCGTGCCGGAAAAGATGGCGGGGTTCATGGATGTCTCCTTGGGGTGATGGCGGGTGGGCGATTCTCTTTTGCGCTCAGCATAGCTTTTGCATTTTATTTGTCGACAAGATTTAGAGGATGCAGCCCGCCCCGCCGGACCGGCGGCCGCGGCGGCTAAAGGTCAGGGTGCTGGCGGCGGTCGTGCGCGATCATGTCCTGGATCTGGCGCACGATCTGATCGGCGTGGCCGCGCGCCAGCCGGTCGCAGAGCGCCACGTCGCGGGCCTCGACCGCGGCGATGATGGCGTCATGCTCCTGGATGTAGGGATGGGGCAGGCGGGCCTCGAAACTGGGATAGTAGTAGAGCCTGAGGATGCGCCGCCCCTCGTCGAGAAGCCGGGTGAAGAGCTGCGTGTAGTAGGGGTTCCGCCCGGCCTCGGCGATGGCGGCGTGGAAATCCCTGTTGCAGACGATCATCCGCGCCGCGTCGCCGGCGCTGACCGCCGCCGCGAAGTCCCGCTGCCGGGCGCGGATACGGTCCATGTCGGCAGGCGTATGGCATTCCGCCGCGCCCCGCGTCGTGACGCGGTACATGAGCGTCAGCGCGTCGAAGAAGGCGTTGAGGTTGGCGAAGTCGATGGTCGACACGACGGTCGAGCGGTTGGGCAGCATCGTCACCAGCCCCTCGCCCGCGAGCCGGACAAGCGCTTCGCGGATCGGCGTGCGGGAAATGGACAGACGCTCGGCCTGCTGGATCTCGTCGATCGGCGCGCCGGGCGGCAGGACCATGTCGAGGATTTCGTCGCGCAGGAGTTCATAGACCATCCGTGCGCCGGAGCCGCGCCGGCGTTCCGGCAAGGCCGGATCGGGTGTGTCGCTCATGTGCCCTCCTTGTCCTCGCCAGACAAGTAGCGGGGGAACCGGTTGCGGGCAATCGCTCGCGTCGCGGGGCGCACGCACCGGTCAACGCTTTCCCAGCGCCACCACTCGCGCTAAGACGGCTGCAAACCGCCGGAGAGCCCATCATGCAGCGACTGACGCGCCGCACTGCCCTTGCCCTTCTCGCCGTCCTGCCCGCGGCCTGCGGACGGCGCGACACGGGCCCGGCCCGGGGGCCGCAGGGCCCGGCCGAGGTCGGCCGCCTGATCAGCCGCTATGCCCGGACCTATGACGTTCCCGAAACGCTGGTGCACCGCGTGGTGCAGCGCGAAAGCGGCTACAACCCGGAAGCACGCCACGGCCCCTATTACGGCCTCATGCAGATCATGCCTGAGACCGCCGCCACGATGGGCTATCGCGGCGCGCCCGAGGGGCTGCTCGATGCCGACACCAACCTGCATTACGGGGTGAAATACCTGCGCGGCGCCTGGCTCGTGGCGCGCCGCAACCCCGACCGGGCGGTGATGTGGTACTCGAAGGGCTATTACTACGAGGCCAAGCGGATGGGGCTGCTGGAGGAGACGGGGCTCAGGGCCTGATCCGCGCCGCAGCCGGATCAGACCGGTATCGCCGTCGTCTGCCGCACGGTCCTGAGGGCGAAGGACGAATGCATCTGCGCGACACCGGGCAGCCGCGCCAGATGCTGGCGATGGATGCGGGCGAAATCCTCGGTATCCTCGGCCACGACCTTGAGGAGGTAGTCCGCCGTCCCCGCCATCAGGTGGCATTCGAGGATGTCCGGCACCCGCGCGACGGCGCGCTCGAACGCGTCCAGAAGCTCGTCGGCCTGGCCCGACAGCGTGATCTCGACGAACACCGTCGTCGGCCGGCCAAGCTTGCGGGCGTTGAGAAGCGCCACGAAACCGGCGATGTAGCCCTCTGCCTCGAGCCGCTGCACACGGCGGTGGCAGGCCGAAGGCGACAGGTTCACCCGTTCGGCCAGATCGGCGTTGGTCACGCGCCCTTCCTTCTGCAACACGCCAAGGATGCGCCGGTCCGTCGCGTCGAGTTCCATGCCTACGCAATTTCCTTCGATGAATTCTCCGTTTTGTCGAAGAAGTATTGCACGAACCGTGCGCGGCGCCAGCCAAAACTGAATGCAATTTCCCGCGTCATCATGGAAAATGGTCCATCACACCATTCGGGAGGACCCCATGAAGATCGGATGCCCCAGGGAGATCAAGCCGCAGGAATTCCGTGTCGGCATGACCCCTGCCGCCGCGCAGGAAGCGGTGGTCAACGGCCATGACGTCTATATCGAGACCAACGCCGGCGCCGGCGCGGGCTTCACCGACGCCGACTATACCGCCGTCGGCGCGAGGATTCTCGGCACCGCCAAGGAGGTCTTCGCGACCGCCGACATGATCGTGAAGGTGAAGGAGCCGCAGGCAGTCGAACGCAAGATGCTGCGCGAAGGCCAGATCCTCTTCACCTATCTGCACCTGGCGCCCGATCCGGAGCAGACGAAAGACCTTCTCGCCTCCGGGGCAACCTGCATCGCCTATGAAACCGTGACCGACCGCGTGGGCGGCCTGCCGCTTCTGGCGCCGATGTCCGAGGTGGCGGGGCGTCTGGCGCCGCAGGTCGGCGCCTGGACGTTGCAGAAGGCGAACGGCGGACGCGGCGTGCTTCTCGGCGGGGTGCCCGGTGTGGGCCCCGCGAAGGTCGTGGTGATCGGCGGCGGCGTCGTCGGCACCCACGCGGCGCGGATCGCGGCCGGGATGGGCGCGGACGTCACCGTGCTCGACCGGTCGATTCCGCGGCTGCGCTACCTTGACGACGTGTTCGGCGGGCAGTTCAAGACCTCCTACGCCTCGGCCGGAAACACGATCGAACTGGCGCGTCAGGCCGACATGATCATCGGCGCGGTGCTGATACCCGGCGCGGCGGCGCCGAAGCTGATCTCGAAGGCGCAACTGAAGGAGCTGAAGCCGGGCGCGGCGCTTGTCGATGTCGCCATCGACCAGGGAGGCTGCTTCGAGACCTCGCGCGCGACGACGCACCAGGATCCGATCTACGAGGTCGACGGCATCATGCACTACTGCGTGGCCAACATGCCGGGCGCGGTGGCGCGCACCTCGACGCTCGCGCTCGGCAACGCGACGATGCCGTTCATGATCGCGCTCGCCAACAAGGGCTGGAAGAAGGCCTGTGCCGACGATCCGCATCTTCTGAACGGGCTCAACGTCCATGCCGGCAAGCTGACCTACGCCGCCGTCGGCGAGGCGCTGGGGATCGCGTCGATCCCCGCGGCCGAGGCGCTGAAGGGCTGAAGCCGCCCGCGCACGCGCCCGGCAGCGGTGTAGCGATCGACTGAAAACGGCCGCGCGGGCATTCCGCGCGGCCATTCTGTTCCGGCGGGTGGCGTCCGGCGGGCTCAGCCCCCGCACACCGGATGTTCGGCCCCGTCGCGCGCAGTGTCGCAGTCCGCGCCGCCGGCACCCGCGGCTTGCGCCGCTTCTCGGCGAACGGGATGGCGTTCTGGCTCCAGACGCCGGGAAGGCCCTGTCGGGCGGCGGAGGCCGGGGTGGCGGGGATCGCGGTCAGCGTCGCGACGGCGAGGGTCAGGAATTTCGCCGTCGTCGCTCTCCCTCGTCGGCGAACGAGACAAGGCTTTCGTGGCGCAAACGGCCGGCCCGCTGACGAAGGGCGGGCGGAATGGGCGGCCGATCGGCGGGCGAGACCCCGCGCGGCGCCGACCTTCCGCCCGGCCGGGACCGGGCTTTCGGCGCTGCCTGGCCGGTCCTTTGCAGCACCCGCCGGGGCCGATGATCCGTCATCGCCACCCTCGCGCCCGCGCCCCGGCCCTTGCGGCCAGAATGGAAAGGCCCGCCGGAGGCGGGCCTTTCCAGTGCCGTCGGGAAAGGCTCACTTCTTCAGCGCGTCGCGGATCTGCATCAGCACGTCAAGCTCGGTCGGGCCGGCCGGCGCAGGCGCCGCCTCTTCGTTCCGCACCGCTGCGTCCTTCACGCGGTTCACCATCTTGACCAGCAGGAAGACGACGAACGCGATGATCAGGAAGTTGATCACCGCCGTGATGAAGGAGCCATAGGCGAAGACCGGGGCACCCGCATCGCGCGCCGCGGCGAGCGACGTGTAATCGCCGTCACCAAGATTCACGAAGAGGTTGGAGAAGTCGATCCCTCCGGTGACCACGCCGATGATCGGGTTGATCAGGTCGGACACGAGCGAGGTCACGATCGCCGTGAAGGCCGCCCCGATGATGATGCCGACGGCCATGTCCATGACATTGCCCTTGGCGATGAAATCCTTGAACTCTTTGATCATTCCGGTGTCCCCACGTTTCTGGGCCGCAGGGTTCAGAATGCCTGCGGCGTTTTGACCGTATCACGATAAATCATCACGAACGCGTCTTTTCTCCGCGCTCTGCCGGATTAGTTGTTAGACGTGTCACCACCGCCGCACAGGGGGAATTCTTGAACAAATACCTCACATTTCCGGTCATGCAGAAATGGCCTCCGCGCGATCCGGATGCGATCCAGCTCTATTCGCTGACCACGCCGAACGGGGTCAAGGTCTCCATCGCGCTCGAGGAAACGGGCCTCGCCTATGACGCGCATCTGGTCGACTTCGGCAAGAACGACCAGATGAGCGCCGAATTCCTCTCCCTCAACCCCAACAACAAGATTCCCGCGATCATCGACCCGCACGGGCCGGACGGGAATCCGCTCGCGCTTTTCGAAAGCGGCGCGATCCTTCTCTACATCGCCGAGAAGTCTGGGCGGCTGATGCCGCAGGGCGCGGCCCGGTGGGAGGTGATCCAGTGGCTGATGTTCCAGATGGGGGGCATCGGGCCGATGTTCGGGCAGGTCGGCTTCTTCCACCACTTCGCCGGGAAGGAGATCGAGGATCCCCGCCCGCGGGAGCGCTACTACACCGAGGCGCGGCGCCTCCTTTCGGTGCTGGACAGGCGGATGGCCGGGCGCGACTGGATCGCAGGCGACTATTCCATTGCCGACATTGCGATCTGCCCCTGGATCAGGAACCTGCGCGAGGTCTACCGCGCCGGGGCGGAGACGGGCCTCGAGGAGATGCCGAACGTCCTGGCCTGGCTCGACCGCTTCCTCGCCCGTCCCGCCGTCCAGCGCGGCCTGAAGATTCCGGCGCGCACCTGACCCGGCGCCGGTGCGGCAGGGGACATCCCCCTGCCGTCAGCGCCTGAGCACCCCGCCGGTCGCCCTGGCCACCTTCTCGACGACCTTCGCGCTCACCGCCTCGATCTCCTCTTCGGTGAGCGTCTTGTCGCGCGGTTGCAGCCGCACGGTGAGGGCCAGAGACTTCTTGCCCGCGCCCATCTGCGCCTCGGCCTTCTCGCCGGCGAACTGGTCGAAGACCGAAACGCTCTCGATCAGCGCCTTGTCCGCTCCCTGCGCGGCGTTGACCAGCGTCAGCGCCTCCACCTGCCGGTCCACCACGAAGGCGAAGTCGCGCTCCACCGCCTGGAGGTCGGAAAGCCCCAGCGCCGCGCGCGTCGCGGTCCTCGCCTTCGGGAAGGGCACCGCCTCGATGCGGACGGTGAAGGCGACCGCCGGCCCCTTCACGTCCATCTCGCGCAGCACCTTCGGATGGACCTCGCCGAAGGTGGCGATGGTGTTCGGCCCAAGACCCATCATCCCGGACCGGCCGGGATGCCACCAGCCTTCGGCCCGGCGGCTGATCTGCACCTTCTGCGGCGCGCCCAGTGCAGCCAGAACCGCCTCGGCATCGGCCTTGGCGTCGAAGACATCGGCCATCCGGCGCGAACCGTGCGGG
>JBDHSQ010000052.1:0-22042 GCA_039808285.1 Paracoccaceae bacterium
GGAGCACGACGCGACGATCAAGGTCGATGCGGGAGTCGACGTCGACCTCATGCTGGAGGAGGGCGCGCGGCTGCTGGAGCGCGCCATCAGCTCCGTGAAGCGGCCGAAGGCCAGCCGCAGCCGATCGAAGGCCAAGGCCGCGCCCGCCGGGGCCGCGGCGGCGATGGAAGCGCCCGCCGAAGCCGAGGCGGCAGCCGCGCCCGAATCCGAGCCGGAGCCCGTCGTCGCGCACGAGGCGCCGACGCCGATGCCCGCGCCGGAACCCGCCGCAGCGACCGGGGCGTTCCAGCCCGACCCCGAGGACCGGGGCGCGCCGGAGCCCGAGGAGCCGGCGAGGCCCCGCAAGCGCGGCTGGTGGTCGCTCGGGCGCTGAGAGCCGATCGAAACCGCAAGGAACGCCGGGCCGCGCGCCCGGCGTTCCCGTTTTTCCCACCCGCACGGGCGGCGCGACACCAGGCCCCGGTGACCGCGCCCGTGCCATCGGCTAGAGGTGACCCATGTTGGAAACCGGCATCATGGACGCGGGCTTCGCGCTCGCCGCGCTGATCGCGCTTCTGGCGGGGGTGCTCTCGTTCGTCAGCCCCTGCGTCCTGCCGATCGTGCCGCCCTATCTCGCCTACATGGGCGGGATCAGCATGGCCGAGATGGCCGGGGCGGAGGGCGGTACCCGGCGGCGCAACCCCGCGCTGGCGGCCGCGCTCTTCTTCGTCCTCGGGCTTTCGACCGTCTTTCTCTTTCTCGGCTTCACCGCATCCGCCTTCGGCCAGTTCTTCCTGAAGAACCAGGGCTGGTTCAACACGCTCGCCGGGATCGTGGTGATGGTCTTCGGCGCGCATTTCCTCGGCGTCATCCGCATCGGATTCCTCAACCGCGAGGCACGGATCGACGCGGGCGACCGGGGCGGGTCGGCCTTCGGTGCCTATCTCCTCGGTCTCGCCTTCGCCTTCGGCTGGACCCCCTGCATCGGCCCGCAGCTCGGCATGATCCTGGCGCTTGCCGCGCAGGACGGCTCGATCGGCCGCGGCACCGCGCTTCTGGCCATCTACGCCGTGGGGCTCGGCATCCCGTTCCTGCTGGTCGCCGCCTTCTTCCCGCGGCTCGGCGGCTTCATGGCTTTCCTCAAGCGCCACATGGAGCGGATCGAGCGGATCATGGGGCTTCTGCTCTGGACGATCGGGCTTCTGATGCTGACGGGGGGATTCAGCCAGTTTTCCTACTGGCTGCTGGAAACCTTCCCCGCGCTCGCCCGGCTGGGCTGAGTCAGCCGCCGCAGGGCGCGTTCGACAGCTTCGCCAGGGCCGCCTCTCCGTCGGCGGGCGCCATGTAGCGGGTCCAGCCCATGCGGTAGGCGATCCCGTCCGCGCCGGTGTTGATGTATTCCGCCCGCACCGTGCCGTCCTGGCCCAGGAACAGCAGCCGGCCGGAGTTTTCCTCCTCGACCATCGCGGTGCCGTCGGGCAGCACGGTGAAGAGCCCCTCGAACAGCGTCTTGACGTCGGCCTTCTTCAGCGCCGCGTCCCAGGGCTGCGAGGTCTGGCCGGTGGCGAAGTCATAGACGATGATCCCGTTGGTGCCGTGGACGCGTGCCAGCTTGCCGCGTTCGTAGGCATTGTTGTTGAAGACGCCGATGCGGGTGTCGTCGAGGATGTCGACGTCGTGCTGGGCAAGCCAGGGGCCCTGTTGCTTCCACAGGATCTCGTCGGTCGCGGGACGGTAGAGCATCACCATCGACATGTGCCGGAAGCTCAGGAACAGGTCGCCCCTCCTCCAGTAGGGGCCGTCCTCCAGCACCGGCTGGATGTCGTTGAGGTGGACCGGATCCTTCTGGTAGTCTCCGGCGGTGAACATCGCGTATTCCATCCCGTGATCGAGCAGGATGCGGGTGAGCGACTTCTGCCAGAGAATCTCGCCCTTCGGCCCCAGATGGACCAGCGCGTCGTCGGCGAAATCGGCCGCCACGCCTTCGACGGGGCTCGGTTCGGCATAGCCGGGAATCCACCAGCCCCCCGCGCCGTCGCTTTCGGTCGCGTGATGCAGAAGGACGCCATATTGGCTCCAGAGTTTTTCCGAACAGGCGCCAAGCCCGTAGAGGTAGGACTGGTGATCCTTGATCAACAATGTGCCGTCATCGGCCAGAACGGGGTGAATCGCGCGATAATGCCGGGTGTTCCAGTTGGTGTATTCGGCGATTCGCGAATCGCGCGGCGCATCGGCCAGCAGGGTATCGGCATCGGGCAGCCACTCGTGCTTCACCGATCCGTCGGCGAGCGAGACGAATTGCACGACATGGCGCGCGCGGTCGCCGTCGTAGCGCGACAGAAGCAGATAGCCCTCCGGTCGCGGCCCCGCCGCGAAGGTCCAGCCCGCGGGACGGCCGACGAAGCGGTGCGGCGAGAAGGCGGCCATCGCCATGTCGCGCGACAGAAGCGTCTTCACCGTGTCGGGAATCTCGGCCACCGCGAGCGCGGCGGCGCCCGCCGGGCCAAACCGCCCGGTTTGCCGCTCGCCGTCGAGCACGGCCGCACCGAAGACCACGAGGCCCAGAAGGCCGATCAGCCCAAGCAGAAGAACAACCCAGACGGCGATTTTCCTGAAGAGGAATCGCTGCATCAAAGCCCCCATTCGGCGCAGATTTTCCCGTGTCCGCCGACAGTATCACGCGGCCCGCGCGGAACCTAGCGGCATTGCGCGCGGGATGCGCGGCCATGTGCTAAGGATTTCAAGCCGATGGCAGACGATTCGCCGCGGCGTTGCATCGGTTGCCCGTCCGGGGTGACGACAGGATTATTTGAAAGATGAATTTCGCGGCGGGACAGGCAGGGCGGCCGGGGCGGCACGGAGGCATCGTCTCCGGACGCCCGTTCGCCGCAACCGGGCCGGCGGCAGGGCGCCGCGCGGCCCGGACCCTTGGCTCAGGCGGTCCAGCGCAGCGCGCCGTCGAGCCGGCCGCCCGCCACATGCCCGCGCAGGACGTTCAGCCGGATGAAGCGGCTTTCGCGCACCGCCTTGTCGGCGAAGTCGATGGCGCGCACCTGTCCGGCAAGCTCGCGCACCGCCTGCGTGAAGTCCTTGCGCGGCTGGTGGTCGGGGGCGAGGGCCGCGAAGCGCGAGAAATCAACGCGGTAGCTGCGCCTGTCGGGCGCCGCGCCGGTGTTGATCTCCACCGCGACGCCGCCAAGGACCGCCGCCACGTCGCGCGCAAGCTGGCCGACCTGCCAGGTCCAGTCCTGGCTGCCGACATTCACCTCCACGAGGTCCGCGCCGCCGCGCACCAATGCCCATTCGATGGCGCGCGCCATGTCCTCGACATGGATCAGCGGGCGCCAGGGCGAGCCGTCCGACAGCACCTCGATCCGCCCGGTGCGCAGCGCGGTGGCGACGAAGTCGTTGAGCACGAGATCGAGCCGCAGCATCGGGCTCGCCCCGCAGGCGGTCGAGAAGCGCAGGCTGGTGACCATGAAGCCGCCGCCGGCGAGCGGGCGCAGCCCCTCCTCGGTCGCCACCTTGGATCGCGCATAGGCGGTCAGCGGGTTCAGCGCGTCGGTCTCCTTGCGCAGGCCGTCGGCGCCCGCGCCATACATCGAGCAGGACGAGGCGAAGACGAAGCGGGTGACGCCCGCCGCCTTGGCGGCCTTCGCGGCCTTCAGCGCGGCGGCGGAGTTGATGTCCGCGGTGGCGTCCTCGAATTCCTTGCCGATCGGGTCGTTCGAGACGGCGGCCAGCGCCACCACCGCATCGAAGCCCGTGAAATCGGCCTCGGTCAGGTCGCGGACATCGGCCTTGCGCTGGCTTGCGAAGGCGTCGTCGGGGAAGGGCGCGGCCTCCGATCCGGCGAACCAGTCGGCATCGAGCCCGTGGACCTCGACGCCGGGCAGGGTGCGGGCCAGATGGCGGGCGGCGACCGGGCCGACATAGCCGCGATGGCCGATCATCAGTATCTTCATGGTCAACGTGTCCCTTCCCAAATTCCGCCCCCGCCGGCCACCTCCCGCCCGTCGCGGGGCGCCCGGGTCCGGGGCAGGGGGCGCCGGTTCGTCCCGGCCCGCATCTGTAGCGCGGCGCCGGCCTTTGTGCTACCCCGCAGCGGCGGGGGCGCGGACGCGTCCGGGCGGGATCACCCGCGCGGACAGCCCGGACGGGGCACCGGCGGCGGCAGGCCGCGGGGCCCGGCCGGTGCCGATTGCAGCAAGGAGTTTGCCCGATGAAATGCGTCCTTCTCGCCGGTGGCCTCGGCACGCGGCTTGCCGAGGAAACCGTCCGGATTCCGAAGCCGATGGTGGAGATCGGCGGCCGGCCGATCCTGTGGCACATCATGAAGATCTACGCGGCCCACGGCATCAACGACTTCATCGTCTGCTGCGGCTACAAGGGCTACGTGATCAAGGAATACTTCGCCAACTACTACCTGCACGGCGCCGATGTGACCGTCGACCTGCGCAAGGGCGCGACCGAGATCATCAACAACCAGGCCGAACCCTGGCGCGTGACGCTGATCGACACCGGCCAGGAAAGCATGACCGGCGGACGGCTCCGCCGCGTGATGCCCTACCTGCGCGACGAGCAGGCGTTCTGCATGACCTACGGCGACGGCGTGGGCGACATCGACGTGTCTCGGCTCACGGCCTTCCACAAGGCGCACGGCAGGATGGCGACCGTCACCGCCGTGCCGCCCGCCGCGCGGTTCGGCCGGCTCGATATCGAGGGAGCGCAGGTGCGCGAGTTCTCCGAAAAGCCCGCGGGCGACGGCGGGCTGATCAACGGCGGCTATTTCGTGCTCTCGCCGAAGGTCGAGAGCTACCTCGAGGACGACGCGACCATCTGGGAACGCGCGCCGCTGATGGGGCTTGCCCGCGACGGCGAACTCATGGCCTACGAACACAGGGGCTTCTGGCAGCCGATGGACACGATCCGCGAGCGCCAGGAGCTTGAAGCGCATTGGGCGACCGGCAAGGCGCCCTGGAAAATCTGGTAGAACGCCGGGCCCACCTTCGACGATCAGGAGACCAGTGAGTCATGAGTTACCCGAAATGCCGCCATTGCGGCGCCGAGATGCCGCTTACCCTTGTCGACCTCGGCCTTTCTGCCGTGGCCAATTCCTATGTGCCGATGGACAGGGCCGACGAGCCCGAGCCGAAATACCCGCTTCATGTGCGGGTGTGCGAGGCCTGCTGGCTGGTGCAGGTGGACGAGGACGTGCCGCCGGCGAATATCTTCAACGAGACCTACGCCTATTTCTCCTCCTTTTCGGACAGTTGGCTCGCGCACGCGGGCGCCTATGCCGAGAAGATGGCGGAAAGGCTCCATCTCGGGCCGTCGAGCCTGGTGATCGAGATCGCGTCGAACGACGGCTATCTTCTGAAGAACTTCGTGGCGCAGGGCATTCCCGTCCTCGGCATCGAGCCTTCGGGCTCGGTGGCGGCGGCGGCCGAGAAGGCGGGCGTGCCGACGCTGGTGGAATTCTTCGGCGAGAGGGTTGCGAAACGGCTTCATGACGAGGGCCGTCGACCGGACCTGATCTGTTCGGCCAACGTGCTGGCGCATGTCCCCGACATCAACGACTTCGTTGCGGGCGTGGCGCGGCTCCTCGCCGGCGACGCCGTCTATACCGTCGAATTCCCCCACCTTCTCAGGCTCATCGAAGAGGTGCAGTTCGACACGATCTATCACGAACACTATTCCTATCTGTCGCTTCTGGCGGTGGAGACGGTATTCGCCCGCCACGGGCTGCGCGTCTTCGACGTCGAGGAACTGCCGACCCACGGCGGCAGCCTGCGCGTCTTCGCCTGCCTGAAGGGCGCCTCCCACCGCGAAGGCCCGGGCCTGGCCAGGGTGCGCGCCGACGAGAAGGCCGCAAGGCTCGGCAGCGCCGAGGGCTATGCGGGCTTTGCCGAGAAGGTCGAGGCGGTGCGCGACGGGCTTCTGGACTTTCTGAGAAACGCGAAGGCGCAGGGCAAGCGCGTGGCGGGCTACGGCGCCGCGGCCAAGGGCAACACGCTGCTGAACTACTGCCGGATCGGGCCGGACCTCGTCGAATACTGCGTCGACCGCAACCCGGCCAAGCAGAACACCCTTCTGCCCGGCAGCCGCATCCCCGTCTTCGATGTCGAGGAACTGCGCAGGCGCCGGCCCGATTTCGTGCTGATCCTGCCGTGGAACCTGAAGGCCGAGGTGATCCGGCAGCTTTCGGACCTGCGCGCGGGCGGCACCCGCTTCGTCACCGCCGTGCCCTCGATCTCGGTCACGGCATGACCGGCGCCCGCGTCCTGCTGACCGGGGCCACCGGTCTGATCGGCCGGCACTGCATCGGGCCGCTGGAGGACGCGGGATTTGCCGTCGTCACCGCCTCGCGGGAGGCGGGCGACGATCTCCTCGCCGATCCCGAGGGGGTGGTGGCGCGGGCGGGGGCGGATCGCCTGGTCCACCTCGCCTGGCACGACGGCGCACGGGATCGCTGGTCCTCGCCGTCCAACCTCGACTGGGTGGGGGCGAGCCTGCGGCTCCTGCGCGCCTTTGCGGCCGCGGGAGGTCGGCGGGCGGTCATGGCGGGCTCCTGCGCCGAATACGACTGGACGGGGCCGGGGCGGCTGACCGAGGACGCACCCCTCCGCCCGGCCACGCTCTATGGCGCCGCCAAGGCCGCGACCGGCATCGCCGCCGTGGCCGGGGGGAAGGCCCTCGGCGTCTCGCTTGCCTGGGCGCGGATCTTCTTCGTCTACGGCGCGGGAGAGCCCGAGGGGCGGCTGTTCGGCGACCTCATCCGGGGGCTTGCCGCGGGGCGCGAGGTCGCCTGCACCGACGGGCTCCAGCGGCGCGATTTCCTTCATGCGGCGGACGTGGGCCGCGCCCTCGCGGCGGTCCTGCGAAGCCCCGTGGAGGGGCCGGTCAACATCGGCTCGGGCCACGCCGTCCAGGTGCGCGAAATGATCGGGGCGATCGCCCGGCAGATGGGCCGTGCCGATCTCGTCCGCCTCGGCGCCCGGCCGCGCCCGGCAGGCGATCCGCCGCTGATCGAGGCCGGCGTCAGCCGGCTTGCCGGCGAGACCGGGTTCCGGCCACTCTATGACACGACGACGGGCATCCGCGCGGTGCTGCAATCCGAAAAGGTGCTTGCATGATCTCCGCCCTGCGCAACCGGCCCGACCTCTGGCGCTTCGTCAAGTTCCTCTTCGTCGGTGTCGTCAACACCGGCTTCGGCTTCGCAGCCTATGCCTTCTTCCTCAGGATCGTGGGGCTCGACCCGCATCTGGCGCTGGCCTGCGCCTATGTGATCGGGGTGATGTGGAACTTCATGACCCATTCGAAGGTGGTGTTCCACTCGGGCAGCGTCTGGCGGCTGCCGCTCTACGCCATCACCTACACGGTGATCTATTCGATCAACGCCTTCCTTCTGGAACACCTGATCTCCGATGTCGGAGTTTCCGACCTCTGGGCCCAGGCGATCCTCGTCTTCCCGATGGCGATGCTGACCTTCGTCGGCGTCTCGATCGTGCTGACCGGGCGGCTGCCGTTCCTCGGCGGCGCGAAGTGACGGCTCGCGGGGCTCAGCCCCGCGCGTCGCGCGCCTGCCAGCCGGCATCGAAGCGGACGATCGCGCGCCCCGGGAAGGCCGCCTTCAGCGCCGCCTCGTCGAGCGTTCCGGTGTCGAGCAGGAAGATCGGCCTGTCGGCCGCGAACCAGGGGTCGTTCAGCATGAAGGCCGATCCGGGCTCGCCGTTCTTCGCCACCAGCACGATCGCGTTGCCGAAGGTGCCCGCGGCCAGCGCGCGGCGGTAGCTCGTGTGGAAGTTGCCGTATTCGAAGTATTTCATCGCCCCGCGCCAGGGGGTGAACACCAGCAGCCCGAACAGGCACGACAGCGCCAGGATCGAGTCGATGCGCACATGGGCGCCCTCGCCGGCGGGGAAGCGTGCGCGCAGCGCGTCATATCCCCGCGCCGAGAGGTAGAACAGCGGGAAGGCCGCGAGGAACCAGTAGCGCGGGCCGAAATAGTAGCTGTCGGCGAACCAGTAGAATGCCATGACCAGGATGACGGTCGCCGCGACCGCGACCATCGCCCAGTCGAAGACGCGCTTGCCCCGCGCCCACAGGAAGAAGGCGTAGATCAGCGCGAGCGAGCCGACCGACCAGCCCAGCAGGTCGAACTGGAGGCTTGCGGTCAGGTTGATCGTGTTCAGCGCCGCCTCGGCCGGCCCGTGACCCGGCCAGAGGTCGAGCGCGCCCCAGCGCCCCGGCGGCCCGATGTCGGGCCCGAAGCCGAAGGCATTGGCCCCCGGCGCCCAGTGCCCGTCGAGGTAGTCGCTGAGCGCCATCCTGAGGGGCGAGCCGGTCATCGCGAGGTTGTGGAGGAGAAGAAGCGCCCCGGTGACGACGCAGCCCGCGGCATAGGCGGCCGCGCGCGCCACCGACCCGCGCGGCCCCGCCAGCACCCAGATCCCGGTCAGCCCGCCGAGGATCAGCCCGTCGAGCGGCCGGGTGAGGAAGATCCAGCCGAAGGCGAGCCCGGCCGCGAACAGCCGCCGGCCCGCGCGCCCGGCGCCCTCGGCCCGGATCACCATCCACCAGCCGAAGAGCATCAGCGCCAGCGTCAGCGTGTGCGGCATGAGCGAGGCCGCCGCCGCCAGGAGCCAGGGCGAGGACGCCATCATCAGCGCGACGAGGTCGGCCTGGTCGCGCCCGAGCCGGCGCAGCGCGATGGCATAGGCCAGAAGCACCGAAAGCCCCGCGAGGATCGGGTTCAGAAGCCAGGGCACCCCGAGCGCCTCGAACGGCGCGAGCGCCAGCGGCCAGCCCGGCACCGAGGTCGAGAACCAGCGCCCGTCGCGCACCTGGAGAAGATAGTAGTCAAGCCCCGGCTGCGCGGCCAGCGGGGGCGCGGGAACCGAGAGCGCCCCCGCCGCGAAGGTCTTCGCCTGGAAGAGATAGGCGACCTCGTCCTCGACATGCGGCAGGTGCTGGAAGGCGAAGGCTCCGAGCGCGAGGCTCGCCGCGACCGTGAAGGCGGCCGGCGCCACCGGCGACAGCCGGTAAAGCCCGCTCACCGGGCTTTTCACAAGGCTCATGGCGATCAGCACGACCAGATGCAGCGACAGAAGCGCGCCGCCGACGACCACATGCGCCGCATAGGCCGCCCCCGCGCCGCGCCCGACGTAGTTCAGGATCGGCGAGGCGAAAAGCGTGGTCAGCGCCAGGAAGATCGCGATCCGTCCCCAGCCGAGCCTCCGCCCGGCCTCGGCTGCGAGGCGGCCGATGCCGAGCCGGGCGAGCGTGAGAAGCGCCACCGCGCCCTCGGCCGCCATCACCGCGGCCGCGATCCATTCGCGCGCATTCTGCGGCTTCAGGTGCAGCGCCGGGAACCACAGGGGCTCGGTCATGTAGAGCTGTGCCGCCCCACCGGTCAGGAAGAAGAAGCCCAGAATCGCGAACCGGCCCGCCCCCCGCCTGAGCGACTGGCCGGCCACGAACAGCGCCAGCGCCAGAACCGACAGCGCCCAGCGGTCGACGGGCTCCAGCGCCACCGGCGGGAACAGCGTGGCCGCGAACGCCGCCACGCCAAGGGCCGCAAGGGCGCCCCCCGCCAGGCCGGCGGAACGGGACGGGGTGGCCATCATGCCTTGCGCGACGCCAGGGACGCGACCCGCCCGCTCGGCCGCCCCGGCGCGGAGATGTTGATCAGCTCGCGCTCGATCACCGTCGGGCCGCCGCGCACCTGATTGTGGATCGCGGTGATGTATTCGCCGAGCATCCCGATGAAGAGAAGCTGGATGCCCGACAGGAAGAACAGCGCCACGATCATCGTCGTGGTCCCCCGCGGCGCGTTGCCGATGCCGAGGAACCAGGCGACGACGGTGAAGATCGAGAACAGGATCGAGAAGACCGCGATGCCGGACCCGACCAGGGTGCAGAAGCGCATCGGCGCCTTGGTGAAGGCGAAGATCGCGTTCAGCGCCTGGTCGATCAGCATCATCAGGTTGTGCTTGCTGACGCCGCGCTTGCGCGCCTTCCAGGTGTAGGGAATGATCACCTTCCTGAACCCGACCGAGGCGATGATGCCGCGGATATAGGGGTAGTGGTCGTTGTGGCTGAGCACCGCGTCCAGCACCTTGCGGTCGACAAGCTGGAACTCTCCCACATCCGGCGACAGTTCGAAGTCCGACAGCCAGTTGATGATGCGGTAGAAGGCCTTGCGGGCGGACCGCAGGACGAATCCCTCCTCGCGCGTCGACCGCGCGCCGGCGACCACGTCATAGCCGCTTTCCCACAGCCGCACGAATTCCGGCAGATGTTCGGGCGGATCCTGGAGGTCGACCGGCAACATGCAGAGCGTGGCGTCGCCGGTGGAATGCCTGAGCCCGTTGAAGGTGGAACGGTAGACGCCGAAGTTGCGCGAGTTCACCACGACCTTGACGGCCGTGTCCTTCGCCGCGATGCCCCGCAGGATCTCCACCGTCCGGTCGGCGGAGGCGTTGTCGACGAAGATGTGCTCGCGCGCATAGCCCGGCAGGTCGCGCTCGAAGATCGCCTTCACCGTCTCGTAGCAGGTCTCGACGTTGTCTTCCTCGTTGTAGCAGGGCGAGACGACGGTGATCTTCTTCATGGTGCTGAAATCCGCTTAGCTCTCAATCGCGCCTGCGGGCGCCCCGCCGGCCGCCGGGGGCCGACTCGTCCTCTCGGCAGATTAGCGCAAGTCGTATCCGGGCATAGGGAAATTCGCGTTGACACGCGTCAGCACCGCGACGGCCCCCCGGAAATCCGGCCGCAGCCCGTCGATTGTCGATGCTGCGGGAACAGCTCTGCACCGACCCGCACCCGGCACCCGGGCGGCGTTCCGGCGGCATCCCTGTGCTCCTCATCGCCGCGATTCGCAAAAAGCATAAATGCCTTCGTGAAATGCAAATTGCCTGCCGCCCGTGCGGCTATAGTCGGTGCCGAAAACGGAGGAGCCCCATGCCGCTGACCATGAACCGCGAGGTCTTCATCACCTGTGCCGTCACCGGATCGGGAGGCACCCAGGACCGCAGCCCGCATGTCCCGCGCTCGCCCGCCCAGATCGCCGAGTCCGCCATCGCGGCGGCGAAGGCGGGTGCGGCGATCGTCCACTGCCACGTCCGCGATCCGGAGACCGGCAAGCCCTCGCGCGACCCGAAGTATTACCGCGAAGTCACGGAACGCATTCGGGATTCCGCCACAGACGTGGTGCTGAACCTGACCGCCGGCATGGGCGGCGACATCGTCTTCGGCGGCGTCGAATCGCCGCTGCCGCCGATCAAGGGCACCGATATGGTGGGCGCGACCGAACGGATGGAGCATGTCGCCGACTGCCTGCCGGAGATCTGCACGCTCGACTGCGGCACGATGAACTTCGCCGAGGCCGACTATGTGATGACCAACACGCCGGGGATGCTGCGGGCGATGGGCGGCATGATGACCGCGCTCGGCGTCTGCCCGGAGATCGAGGCCTTCGACACCGGGCATCTGTGGTTCGCCAAGGAACTGGTGAAGGAGGGCGTGCTGAAGTCGCCGGCGCTGGTGCAGCTCTGCATGGGCGTGCCCTGGGGCGCGCCGAACGACCTCAACACCTTGATGGCGATGGTCAACAACGTGCCGTCCGACTGGAACTGGTCGGCCTTCTCGCTGGGGCGCGACCAGATGGCCTATGTCGCCGCCGCGGTGCTCGCCGGCGGCAACGTCCGCGTCGGGCTCGAGGACAACCTCTGGCTCGGCAAGGGCCAGCTCGCCACCAATGCCCAGCTCGTCGAGCGGGCGGTGACGATCATCGAGAACATGGGCGCGCGGGTGATCGGGCCCGACGAGGTCCGGGCGAGGCTGGGGCTCACCAAACGGGCGCCGAAGGCGCGCTGAGCGTCGGGACATCTGCCGGGACGGATGCCCGACGCGAAACCGACGCAGGACCGACGCGCAAGGGACGCGGATTTCACGAAGGGAGAAGGCGCATGGCGCGCAAGGCGGCAATCATCGGCGGCGGGGTCATCGGCGGCGGCTGGGCCGCGCGGTTCCTGCTGAACGGCTGGGACGTGTCGGTCTTCGACCCCGACCCGCAGGCCGAACGCAAGATCGGCGAGGTGCTGGCCAACGCCCGCGCCAGCCTGCCGGCGCTCTCCGACGTGCCGATGCCGGCGGAGGGCCGGCTTAGCTTCGCCGCCAATCTCAAGGACGCTGTGGAAGGCGCGGATTACATTCAGGAATCCGTCTCGGAGCGTCTCGACCTCAAGCACCGCGTCTTCGCCGAGATCCAGAAGGCCGCGAAGGGCGTGCCGACCGGCTCCTCGACCTCGGGCTTCAAGCCCTCGGAATTGCAGGAGGGCGCGGCCGACCCCTCGACGATCTTCGTCGCCCATCCGTTCAACCCGGTCTACCTCCTGCCCCTCGCCGAGGTTGTTCCAAGCGCGAAGAGCGACCCGAAGATCATTGAAAAGGCGAAGGAAATCCTGACCGAGATCGGGATGTTCCCGCTCCATGTCCGCAAGGAGATCGACGCCCATATCGCCGACCGCTTCCTCGAGGCGGTCTGGCGCGAGGCGCTCTGGCTGGTCAAGGACGGCGTCGCCACCACCGAGGAGATCGACGAGGCGATCCGCATGGGCTTCGGCCTGCGCTGGGGCCAGATGGGGCTTTTCGAGACCTACCGCGTCGCCGGCGGCGAGGCGGGGATGAAGCATTTCATGGCCCAGTTCGGCCCGGCGCTGAAATGGCCCTGGACCAAGCTCATGGACGTGCCGGAGTTCAACGAGGAACTGGTCGACCTGATCGCCGGCCAGTCCGACGCACAGTCGGGCGCCTACACGATCCGCGAACTGGAGCGCATCCGCGACCGGAACCTGATCGGCTTCATGCGCGCGCTGAAGGAGCGCGACTGGGGCGCGGGCAGGGTGCTGAAGGACCACGACCGCCGCCGCCGCGACGCCTTCCACGCGGCCGGGGCGCCCTCCGGCACGCCGCTGAAGATGGCGGAGATGCAGGTTCTGCCGGGCTGGATCGACTACAACGGCCACATGACCGAAAGCCGCTATCTCTTCGCCGCATCAGAGGTTTGCGACGCCTTCCTCAGGTTGATCGGGGCCGACATGGACTATGTTGCCGGCGGCCACAGCTACTATACCGCCGAGACCCATATCATGCACCTCGGCGAGGCCAAGCTCGGCGACCGGCTGGCCGGCACGCTCCAGGTGCTCCATGCCGACGAGAAGCGGCTCCACATCTTCATCCGCATCCTGCGCGGCGAGGAGCCGGTGGCGACGGTGGAGCAGATGCTGCTGCACGTCGACATGAAGGCCGGCCGGACCTGCACCGCCGCGGCCGAGGTGCTCGACCGGCTGATGCCGATCGCAAGGGCGCACGAGGCCCTGCCGCGTCCCGGGGCGGCGGGCCGCGCCGTCGGACAGAGGAGGGGCTGAGATGGATTTCGCCCTGACCGACGAACAGCGGATGATCGTCGAGACGACGCGCGCCTTCGTCGAGACCGAGCTTTACCCGCACGAGGCCGAGGTGGAGCGCACCGGCCACCTGCGGATGGAGCTGATAAGGGAGTTGCAGGCCAAGGCGATGGCGGCCGGACTTTACGCGGCCAACATGCCCGAGGAGGTCGGCGGCGCCGGGCTCGACACGCTGACCTGGCTGCTCTACGAGAAGGAACTGGGCAAGGCCAACTACGCGCTCCACTGGACCGCCGTGGCGCGGCCCTCCAACATCCTGCTCGCCGGCACCGAGGAGCAGAAGGAACGCTACCTCTACCCCTGCATCCGCGGCGAGACCTGGGACTGCCTGGCGATGACCGAGCCGGGCGCCGGGTCGGACCTGCGCGGCATGAAGGCGACGGCGCGGGAGGAGGGCGGCGACTTCGTCCTGAACGGCACCAAGCACTTCATCTCCCACGCCGACATCGCCGGCTTCGCCATCACCTTCATGGCAACCGGCGAGGAGGAGACCCCGCGCGGGCCGAAGAAACGGATCACCGCCTTCTTCGTCGACAAGGGCACCCCGGGCTTTGCGGTGCGCGAGGGCTACCGCAACGTCAGCCACCGCGGCTATACCAACGCCGTGCTGGAATTCGACGACTGCCGGTTGCCGAAAAGCCAGATCCTCGGCGAGGTCCACAAGGGCTTCGAGGTCGCCAACACCTGGCTTGGCGCCACCAGGCTCCAGGTCGCCTCGACCTGCCTCGGCCGGGCCGAGCGCGCGCTCGGCCATGCGATCGCCTATGCCGCCGAGCGCGAGCAGTTCGGCCAGAAGATCGGCAAGTTCCAGGGAATTTCCTTCAAGCTCGCCGACATGGCGACGGAACTCAAGGCGGCGGAACTTCTGACCCGCGAGGCGGGATGGAAGTTCGACCGCGGCACGGTGAGCGAGGCCGACATGTCGATGGCCAAGCTCAAGGCCACCGAGGTGCTGGCGATGATCGCCGACGAGGCGATCCAGATCCACGGCGGCATGGGGCTGATGGACGAGCTGCCGCTGGAGCGGATCTGGCGCGATGCAAGGGTCGAGCGGATCTGGGAAGGCACCTCCGAGATCCAGCGCCACATCATCAGCCGCGAGCTTCTGCGCGCGGTCGGCGGATAGCGCGGGGGCGCCGCCCCCGCACCCCCGGGATATTTGTGAACGGAAGATGAGAACGAAGTGTTAACCTTCATGCGCCATCCTGAGGTCACGGTACAGGCGGGGACGCCGATGACCGTAACGGGAGATGGCACCCTGTCCGGCTCAGGGCAGGGTGTTCCGCTCCCGATCTTCCGTTCGCAAATATCCTCGGGGGTCCGGGGGTGGAAAACCCCCGGCGGCGGCGGCCTGCGCGGAGGCCGGGCATGAGCCGCGACCTCTCGCGCCTGCTGCGCCCGCGCTCGATCGCCGTCATGGGCTCGGTCTGGGCGGAGAACGTCATCGCGCAGTGCCGCAAGATGGGCTTTGCCGGGCCGGTCTGGCCGGTCCATCCGGCCAAGCCCGAGATCGGCGGCCTGAAGGCCTTTGCGTCGCTCGCCGACCTGCCCGGGGCGCCGGACGCGACCTTCATCGGCGTCAACCGCCATGCCACGGTCGGGGTCGTCGGGGAGCTTGCGGCGATGGGGGCGGGCGGGGCGATCTGCTTCGCCTCGGGCTGGACCGAGGCGGGAGAGCCGGAGCTTCAGGCAAAGCTTGTTGCCGCAGCGGGCACGATGTCGATTCTCGGGCCGAACTGTTACGGCGTCATCAACTATCTCGACGGGGCGCTCCTCTGGCCCGACCAGCACGGCGGGCGGCGGGTGGAGCGAGGGGTGGCGCTGCTCAGCCAGTCCTCGAACATCGTCATCAACCTGACCATGCAGGCGCGCGGCCTGCCGGTGGCCTATGTCGCCTGCCTCGGCAATGCGGCCCAGATCGGGCTGGCGGAACTCGCCGGGGCGCTTCTCGCCGACGAGCGGGTGACCGCGCTCGGCATGTATGTGGAAGGGATCGACGACGCGCCGGCCTTCGCGGCGCTGGCCGAGGCGGCGCGGGCGGCGGGCAAGGGCATCGCCTGCGTCAAGTCGGGCAAGACCGAGGCGGCGCGCAGCGCGGCGGCCTCGCATACCGCGGCCCTCGCCGGGGGCGGCGCGGCCTCGACCGCCTTCCTGCGCCAGTGCGGCGTGGCGGAGGTGAACACCCTTCCGGAACTCCTTGAGACGCTGAAGATTTTCCACATCCACGGGCCGCGGATCGGCGCCCGGCTCTGCTCGCTTTCCTGCTCGGGCGGCGAGGCGGGGCTGGTGGCCGACCTCGCGGCGCCCTTCGGCCTTTCCTTCCCGCCGCCGACGCAGGCGCAGCGGCAGCGTCTGGGCGAGATTCTCGGCCCGATCGTCGCCATCGCCAACCCGCTCGACTACCACACCTTCATCTGGGGCGACGGGCCGCGCACCACGGATGTCTTCGCCACGATGCTCGCGGGCTATGACGCCGGCATCTTCGTCATCGACCCGCCGCGGCCGGACCGCTGCGACCCGTCCTCGTTCCAGCCCGCGCTCGACGCCATCGTCGCGGCGCAGGCGGCGACCGGCCGGCCCGCCTTCCCGGTCGCCTCGCTGCCGGAGAATTTCGACGAGGACCGCGCGATCGCCATGATCGACCGGGGCGTCGCGCCGCTGATGGGGCTCGAGACCGCGCTCGGGGCGCTGAAGGCGGCGCAGACCGGGCCCGGGGCGCCGGGCTGGCGGCCGGTTCCGGCGATCCCGCCGCGGCCGACACGGACGCTCGACGAGGCCGAGGGCAAGGCGCTTCTGGCCGCCGCGGGTGTCGCGGTGCCGCGATCGGTGAGCGCGCCGACGCTCGCGGCACTGACGGAGAAGGCCGGGGGCCTGACTGCGCCCTTCGTGCTGAAGGGGCTGGGATTTGCCCACAAGACCGAGGCCGGCGCCGTGAGGATCGGCCTGCAAGACCTTGACGGCGAGGCGGAAATCCCCGGAGCCTCGGGCTACCTGCTGGAGGAGATGGTGACCGGCACGGTGGCGGAGATCCTCCTCGGGCTCCGCCGCGATCCGGTCTACGGGCTGACCCTGACGCTCGGCCTCGGCGGGGTGGCGGCGGAGCTTCTGGCCGACACGGTGACGCTGGTCTGGCCCGCCACCGAGGCGGAGATGCTGGCCGCGATGCGGCGGCTCCGGCTCTGGCCGCTCTGCGACGGCTTTCGCGGGCGACCGAAGGCCGACATGGCGGCGGTGGCGGGGATCGCCGCCCGGCTCGGCCGGCTGATGGCGGAGCGGCCGGAGATCGAGGAGATCGAGATCAACCCGATCCTCGTCCGCGGGACGGGGGCGGTGGCGGTGGATGCGCTGATACGGGAGGCTTTGTGATGGCGGAGATGATCATGCGGACGGAGGGCCCCATCCGCACGCGGCGCGAGGGCGGCATCCTCGAACTGACGCTCGACCGGCCCAAGGCCAATGCGATCGACCTGGTGACGAGCCGGATCATGGGGCTCGCCTTCCGCGACTTCCGCGACGACGACTCGCTCAGGGTGGCGATCCTGCGCGCCGAGGGCGAGAAGTTCTTCTGCCCCGGCTGGGATCTGAAGGCAGCGGCGGCGGGCGATGCGGTCGACGGCGACTACGGCGTCGGCGGCTTCGGCGGCCTGCAGGAATTGCCGAACCTCAACAAGCCGGTGATCGCGGCGGTCAACGGCATCTGCTGCGGCGGCGGGCTGGAACTGGCGCTGTCCTGCGACCTGATCCTCGCCTCCGGCAACGCCACCTTCGCGCTGCCGGAGATCCGCTCGGGCACGGTGGCCGATGCCGCCTCGATCAAGCTGCCCAAGCGCATCCCCTACCACGTGGCGATGGACCTCCTGCTCACCGGCCGCTGGTTCGACGCCGAGGAGGCGCTGCGCTGGGGGCTTCTCAAGGAGATCACCACGCCGGAGGACCTGCTGCCCAAGGCCTGGGACCTGGCGCGGCTTCTGGAAAGCGGCCCGCCGCTTGTCTATGCGGCGATCAAGGAGGTGGTGCGCGAGGCCGAGAACATGCGCTTCCAGGATGCGCTCAACCGGGTCAGCAAGCGGCTCTTCGCCACCGTCGACCGGCTCTATTCCTCCGAAGACCAGCTCGAGGGCGCCCGCGCCTTCGCCGAGAAGCGCGACCCGGTCTGGAAGGGGCGCTGATGGGCCGGGGGCGCCGCCCCCGGACCCCCGGGATATTTGCCAACGGAAGAGGCAGGGGGCGCGGGCAGGCCGATGCTCATTCCCCGCGCGGGAAGCGTTTCGAGGATTCCAGCACGTTCAGGTCCATGTGGTTGCGCATGTAGCGTTCCGAGGCGTCGCGCAGGGGCTGGTAGTCCCAGGGGAAGTAGCTGCCGTTCCTCAGCGCCTCGTAGACCACCCAGCGGCGGGCCTGGCTGGCGCGGACCTCGGCGTCGAAGCGGGCGAGATCCCAGCGTGCCCCGGCCATCGCCCGGAGCCGGGCGAGCGTCTCGGCATGGGCGGGATCGCCGGCGAGGTTCGTCAGCTCGTGGGGGTCGGCCTCGAGGTCGAAGAGCTGGTCGGGGTCGAGCGTGCAGAGGTTGAGCTTCCAGCGCCCGTCGCGGAGCGAGACCAGCGGCGCCTGCGAGGCTTCGGCGGCGTATTCCATGCAGACCGGCGCGCTGCGGCTGCCGCCCTGTGCCAGCGCGACAAGGCTTTCGCCGTCGGTCCAGGGCGTGATTTCCTCCATCGACACCCCGGCGAGGTCGCAAAGCGTCGGCGTCACGTCGAGGGTCGAGACGGGGGCGTCGATCCGCTGCGGCGCGAGGCCGGGGGCGGCGATCATCAGCGGCACCCGCGACGAGCCGTCGTAGAAGGTCATCTTGTACCAGAGCCCGCGTTCACCCAGCATCTCGCCGTGGTCGGAGACGAAGACGACGATCGCCTCCTGCCGGGTCGCCTCCAGCGTTTCCAGAATCTGTGCAATCTTGTCGTCGATATAGGAAATGTTGGCGAAATAGGCCCGGCGGGAGCGGCGGATGTCCTCCTCGGTGATGGTGGAACTGCGCCAGTCGTTGGCGTCGAAGATGCGCCGGGCCTGCGGGTCGTGGTCCTCGTAGGCCATCGCCGGCACTTCGGGCAGGAGGTGCTCGCAGTCCTCGTAGAGATCCCAGTATTTCTTGCGCGCCACGAAGGGGTCGTGCGGGTGGGTGAAGCTCACCGTCAGGCACCAGGGCCGGGCATCGGCGCCGCGGGCGAGGTCGTAGAGCTTCTGCACCGCGTGGAAGCCGACCTCGTCGTCGTATTCCATCTGGTTGGTGATCTCGGCCACGCCGGCGCCGGTGACCGAGCCCATGTTGTGATACCACCAGTCGATCCGCTCGCCGGGCTTGCGGTAGTCCGGCGTCCAGCCGAAGTCGGCCGGGTAGATGTCGGTCGTCAGCCGGCTCTCGAACCCGTGGAGCTGGTCGGGGCCGACGAAGTGCATCTTGCCCGAGAGGCAGGTCTGGTAGCCCGCCCGGCGCAGGTGGTGGGCGAAGGTCGGGATGTCGGAGCGGAACTCGGCGGCGTTGTCGTAGACCCCCGTCCGCGACGGAAGCTGGCCGGTCATGAACGAGGCCCGCCCCGGGGCGCAGAGCGGCGAGGCGGTATAGGCGTTGCGGAACCGGACCGAGCGGGCGGCGAGCGCCTTCAGCGCCGGCGCATGGAGCCAGTCGGCCGGCCCGTCGGGAAAGAGCGTGCCGGTGAGCTGGTCCACCATCAGGATCAGGATGTTGGGGCGTTCGGTCTGGGGCGTGGGGGTGGTCATCTGCACTGTTTCCGGTTGCGGCCGATCTCGGGATCGCCGATATCCTGACCGGCCGGCGGGCCGGTTTCCAGAGAAAAGACCGAATGGCGGACATAACCGCGACTTATGGCTTCCTGCGCCGCCACGCGGCCGAACTCGTGGCCTTCGCCGCGGTGGCGCGGGCAGGGAGCGTATCTGCCGCCGCGCCGCATCTGGGCCTGTCGCAGCCGGGGCTCAGCCAGCGCATCCGCCATCTCGAGGCGGCCGTGGGCCTCGCGCTCTTCGCGCGGTCGGCGCGGGGCGTGGTGTTGACCCCGGCCGGCGCGACGCTTTTCGCCCGGATCGAGCCGCATCTGGGCGCGATCGCCGGGGCGCTCGCCGATGCCCGGCGGCAGGCGCGCGCGCCGGAGGTGCTGATCGCGGTCGACTACGCCTTCGCCGCCTTCTGGATCCTGCCGCGGCTCGCCGCGCTCGGCGAGGCGGTCCGGCCGGTGCCGATCTCGGTCCTCGCCGCACAGAATCCCGCGGCCTCGCTGCCGGCCGGGCCCGACATCGTCGTGCGCATGGGCGCGCCCGATCCGGCGGGCGGCGAGACGCGGCTGATCGGCGAGCGGGTGAGCGCGGTGGCGAGCCCCGGCTTCGTCGCCCGCCATCCCGGTGCGGCGGCGCCCGCCGATCTGGCGCGGATGCCGCTTCTCGGCCTCAGCGGCGCCGGCGGCTGGTTCGACTGGGAAAGCTGGTTCGCCCATTTCGGCGCAGGGGCGCCGGCCGGGCTCAGGATGACGCGGTTCAACACCTATGACCTCGTGGTGCAGGCGGCGGTGGCGGGCCACGGCGTCGCGCTCGGCTGGCACGGGCTGATCGACGGCAAGCTGAAGGAGGGTGCGCTGGTGCCGGTGCTGCCCCATGTCGCCGAAAGCCCGCGCGGCTACTTCATCGCGCTGGCGCGCGTGCCCGCCGGCGCGGCGGCGCGGCGGGCGCACGACTGGATCGTCGCCGAGGCGGCGGGAGAGGCCGGGGCTTGCGCCGGCGCCCCGGCCGGGGAACCCTGCGGCGGCGCAGCCGAATCCCTTCCGGAGGCTCCCGAATGAACGCCCGCCTGCTCCTCATCCTCCTCGACGGCGTGCCTTGCGCCAACTGGCGCGCCCTTTTCGGCAATCTCGAGGGCTGGGTGGCATCGGGGGAGGCGCGGGTCTGGCGGATGCGCTCGGTCCTGCCCTCGACCTCGGCCTCCTGCTACGCCTCGATCCACACCGGGGTTCCGCCGCAGGTCCACGGCGTGCTCTCGAACGAAACGATCTTCCGGGTGGCACAGCCCGACGTCTTCTCCGCCGTCGCCGCGGCGGGCGGGCGGAGCGGCGCGGTGGCGCATTCCTTCTGGTCGTCCTTCTTCCACCGCCACCCGTTCGACCCGGTGCGCGACGTCGAATACGACGGGGCCGAAGGGCCGATCCACCACGGCCGCTTCCACACGATGACCGGCTACGGCCACGACAACCAGATGACGCCCTGCGACGCCGATCTCTTCGCCACGCTGACGATGCTGACCGAACGCCACGGGATCGACTACGGCATGCTCCACACCTGCACGCTCGATTCGATGGGCCACCGCTTCGGCCACGACTGCATAGAGATGGACCGGGCCTGCTTCCTCGTCGACGGGCAGCTCGCGCCCTTCATCCCGCGCTGGCGGGCGGCGGGCTATGAGGTCATCGTCACCGCCGACCACGGCCAGTCGGCGCGCGGCCACCACGGCGGCGCAAGCGAGGACCAGCGCGACGTCGCGCTCTACTACTTCGGCCCGGCGGCGGGGCCGGAGCCGGGCGTGGTGCTCGACCAGCTTGCGCTGGCGCCGACGATCCTCGCGCGCCTCGGCGTGCCGGTGCCCGAGACGATGACGGCGCCGCCCTTCCTCGGCTGACGGCTCCGCGCCCGCCGGAACCGGGACCGGGCCCTCAGTCGCGGTAATCGGCGCCCTCGGCATCCAGCATCGCGCGGATCTCGGCGAGGAACCTGCCGGCGAGGTCGGGATAGGCCTCCCATTCCCGCGCCGTCTTCTCGGCGATCTCGTCGGACAGGACGCGAAGCGGCTGGCCGGTCTGGAGCGCGCGGATGTAGGTCTCGGCCGCGCGTTCGAAATAGTAGAGCCGGTTGAAGGTTTCGGCCACGGTCCCGCCGATCACCAGGACACCGTGGTTGCCCATGATCATCGTCCGCACCTTCGGGTTCCGCAAAAGCCCGGCACAGCGGGCGCCCTCCTCCTCGAAGGCCATGCCGCCGTAACCGGAGTCGACCACATGCCGGCCGAAGAACATCGCGCTGTTCTGGTCCACGGGCGGCAGGCGGCTGTCCTGAAGGCAGGCGAGCACGGTCGCGTGGATGGAATGCACATGCATGACGCAGCGCGCATGTTTGCAGGCGCGGTGGATCGCCCCGTGCAGCCCCCAGGCCGTCGGGTCGGGCGCCTCTGGCCGGTCGAGTGTCGCCGGGTCGTTGGCGTCGAGCAGGAGAAGCTCGGTCGCCTTCATCCGTGCGAAATGGCGCCCGAAGGGGTTGATCAGAAACCGCGTGCCCTCGGGGTTCACCGCCAGGCTGAAGTGGTTCGCCACGCCTTCGTGCATCCCCTCGCGCGCGGTCCAGCGGAAGGCCGCGGCCAGGTCGGCGCGTTCTTCCATGTGCCCGATGTTCGGCCGGCTTGCCTCGTTCATCCGCGATCCTCCCCTGGTTCGCCCAGTGTGGCCGGAGGCGGGGGCGGGGGTCAACCGCGATGCGGGGAGGGGCGGTCGGAGAGGTGGTACTGCCCCGGATCGGAACAGGGCGCAGAGGGCGGCGGCCGA
>JBDHSQ010000053.1:0-21798 GCA_039808285.1 Paracoccaceae bacterium
TCGGACCGGCTTGCGGACTGGCGGATGGGCGGGGCCGTCGCCCGCGGCGCGCCGGTTCTCGCGCGCCATGCGGCGACGGGCGAGGCGGCGGCGCGCGCGCGGCTCGAGACCTTCGTCGCGGACCGGCTTTCCCGCTATCCCCAGGCGCGGGACTTCCCCGCGCGCAACGCCGCATCCGGCCTGTCGGAGAACCTCGCCTGGGGCGAGATCTCGCCCCGCACGGTCTGGGACGCCGTGATGCGGGCGCGCGAGGCGGGCGATCCCGGTGCCGAGAAGTTCCTGTCGGAACTGGTGTGGCGCGAGTTCGCCTGGCATCTGATGTATCACCACCCGCGGCTGGCCACGGAGAACTGGCGCGAGGGCTGGGAGGGCTTTGCCTGGCGCGGCGACAACCCCGACGCCGAGCGCTGGCGGCGCGGCATGACCGGCGAGCCCTTCGTCGATGCGGCGATGCGCGAGATGTTCGTGACCGGGCGGATGCACAACCGGGCGCGGATGATCGCGGCCTCCTACCTGACCAAGCACCTCCTGACCGACTGGCGGGTGGGGCAGGCGTGGTTTGCCGACTGCCTGACCGACTGGGATCCGGCCGCGAACGCGATGGGCTGGCAATGGGTCGCGGGCACGGGCCCCGATGCGGCACCCTATTTCCGCATCTTCAACCCCGCCGCCCAGGCCGCGAGGTTCGACCCCGACGGCCGCTACCGGCGGGCCTTCCTTGCCGAGGGGCAGGCCGCGCCGCCCGCCACCGCGCGCGATTTCTTCGCCGCCGCGCCGAGGGCCTGGGGCCTCTTGCCGGATGCGCCCCGTCCCGCGCCCATCGTCGAGCTCGCCGCGGCGCGGGCGCGGGCGCTCCGGGCCTATGCCGCCCGCGGCCGTGCAGGCGCAGAATGACCCGCTTGCGGCAAGCGCGGTTGCCGCGCTACCGTCCGGCGCGGGGAGGTTGCCGATGATCCTGCGCTCGACCGACGGCCAGCAGAACCTGCCGCGCTACTTCGCGCAGGTCTTCCGCATCGCTTCGGGCCTGAAACACGGCCGGCTCGACTTCGTGCTCGCCGACGGGCGGTGCTTCCGGGCCGAGGGCAAGGCGCCGGGCCCGGTGGCCGAGATCCATGTGGTCGACGACGACATCTTCGCCCGGCTGGTGCGCGAGGGCGACCTCGGCTTCAGCGAGGCCTATCTGGAGGGCGGCTGGACGACGCCCGACCTTCAGGCCTTCATGGACATGATCCATACCGACAACGAAAGCGTCTACGACGGCTACCCGGGAATGAAGCTGGTGCGCGCCTACGAGCGGCTGCGCCACCTCCTGCGCTCCAACTCGCGCGGGCAGGCGCGGCGCAACATCGCCTACCACTACGATCTCGGCAACGAGTTCTACGCCCTCTGGCTCGACCGCTCCATGACCTATTCCTCGGCGCTCTTCCGCAGCGGGCAGGAAAGCCTCGAGGCCGCGCAGCGGGCCAAATACGCGTCGATGGTCGACCGGATGGCGGTCGGGCCCGGCGACCATGTGCTGGAGATCGGCTGCGGCTGGGGCGGCTTTGCCGAATATGCGGCGGGCGAGCGGGGGCTCAGGGTGACGGGCCTCACCATCTCGCGCGCGCAACTCGACTTCGCGCGGGCGCGCATCCAGAAGGCGGGGCTCGCCGACCGGGTCGACCTCAAGCTCCAGGACTACCGGGACGAGCGAAGCACCTACGACGGCATCGCCTCGATCGAGATGTTCGAGGCGGTGGGCGAGAAATACTGGCCGGTCTATTTCGGCACCGTCCGCGAACGCCTGAAGCCCGGGCGCAACGCCACGCTCCAGATCATCACGCTCCAGGACCGGCGCTTCGAGATCTACCGCAGGAGCGTGGATTTCATCCAGAAATACATCTTCCCCGGCGGCATGCTGCCCTCGCCTTCGGCGCTCAGGGCCGAGATCGGACGGGCGGGGCTGACCTTCGTGAATTCGCTCGAATTCGGCGAAAGCTACAGCCAGACGCTGCGCCGCTGGCACGACACCTTCAACCAGCGCTGGGAGGAGATCGCGCGGATGGGATTTGATGCAAGATTCCAACGCATGTGGAATTTCTACCTCACCTCTTGCGCGGGGGCGTTCCGCGGCGGAAACTGCGACGTGACGCAGATCACGGTAACGAGGCCAGCAGTCTAGTGCCCACAGCCGCCAAGCTTTTTGCCGGGTTCGCCTTCGCGGTCCTCGCCTTCTTCAGCGCCGAAATCTACAAGCCGCACCTGCCGGAAGGCACCCAGTTCGGCTATTTCTCCTTCGTGTCCTCGCTGATCGGGCTTGTCGCGGGATGGCGCGTGATGGGGCCCGAGGCAGGGCGCGGCAACTGGGCGGCAGTCAATTCGGGGGTGAAGACCGCGGCCGTCATGGTCGGCCTCGCGCTTCTGGTCTTCTCGACCTACGACATGTTCCTCAGGGCCTTCCGTCCCGAATACAAGGGGCCGATGGAGGCGATCGTCGCGGTCTTCGACATCGGGGTCGGCTACCTCAGGGCGATGGCAGCCTGGGATGTGATCGCGGTTCTGGTGGGCGGGGGCGTGCTGGCCGGCCTTCTGTCGGAATGGGCGGCGCGGCGCTGGAAGTGATGCCGGTGGCCGATTTCTTCTTCTACGGGACGCTCTGCCACCCGCCGCTTCTGCGCGTGGTCGTGGGAGGCGACGTCGCGGCGGAACCCGCGACGCTTGTGGGCCATTCCGTCTTCTGGGCCGAGGGCGGGGCCTTCCCGCTGATCGTCGAGGGCGGCGCGGGGGCGGACGGCGTGCTCGTCCGCGGTCTCGGGGCGGAGGATGTCGCGCGGCTCGATTTCTACGAGGCGGGATTCGACTTCGCCACCCGCGACGTGAGCGTGAACACCGCGTCCGGCCCGTGCACCGCGAGGGTCTATTTCCCGGCACAGGGGCGGTGGCGGCCCGCGCAGCCCTGGAGCCTTGCCGACTGGGCCGCGAAATGGGGCGATGTGGTGACGGCCGCCGCGGGGGATTTCATGGCGCAGCGCGGCATCGTGCCGGCACCCCGGCTCTGGTCGCGCTACGGCATGATGCTGATGCGGGCGGGCGCGCGGCTTCGCGCCGGGGCCGAGGAGGGGCCGCTCACGCTGCGCCGCCGCGCCGGTCCGGGGGACGTGACCGGAGGCCACGGCCGGCAGGTCTATGCCAATTATTTCGCGGTCGAAGAGTTCGACTTGCGCTTTCGCCGCTTCGACGGGGCGATGAGCGGCGAGGTCAACCGCGGCGTCTTTCTCAGCGGCGATGCCGTGGTGGTGCTGCCCTACGACCCGGTGCGGGACCGGGTGCTGCTGATCGAGCAGTTCCGCATGGGGCCGCACGGGCGGGGCGACCCGCAATCCTGGATTCTGGAGGCGCCCGCGGGCCGCGTCGACGGCGGCGAGACGCCGGAAGAGGCGGCGCGGCGCGAGGCCGGGGAGGAGGCGGGGATCGCGCTCGGCGCCCTCCTCCCGGCGCTGCACTACTATCCCTCTCCGGGGGCGATGGCAGAATATCTCTATACCTACGTCGGGCTTGCCGACCTGCCGGACGGCGCGGCCGGCACCGGCGGCCTTCATGCCGAAACCGAGGACATCCGCAGCCACCTCGTATCCTTCGGCCGCCTGATGGCGATGGTCGAATCGGGCGAGGTGAACACGGCGCCGCTGATCCTGCTGGCCTACTGGCTTGCCCGCAACCGCGACCGGCTGATGTCCGGGGTGTCCGGGGCCTGAGGACGCCGGGACTTGAGATCGGCCCCGCCGCGCCCTAGGAATGGGGCAAGCGACAGGAGCATCGACATGCGCATTTCGAAAGACCTCGCCGCGGCCATCGGCAACACGCCGCTGATCCGCCTCCGGGGCCCGAGCGAGCTTACGGGGTGCGAGATTCTCGGCAAGGCGGAGTTTCTCAATCCCGGCCAGTCGGTGAAGGACCGCGCCGCGCTCTACATCATCCGCGACGCCGTGGCGAAGGGGCATCTGAAACCCGGCGGCACCATCGTCGAGGGCACCGCCGGCAACACCGGCATCGGGCTGGCGCTGGTGGGCGCGTCGATGGGGTTCCGCACCGTCATCGTCATCCCCGAGACGCAGAGCCAGGAAAAGAAGGACATGCTGCGCCTCGCCGGTGCCGACCTGGTTCAGGTGCCCGCGGCGCCCTATCGCAATCCGAACAATTACGTTCGCTATTCCGGCAGATTGGCCGACAGACTTGCACAAACCGAACCTAATGGCGCGATCTGGGCCAACCAGTTCGACAACCCCGCCAACCGTCAGGCGCATGTCGAGACCACGGGGCCCGAAATCTGGGAGCAGACCGGCGGCAGGGTCGACGGCTTCGTCTGCTCGGTCGGCTCGGGCGGCACGCTCGCGGGCGTGGCGCTGGCGCTTCAGCCGAAGGGGGTGAAGATCGGCCTCGCCGATCCCGAGGGCGCGTCGCTTTACAGCTACTATACCACCGGCGAGCTCCGGGCCGAGGGTTCCTCGATCACCGAGGGCATCGGGCAGGGGCGGATCACCGCCAACCTCGAGGGAATCCGGCCCGACATGGCCTGGCAGATCCCCGACGGCGAGGCGCTGCCCATCGTCTTCGACCTTCTGGCCGACGAGGGGCTGTGTCTTGGCGGATCCTCCGGCATCAACGTGGCCGGGGCGATCCGCATGGCGCGGCAGATGGGGCCGGGGCACACGATCGTCACGGTGCTTTGCGACTACGGCACGCGCTACCAGTCGAGGCTGTTCAACCCCGACTTCCTCCACGCCAAGGGGCTGCCGGTGCCGGGCTGGCTCGACCGCACGCCGCGCGTCCTGCCCGGCGTCTTTGTCGACTGATGCGGTCGCTGCGCTTCCTTGTCCTCCTCCTCGGCCTCGCGGTCCTGCCGCTGGCCGCAGGGCTCTGGCTTCCGCGCGCGGCCGCGGCCCAGGACGCCGCCGTCGTCGACCACGCCCAGTGGGAGAAGGACGCGCAGGGCGCCGAGGATGCGCTGGCCGCCGACCGTGTCAGCAACCAGGCGCTGGAGGCCCTGCGCGAGCGGATCGTCGCGTGGCGAAGCACCTTCGGCACCGCGCAGAACGCCAATGCCGCCCAGATCGAGACGGTGAAGGCGCAGATCGCGGCGCTCGGCCCCGCGCCGACCGAGGAAAAGCCCGACGCGCCCGAGATCGCCGGCCGGCGCAAGGCGCTGAGCGACCAGCTCTCGAAACTCCAGGCGCCGGGCCTCGCCGCCGTCGAGGCCTATAGCCGCGCCGACGGCCTGATCCGCCAGATCGACGCCCGGATCCGTGCGCGCCAGGCAAGCGAACTGTTGCGCCTGTCGCCCACGCCGGCCAACCCGGCGAACTGGCCGGCGGGGGTGGCGGTCCTCACCGGCGGTCTGCACACCCTCTGGAAGGAGGCCGACGAGGCCTGGAACAACCCCGCCCGCCGGACCGAGCTGACGAACAACCTGCCGGTCATCGTGCTGCTTCTCGCCATCGCCGGGATACTTCTTGTCCGCGGTCCGGACTTCATCGAGCGGCTCTCGGTGCGGCTCCTGACCCGCGCGTCGATCCGCGGCGGCGATATCGTCGCAGCCGTCGTCTCGCTCGGACAGGTGGTCGTGCCGGTGCTCGGGATGGTGCTTCTCGTCGCGGCGATACTCTCCACCGGGATGACCGGGATGCGGTCGCGGGCGCTGATCAGCGCGCTGCCGCAGGCTGCCTTCTATTTTTTCACGCTGCGCTGGCTCGCCTCATGGCTCTTCCGCTCCGAGGCCGGCCACGGGCCGACCCTGACGGACCGGCCGGCCGAGGCGCGTTTCCACGTCAACACGATCGCGCTGATGGCCGCACTCGAGGCATTCCGCCGGGCCTTCATCACCGAGGTCCGGCCGCCCCTGTCGATGGCCGCGCAGGCGGTATGGGCGGCGCCGTTCGTCTGCATCCTCGCGATCTTCCTGTTCCGGCTCGGGCTGATCCTGCGGCCGGCGCAAGGTCCGTCGGCACCCGCCGGGACGGAATTCCGCGACAAGTCGCTGCGGCTGATCGGCACGGCGGTCGTCGCGATTTCGGTCGTCGCCCCCGCGCTCGCGCTCGTCGGCTATGTCGCGGCGGCGAACGCGCTGATCTGGCCCACGGTCGCCTCGCTCGGCCTTTTCGGGCTCATCCTGCTGCTGCAACGCTTCGCGACCGACATCTACCTCGTCGCCACCCGGTCGGGCGAGGAGGGGCGCGAGGCGCTCCTGCCGGTACTGATCGGGTTCGGCTTCGCGATCCTCGCGCTGCCGGCCTTCGCGCTGATCTGGGGCGCGCGCACCGCCGACCTGTCGGAACTCTGGACCCGGTTCAGCGAGGGGCTGACAATCGGCGAGACCCGGCTTTCGCCCGCGGTCCTGCTGACGTTCCTCCTGATCTTCGCCATCGGCTATGCGCTGACCCGGCTGACGCAGGGGGCGCTGAAATCGGCGATCCTGCCGCGCACGAAGCTCGAGAAGGGCGTGCAGAACGCGCTCATCTCGGGGCTCGGCTATCTCGGCATCTTCCTTGCCGCACTGGTGGCCATCACCGGTGCCGGGATTGATCTTTCCGCGCTCGGCTATGTCGTCGGTGCGCTTTCGGTCGGCATCGGCTTCGGCCTCCAGAACATCGTCCAGAACTTCGTCTCGGGCATCATCCTGCTGATCGAGCGGCCGATTTCCGAAGGCGACATGATCGAGGTGAACAACCAGACCGGGATCGTCAAGGGCATCTCGGTCCGCTCCACCTGGATCGAGACCTTCGACCGCACCGACGTGATCGTGCCCAACGCCGATCTCGTCTCGGGCGTGGTGACGAACCTCACGCGCCGCAACCTCAGCGGCCGGATCATCATCCCGATCGGCGTGGCCTACGGCTCCGACAGCCGCAAGGTCGCCGCGATCCTGCTCGAGCTGGTCGAGGCGCAGCCGCTCGTCGCGGTCGATCCGGCGCCCGCGGTCCACCTCGTCGGCTTCGGCCCCGACAGCCTGAACTTCGAGATCCGCGCCATCCTCTCGGACGTGAACTTCAAGATGGGCGTGCAGACCGAGTTGCTGCATCAGATCTACCAGCGCTTCGCCGCTGAAAGGATCGAGCTTCCCTTCCCGCAGCGCGACATCTGGCTGCACAACGCCGATGCCGCCGGTATCGTCTCCGTCCGGCCAAAGAAGGTGGTGGTCCCGACCGCCGCGCCGGCCGCGGCGCCGCAGTCAACGCCTCCCGCCGCAGAGGAAGCCGCACAGCCACCGGCGCCTGCCCCCGCTCCGGCGGCGGCTTCGGGCGGGACGGTGCCACCCGATCCCCGCCGCATCCGCAACGATCCCGAGGCCGACGAGGCCGAGGAGGCGGACCGAGGCGAAGACGGGGAGGGAGAGGGCCGATGACGGTGCTTCTGTTTCGTGACGACGCCTATCGGCGCGAAGCGCCGGCCCGGATCACCGGCCATACCGCCGAGGGCGGCATCGTGCTCGACCAGAGCCTCTTCTATCCGACGGGCGGCGGCCAGCCCGGCGATTCCGGCACCCTCGAATGGGGCGGGGGGCGGATGGTGATCGCCACCGCGGCCAGGGGCGAGGGTCGCGCTGTCGTGCTCGTCCCCGCCGAACCCGCCGCGCTGCCGCCCCCGGGCACCCAGGTTCTTCAGCGCCTCGACTGGGACCGCCGCTATCGCCACATGCGGGCCCATACCGCGCTCCACCTCCTCTCTGTCGTCATTCCCCTGCCGGTGACGGGCGGCCAGATCGGCGAGGGGAAGGGCAGGCTCGACTTCGACATGCCGCAGCCGCCCCACGATGTGGCCGCGCTCGAGGAAAGGCTCAACGATCTCGTCGCGCGCGATCTCGCGGTGAGCGGTGACTGGATCAGCGATGACGAGCTTGCCGCGAACCCGGGGCTGGTGAAGACCATGTCGGTGGCCCCGCCCGTCGGGCAGGGCCGGGTGCGGCTGGTCCGGATCGGACAGGGCAGCGGTCAGGTCGACCTCCAGCCCTGCGGCGGCACCCACGTCGCCCGCACGGGCGAGATCGGCCGGATCACGATCGGCCGGATCGAGAACAAGGGCCGGCAGAACCGGCGCGTGACCGTCCTCCTGGCGCAATGAACATCCCGGCGATTTTTCTCCGCCGCCTCTTGCCTTGACGCCCGGCCCGACGATAAACAGCGCCGCACGGACAGTTGGCCGAGTGGTCGAAGGCGCACGCCTGGAAAGTGTGTAGGCGGGGAACCGTCTCGAGGGTTCGAATCCCTCACTGTCCGCCATCCACCCTTGTCTCTCTTGTCATTCGCGCGACTTGCCTGGATTTCCCCCGTCATTCCGCGGGTTAGTGGCGCATCTCCAGCACGGAGACGCACGACCCTCGCGCCAACCTGCCGCTCTGCGGGACGGGTCTCCGCGGGCATGGAGAGCCGGTTCGGTTTGCCCGGGGATGGCTGGCGTGGATCGCAGCAACCTGATGTCGCAGATTTCGCACTGTCTCAGGGCCCGATGGTAGCATTGAAACTCCACTAACTGGCGTGATTTCAGTATGTTATCGGGCGCCTTTGGCGGCAGGAATATCAGGACGGGATCGGGCGAACAACAGGTGCCGATCAGGCCTGTTGCAGGTCGATATCCGGTGCCAAAATGCGTCGCGGACGGCGCAGACGTGCCGTCCGTGGCCAGTCACGATCTCAGAGAGCCGCGAGGCGATGCTGCTGCTCACCCCAGTCAAGGGGAAGCGGTTCGCGGACGAGATACGCGACCGTCAGGCCCGGAGGCCGGCGCCCTTCGAGGAGGACCTGCTGCAGGCGCGGCGACAGGAAGGTCACTGTCAGTGGCACCTGGACGAGGTGTTCGTGACGATCAACGGGGTGACGCACTACCTCTGGCGATCTGTCGATCATGAAGGCGAAGTGCTGGAAAGCTGCCTCACCAGGGCGCGGGACAAGAAGGCAGCACCGAGATGCCTGAGGAGGACGCTGAAGCGGCATGGCCAGCCCGAAACCTTCGTCACTGACAACCTGCGGCCCCCTGGTGCCGCCGTGAGGGAGCTCGGTGTCGAGTTCCGGCAGGAAACCGGCCGCTGGCTGAACAATCGGGCGGAGAATTCGCACCTGCCGGTCCAAAGGCCAGAGTGTGCGATGCAGCGGTTCCGGCGGATGCGAAGCCTGCAGATGCTCGCCTCGGTCCATGCTTCGGTCTGTATCCACTTCAACCAGGAGCGGGACCGGCGGTCAGGGTTGCAGGTGATGGTCGAGTTCATCCGCCATTCCGGCAACCTCTTCCTCGAGGAAGGCGATGAAGCGCTTGATCTGCGTCAGGCGGTTGCTGCGCGCCGGGTGCCACAGAGACAGTTGATACGGCACCGGCACGGACAGGCGCCGAAAGACCACCGGCCCACCGGTGTGGCTGGCTGCCGTCAGCGGGTTTATCACCGAGATGCCGACGCCTGCCGCAACCATGGCACAGACGCTGGCTGCCGTCGTCGTCTCGGCGGCATAATTCCGCGCCACTGCCGCCTCGTGGAACACGACATCGAGCTTGTGGCGATAGGGATCATTCTGACTGAAGTAGATGAAGGGCTGGCTGGCGAAATCGGCAGGGGCCAGTTCGGCGCGCGAGGCCAGCGGATGGCCCTGGGGCAGAACGCAAACCATATCCCCCGCGAATACCGTCGCGCCGGTGGCACTGTCGCGTTCAAACAGGTTCTCGGCGAGAACGAGGTCGAACACCCTGGTCGTCATCTCGTGCCGCAGCGAGGGCTCCTCATGCGAATGGATCGAGAAATGCAGCGCCTGTCTGCTTTTCAGGAAACGCTGGATGACGCGTGGGATGACCGACTCGGCGTAGGCGGGAATGCTTGCGATTCTGAAATTTGCGGCATTGTGGGTGCGGATCGCCGAGGCCGCGCGGCTGATCTCGTCCAGCCCGACGAAGGAGCGCAGGACCACCTCGTGAAGCAAGATCGCCTGTTCGGTGGGTGTCAGCCGCTTGCCGAAGCGCAGGAAGAGGTCGAAACCCAGCCGGCTTTCGATTTCGCGTATCTCGCGGCTGAGGGTGGGTTGCGAGCTTCCAAGCTTGGCAGCGGCGGCGGTGATGCTTTTGTTCACCATGACCGCATTGAACACGTCGATCTGGCGCTGGTTCAGCTTCATGTCCGGGACTCCTGATGCAAGGAGATATATCAGAAATGAATGAAAGATACCCATGAAGTATTTCGTGTGAATGTTTTCTTTCGGGATAGTCAGGGCAACCACCGTAGCCCGAGGGTTGTCATGACCGCCGCCAAGCCGTTCGCGCCCGCGCAGACCCAAGAGGATGCCGAGCGCTGGCTTGACCGCGAGGGCGGTAGACTCTGTGCCCACGGGGTGCCGTTGGAGAGTGTTGCCTCGGCGGTCGGAACGCCGTTCTACGCCTATTCAGCGCCCGCCTTGCGGGCGCGGCACGCCGCGCTTGAGGCGGCGGTCGGGCCGCTGGGGGTGGCGGTCTGCTTTGCGGTCAAGGCCTGCGGCAACATCCATGTGCTGGCCGAACTGGCTCGGCTGGGATGCGGAATGGATATCGTTTCAGGCGGAGAGATGCAGCGCGCGCTGGCCGCCGGCTGCCCCGCCGGGCGGATCATCTTTTCCGGTGTCGGCAAGACGAGTGCCGAGATTCGCGCCGCGCTGGAGTTGGGGGTCCACCAGATCAACGTCGAAAGCCCGGCCGAACTGGAAATGGTGGCGCAGATCGCGCGGGAACTGGGCGTTCGGGCCCCCGTGGCGCTGCGCGTCAATCCTGATGTCGATGCGCAAACCCATGCCAAGATCACGACCGGCCGCAAGGACAGCAAGTTCGGTATCCCGTTCGACCAGATCCCGGCGCTTTATGCCAATGCCCCGCCAGAGGTGCGGATGGTCGGGCTGGCCGTGCATATCGGCTCGCAGATCCTCGATCTGGGACCGTTCCGCAAGGCGTGGAGCGTGCTGGCCGATCTGGTGCGCCACCTTCGGGCGGCAGGTCTGCAGGTCGATCGTCTGGATCTGGGCGGCGGCCTTGGCATCGGGGCCGATGGAGGGGCGGGCCCGGATCTGGCCGAATATGCCGCGATCATTGCCGAAACTGTCGGTGGCCTTGATCTGGCGCTGAATGTCGAGCCTGGGCGCTGGCTTTGCGCCCGTGCCGGGGTGATGGTGACCGAAGTGCTTTATTGCAAGGCGGGGGAAGGTGCCGATGTCGTGATTGTCGATGCCGCGATGAACGATCTGATGCGACCGGCGCTTTATGACGCGCGACACCCCATCCACACCTTGCATCTGCCGCGGCTGGGGACGGAGCCGCGCGCCTGCCGCCTTGTTGGTCCGATCTGTGAAAGCTCCGATGATTTCGGGGTCTATGATGACTTGGGTCAGATCATCCGTGGTGACCTGCTGGCGTTCGGCGACGCCGGGGCATATGGGGCCGCCATGTCATCAACTTACAACTCGCGGGATCTGATCCCCGAGGTGCTGGTCGACGAGGGACATTTCAGGATCATTCGCCAGCGGGCAGGTATCCGCGATTTGCTGAAGCTGGAACAGGGCGGTCCGTGGCAACGGGCCGATTGAGTGCGCGCGGGGGTGTAGCTGTGCGACAGGCTCCGCTCTTTTCAATGAAGTCGCCTGATGCCGCACCAGCGGCCGAACCTGCAGTGAGGAGTTGAAATGACAAACAAGACCAAGGTGAAATTGCTGCTGGCATCCGGTCTTGCCAGCCTGATGCTGATGTCCCCGGCGCTGGCCGAGAACATGCTGCGCGTCTCCTACCCGGAAGACCCCAAGACCGCCGACGTGCAGATGACGACCGATGCCTATACGCTGCCGCTGAACCTGTTCGACCGGCTGGTCGAATCCGAGACGACCGGCCCGGGCCAGTCGGCGCTGGTGCCGGGGCTGGCGGAAAGCTGGGAGGTGTCGGAGGACGGCCTGACCTATACCTTCCACCTGCGGCAGGGCGTCACCTTCCACGATGGCGCGGCGCTGACGGCCGATGATGTGGTCTATACCTTCGACCGGATGCTGAACCCGGCGACCAAGGCGCTGAACACCGACATCCTGACCTTCATCGCCGGCGCCGAAGAGCGGCTGGCGGGCACCGCCGACAGCGTGTCCGGCCTGAAGGCGGTGGACGACCAGACCGTCCAGATCACGCTGGCGCAGCCCTATGCGGCCTTCCTGGCGCTCTTGGCCTCGCCCGGCGCCTCGATCTACGACCGCGATTTCACCACCGCCGCGGGCGACCAGTTCGGCCTGACGCCGGAAACCACCAACGGCACGGGCCCGTTCATCCTGCGCGACTACACGCTGAACGACAGCCAGATGCTGGAGGCGAACGACGGCTACTGGCGCGGCCGGCCAAAGCTCGACCGGCTGCTGGTGCGGGTGGTGTCGGATTCCGAGACGCTGCGGATGCTGTTCGAATCCGACGAGATCGACGTGTTCGACCTGGACTATGCCCCGACCCAGACCCCTTATTTCTATGACAGCGAGCAATGGAAGGCTCAGGTCAAGTCGGGCCCGCGGGTGGGGATCTACTACTACAACATCAACCAGTTGAAAAAGCCGTTCGACGACGTGCGGGTGCGCAAGGCGTTCCAGATGGCGATCGACCGGCAGACGATCCTGGACAAGAACTTCTACGGCAAGGGCAAGCTGGAAGACGGCGTGATGCCGCGCGGGCTGACCTGCTACACCGCGGCCGCCGCAATCCCCTACGATCCGGCCAAAGCCAAGGCGCTTCTGGCCGAGGCGGGCTATCCCGACGGGGTGGAGATCAACCTGCACCAGGTCTCGAGCTGGTCGAGCAAGTGGTCGGACATGAACCAGATCATCCAGGCCCAGGTGGCCGAGGCCGGGTTCAAGGCCAATATCGTCACCACCGACGAGGCGGCCTTCCTTGACGCGCGCAAGGCCGGCGCGGCCGAGGCCTATACCCAGGTCTGGTCGGCCGATTTCAACGACCCCGACAACTTCTTCTACACCTTCTTCTCGGAATCCGGCTCGAAGAACCGGGGCTACAACAACAACGACCCCGAGGTCTTTGCCGCCATCGAGAAGGCGCGCGGGATGACCGACCAGGCGGCGCGCTGCAAGCTGTATCAGGACCTGACGGCAAGGATCGTCGACACCGACGCCGCCTGGGTGCCGCTGTTCAGCCTGGACCACAGCTATGTGGTGCAGCCGCGGGTGAAGAACTTCGTCGTGCCGTGGAACGGCTGGAGCGACATGAACTATTTCAACGTCGAGGTCGAATAGGCCAAAGCGCCGCAGTCAGCCGGGGGCCGGTTCGTGCCGGCCCCGGCGTCCCATGCCCGCCGCCTGCCCGCAAGCCCGGGACAGGCGCCGCAAGCCGAAGCGGTCCTGACGATGCTGATGTTCGCCCTTCGCCGCATCCTCGTGTCGATCCCGGTGCTGATCGGGATCACGCTGATCCTGTTCGTCATGCTGAACGTGGTGCCGGGCGATCCGGTGGCGCTGATGATGAAGGAACATGCCAGCCCCGAGATAGTCGAGCGGGTGCGCGCCCAGATGCGGCTGGATGATCCGCTGGTCACCCGCTACCTGTCCTTCCTGGGCAACGCCCTTCAGGGAGACCTCGGCAATTCCATCAAGCTGAACCGGCCGGTGACGGGCCTGATCCTCAAGGCATTTCCCAATACGCTGATGCTGGCCGTCTGCGCGGCGGCCGTGTCCTGGATCATCGGCATCCCGGCCGGCATCCTGTCGGCGGTGCGGCGCGACAGCCTTGTCGACCGTTTCTTCATGGGCTTTTCGCTGCTGGGCGTGTCGATGCCGATCTTCTGGTCGGCGCTGCTCTTGCAATACATCTTCGCCATGCAACTGAAGCTCTTGCCGGTCTCGGGCTTCTACGGCTGGCAATACCTGGTCCTGCCGGCGGTGGCGCTGGGCTGGTCCTCGGCCGGGGTCATCGCCCGGCTGACGCGATCCAGCCTGCTCGAGGTGATGCGGCTGGACTATATCCGCACCGCGCGGGCCAAGGGCCTGCACGAAACCGGCGTCATCACCCGCCACGCGCTGAAGAACGCGCTGATCCCGGTGGTCACGATCATGGCCATCCAGGTGGCGGGCCTCTTGTCGGGCGCGGTGATCACCGAATCGATCTTCTCGATCCCCGGGGTGGGGCGGATCACCGTCAGCGCGATTTCCTCGCGCGACATGCCGCTGTTGCAGGGCGCGGTGCTGTTCACCACCGTGCTGGTGATCCTTGGCAACCTGGTGGCCGACATCCTGTATTCCATCCTCGATCCCCGCATCCGCGACCAGATGGGACGGGCATGATGGCCAGCCTTGCCGACACCCCCGCGGCCGCCGCCGAGACGCTGGAGGAGACAAGCTTCCTGCGCGACACGCTGCACGCCTTCCGCAAGAACCGGATGGCGATGGTCGGGCTGGCCTTCGTGCTGGCGCTGGTGGCGGGGGCGGTCTTCGCCCCCTGGATCAGCCCGCACGATCCCTACCGGGTGGCGCTGGACGACCAGTTGCTGCCGGCCTCGGCCAGCTACTGGCTGGGCACCGACAATTTCGGCCGCGACGTGCTGACCCGCATCCTCTACGGCGCGCGTGTTTCTCTGGTGGTGGGGATCGTGCCCAGCCTGATCTCGATGACGATCGGCACGGCGATGGGCATCCTCAGCGGCTATGTCGGGGGGAGGACCGATTTCGTCATCATGCGGCTGGCGGACATGATGATCGCCTTCCCCTCGCTGCTCTTGGCGATGGTGGTGATGTATACGCTGGGGGCGAACCTGCTGAACATCTTCCTGGCGCTGGCGCTGGTCGGCTGGGCCTCGGTCGCGCGGGTGGTGCGGTCGCAGACGCTGGCGCTGCGCGAGAAGGAATTCATCGAGGCCGCCCGCGCCAACGGCACCGCGCGGGTCACCGTAATGGTCCGCCATATCTTCCCCAATGTGGTGCCGACCCTGATCGTGCTGTTCACCCTGGCCATCCCCGAAGCGATCATGTGGGAATCGAGCCTGTCCTTCCTTGGCGTGGGCGTGCAGCCGCCCGAGGCAAGCTGGGGCCTTCTGGTCGCCAAGGGCAAGGAATACATGTTCCAGGCGCCCTTGGTTGCGCTTGCCCCGGGCGTGGCCATCCTGCTGACGGTGCTGGCCTTCAACTTCATCGGCGACGGGCTGCGCGATGCGCTTGACCCGTCGATGAAGGATTGATCATGGCGGCGGATCCCATCCTTTCTGTGCGCGGGCTTTGCGTCGATTTCAGCGGCGGGCGCGGCGATGTGCGGGTGCTGGACGACGTGTCCTTCGACGTGGGCCGCGGGCGGATCGTCGGGCTGGTCGGTGAATCGGGCTCGGGCAAGAGCATGACGGCGCTTGCGCTGATGGGGCTGGTGCCGCAGCCGCAGGGCCGCATCGGCGCCCGGTCCATCCTGCTGGACGGAACCGACCTGTCGCGTCTTGGCCCGGCCGGGCTGCGCGCCATCCGCGGGAGGGACATCGCCATGATGTTCCAGGAACCGATGACCGCGCTGAACCCGGTGCGCCGGGTCTGGGAACAGGTGGGCGAGCCGCTGGCCATCCACCGCGGGCTGGGCCGCCGCGCCATCCGCGCCCGCGTGCAGGAGATGTTCGAGCTGGTCGGCATCCCCGAGCCGCAGACCCGGCTGGATGCCTATCCGCACCAGTTGTCGGGCGGCTTGCGCCAGCGGGCGATGATCGCCATGGGCCTGATCTGCGAGCCGAAGCTTCTGATCGCGGACGAACCGACCACCGCGCTCGACGTGACCACCCAGTCCCAGATCCTGGCGCTGATGCGCGACCTGCGCGACCGGGTGGGAACCTCGATCATCCTGATCACCCATGACCTCGGCATCATCGCCGAGATGTGCGACGAGGTGAACGTGATGTATGCCGGCCAGATGATCGAGCAGGCCGATGTGTTCGACCTGTTCGAGCACCCCTCGCATCCCTATACCCGCGGGCTGCTGGCCTCGATCCCGCGCGCGACTGGGGCGCGGGTAGCGCGACGGATGCCGTCGATCCCCGGCATGGTGCCCAATCTGGCGAAGCTGCCGCCGGGCTGCCGGTTCAACCCGCGCTGCGATGCGGTGATGCCGGTCTGCCGCCGGCACGCACCCGATCTGCTGCGTCTCGGCGAGGGCCATGTCGCGCGCTGCTGGCTGCACGAGGCGCAGGATGCCCTGCCGAAGGAGCAGGCGCCATGAGCCCGGGCCCGGACATCGTGCTGTCGACCCGGGACCTGACCAAGCACTTCCGCATCGGCGGCGGCCTGATGGGGGGGCCGGTGCGGGTGGTGCGTGCCGTCGATGGCATCACGCTGGACATCCGCGCGCGCGAAACCTTTGCCCTGGTGGGCGAATCCGGCTGCGGCAAGACCACGCTGGGGCGGGTGATGCTGCGGCTTCAGGAACCCACCTCGGGTGCCATCCACTATCGCGGCGCCGACCTGACCGCATTGGACGATGCCGCCATGCGGGCCTTGCGCAAGAAGCTGCAGATCGTGTTCCAGGACCCCTACGCCTCGCTCAACCCCCGGATGCGGATCGGGGAAATCCTGGCCGAACCCCTGCGCAGCCATGGCTTCGGCGGCCCGGCCGAGATCCGCGACCGCTGCGCCGAACTCTTGGAGATGGTGGGCCTGCGACGGCAATACCTGCGCAACTATCCGCACCAGTTCTCCGGTGGCCAGCGCCAGCGGATCGGCATCGCCCGCGCCCTGGCCAACAAGCCGGATTTCGTGGTCTGCGACGAATCCGTCTCGGCGCTGGACGTGTCGATCCAGGCGCAGGTGCTCAATCTGCTGAGCGATCTTCAGGACCAGTTGGACCTCACCTATTTCTTCATCACCCACGATCTGGCCGTGGTGCGCCAGTTCGCCGACCGGGTCGGGGTGATGTTCCTTGGCTGCCTGGTCGAGGTCGGCGCCACCGAGGACCTGTTCGCCCAGCCCCTGCACCCCTATACGATGCTGTTGATGGCGGCCGTGCCGCGCCCCGATCCGCGCCAGCGCGGGCGCCAGCGGCCGCTGATGCGGGGCGAGATTCCCAGCCCGATGAACCTGCCTTCCGGGTGCCGGTTCCACACCCGCTGTCCCTTCGCGCGCGACATCTGCCGGGCTGAGGAACCTGCGCTGCAAACCCTTGGCGGCCGTTCGGTTGCCTGCCATTTCCCGCTGGCTGGTTGAGAGGACAGGATGGACTTGATCGTGACCCGGCAGGGGGATGTCTGGCAGGCCACCTACGGCGACAGGGTCTGGCGCGCGGCGGTGGGCCGCAGCGGCATCGCCGTGAAACGGGTGGAGGGCGATGGCGTCAGCCCGATCGGCTGCTGGCCGATCCGGCGTGTGCTTTACCGTGCCGACAAATTGGGCGCGGCGCCGGTTTCGGTCTTTCCGACCGAACCGATCGCCAAGGATGACGGCTGGTGCGATGCGCCCGACCATCCCGATTACAACCGCCCCGTGAAGCTGCCCTTCGCGGCCAGCCATGAAGAGATGTGGCGCAAGGATGACCTTTACGACATCGTCGTCGTTCTGGGGCAGAACGACGACCCGGTGGTGCCGGGGGCGGGCAGCGCGATCTTTCTGCATGTGGCAAGCGCGGGCTATGGCTCGACCGCCGGATGTGCCACGCTGACCCGCGCCGATCTGCTGGAGTTTCTGGCCCTGGCCAAGCCCGGCACGCGGCTGTGCTTTCGGGGCGGGGAGTAGGGGCTGACCGTGACCGAGGTCGATCTTGTGGCGCTGGAGCGCGCACTGGCGCTGCTTCCCGATCAGTTCCGTGGCCCGGCCGGGGTCGCGGGGGTGGTGCATCGGGGCCGCGTCCTTGCCCGGCGCGCCTGGGGCCATGCCGATGTGGCGGCACGGGTGCCGATGACCTCCGGGCGGCGGATGCCGATCTGCTCGATCTCGAAACACATGACCTGCGCACTGCTGCTCGACATGTTCGGGCAGCCCGAGGCGTTGGATCCGCTCTTGCCCGATCTTTTGCCGCACTATCGCGGGCGGCTTCCGACGGTCGCGCAGCTTTGCCACAACCAGTCGGGACTGCGCGACTATTGGGCGATGACTGTGTTGCACGGGGCCGCGCCGGAAGGCCTGTTCACCGAGGCCGATGGCCGCGCGCTTCTGGGCCAGGCCCGCAGCGGCCATTTCGCACCGGGGGCGCATTTTTCCTATTGCAACGGCAATTTCCGGCTCTTGGCCGAGTTGATCCAGCGGGCGACCGGGCGCGATTTCGGGACCCTGCTGCAAGAGCGCATCTTTCACCCCGCTGCCATGCCGACTGCCCGTCTCGCTGCCGATATGGCGCAAAGGGTTGATGGCGTGATCGGCTATGAGGGCAATGACGAGGTGGGCTTTCTGCCCGCCGAGAGCGCGATCACCTGGTTCGGCGATTCCGGCGTCTCTGCCTCGCTCGACGACATGCTGGCGTGGGAGGTCCATATCGACGCCCATCGCAATGATCCGGCCGCGCTTTACAGTCGTATCTCGGCGCCGGTGCAGTTTGCCGATGGAAAACCGGCCCCCTATGGCTATGGCTTGCGCCACTATCGGCGGGATGGTGTCGAGGTCACGGCCCATGGTGGCGGGGTGCGGGGCTTCTGCTCCTACCGGCTGCATGTCGCTGCCGAGCGGTTGTCGGTCGTGGTGATCTTCAACCACGAGGCCAGTGCCATGCGGGCGGCCGAGGGGCTGATGACGGCCGCGCTCGGGCTCAAGGCCCCGGCGGCGGGCCCGGGTCAGGGCTGGGATGGCCTGTGGTATGACGAGGAAAACGCGCTTTTCCTGCGCACCCGCGATGCGCCGGGCGGCGTGCGCCTGCATTACGCGGTCTCGCCCGTGGTTCTGCCCCAGACCGCCGAGGGCCATGCCGGAGGCCCCGACCTGTCGCTTCGCCGCGACGCCGATCTTATGGTGATGGAGCGCGCAACAGAAAACCTGACCGTGCATGCCCGCAGAGTGCAGCCCCTGGATTGGGCCGATGCCACGCCGATCGCCGGGCGCTATCGGTCCGACGAAATCGATGCGTCGCTGGTGATCGAGGCACGCGACGGGGCCGCCTCCATCGGTTTCGAGGGGATGCTGGGCGCGGGCCCGATGGAGCGGATGTATCCTCTGGCCGAAGACCTCTGGGCTGTGACCAGCCGCCGCGCCATGGATGCCGCCCCGCCCGGGGAATGGACCCTGCGTATCCGCCGCGACAAGGGGGGCCGGGTGACCGGGCTGACCATCGGCTGTTGGCTCGCACGCAAGATCGGTTATTCCCTGTCCGAACCTTCGCTGCGCCGACGATCATGATGGCGAGGTGCTGGAAAGCATCTTGACCAGGACGCGCGATCGCAAGGAGGCGCTCAAGTTCCCGAAGAAGTCGATGAAAAGACATGGCCGGCCTGAAGCGATCATGACTGACAAGTTGCGATCCTGCGGTGCAGCACTGAAGGAACTCGGCTGTGGCGATGACCGCGAGATAGGGCGCTGGCCCAGCAACCGGGCCGAGAACTCGCACCTCCCGTTCGACGACGCGAGCGGGCGATGTTGCGGTTCCGGCGCTTGCACACGTTACAGAAATTCGCTTCTGTCCATGTCTCGGTCCACAACCACTTTCCGACGGAGCGCCACCTCCAAGATCGCAACACCTACAAAGAGACCCGCGCCGCCGTTGTCGCCGAGTGGTGCGGCCTTCTCGCTGTCTGATAGAACATGGGGGTAGGGCTAACGTAGACTGGTTCGCATTCGTCTGACAGCACCGCCATTTGCCCCTGCGAAAGCGTTCTGCCGTTCCGGCTCCGGTCGGATTTTTCGTTGTTTTCGAGGGTTTTGCGGGTTGGGCTGAGCGCTGCTGCCTACGCGAGGTGGCGGAGAAGCGGTCTCTCCGGTCCGATATTCTCGGACCTCTCGACTGCGCGCATTCGGTGTAAAGCCCGCAACCAGTTGAAAATGTGGGGACAGTTCCTCGGGCCACCTTTACGCTTCGATGCCAGTGGCGTTCGTGGAAAGGAACAGAGATCCAACCCGTTCGGGCTCCCTCCCGGCCTCGCAGTTCCCTTTCTCTTGATGATGGTCGAATTGGGCGATCCGTCGTTTTCGAATTGCCCGGCGCAATACGCGACCTGCATCTCCGCCTTGCGGCAGCGGTATTCGTAATAAGCAGATTCGTTGGTGTCCTGAAAGCGCCCCCAGCGGGTGACGTCATAGACCAGGATCACGCTGAGTTCTGCCTCCCCAGATTCGACATCGGCGATCATCTGCTGCAATGCCGTCCTGCCGCTGATGATCAGGCCGCTTTTCGCATCATCCGAATAGGTTTTGACAATCCTGATGCCGCGGCGTTCGACGTATTCGCGGATAGTTTGCACCTGGTTCTGGGTTGAATACTGCTGATGTTCAGTCGGCATCCGGACATCTTCCGCGGCGAGCAGTTGCTCGGGCGCGTCAGCCAGCTCTCCGGATGAAGGTGTCCTTGCCTGAGCCACGCCCGCCTCCGATCAAGTCATGCAGGCTGCTCCGCGCACATGGCCCTCTGGCGCAGTTTAGGCGCAAATACGAACTGCCGCTTTTCATGTCCCTCCCAAAGTCTTGCCGGAGGAGGACGCAGAGATGCGGATCAAGATGGGCACGGTTGTGCCGAAAACGGGAACAATTGTGCACCTTGAAGCCGAGGTAGCCGACTACCGGAGCGCCATCGCCGCTGCGCTTCGGGACGAACTCGGCTTGACGCATCGGGCAGTCAAGACAGCGATGCGGTGGACGGGGCCAGCGAGCGGACCGTGAAATACTGGATCTCAGGCGAGCGGGGTCCCAGCGGCGAGCCTCTGATCGCGCTGGCCAGACATTCGGACATCGTGTTCCATATGGTCCTGATGCTCGCCAGTCGGCAAGACAACGAGGACGTTGCGATGCGCTAAGCCGGCGGAGAGGCGGCGGGTTGATGCCGCCGCCTTCCTTGATGTGTAGTGATTTTTGGTTATATTGAATACACGCCGCGCCACTGGAGCCCGCCATGTCCCGCACCACGACCATGACCGTCCGCCTCAGCGGCGCGCTCAGCGACTTCGTTGCGGCCAATGTCGGCGAGAACGGCTCCTATGAGAACATCAGCGAATATGTCCGCGACCTGATCCGGCGCGACAAGGAGCGGGCCGAGCGCGAGGCCTTCGATCGGCTTAAAGCCGAGTTGACGCGCGCCTTCGCCGCGCCCGAGACCAGCTACAAGCCGCTGACAGCGGCCGAGGTCATCGCCCGCAACCGGGCCTGACCAGATGACCGTCCGCTTCCAGGAGGCGGTATCGCTCCGCCTTGACGACGTCTACCGCTACACGCGCGAGAGGTGGGGCGAGGCACAGGCTGATCGCTACATCGCCGGCATGTTCGAAGCATTTCAGCGGATCGAAGCTCATGGCGTCGTCTCAAAGCCTGTCCCGGCAGAGTTCGGCGTCGAAGGCTTCTTCTTCCGCTACGAGCATCATTTCGTCTACTGGCGCCGGCTGTCCGACGGAGATGTCGGTATCGTCACCGTCCTGCATGAGCGGATGCACCAGATCGACAGGTTCAAGGACGATTTCCGCGACTGAAACGGCAGGCGCCACCGTCCGCAATGTTTGCACGTGCCTTTGGCGGTTACAGTTGCTGGAGGAGGTTAGACTTCAGGCCCACGCCCTCCGCCACCCGAAGGCCACGGAAATCCAACCTTCTCCAGCAGCGCACGGTTGTTAACTATTTTTGGTGTGAACGTCGGTAACCTCCAAGATCAGCGCGCAAAGGGTGGTCATGGGATCGTTTGCGAACTTCAAGGATTTCATCCGGCACGGCG
>JBDHSQ010000054.1:0-21580 GCA_039808285.1 Paracoccaceae bacterium
CCGACGACGCGGCGGGGGTCGAAGCGGTAGGCGCGGGCGGTGTCGACCGGCGCGCCCGCCTCGACAAGCTCCGACGCCTCGCCGCCGCAGAGGTCGAGGATCATCCGCGTCGCCAGTTCCAGCCCGGGCCGGGTGAACTCGGGGTCGACGCCCCGCTCGAACCGGTAGCGCGCGTCGGAATGGATGCGCAGCGCCCGGCCCGTTGCCGCGGTGACGATCGGGTCGAACCAGGCGGATTCGACGAAGACGTTGACGGTCGCCTCCGAACTGCCGGTCGCCTCGCCGCCCTTCAGCCCGCCGAGCGCCTGCGGCCTGGCCTCGTCGGCAACCACGGTGATGTCGGGGGCAAGCTCGTAGCCCTTGCCGTCGAGCGTCAGGATCGTCTCGCCGGCGCGCGCCTGCCGGACGGTGATGCCGCCGGTCAGCCGGTCGGCGTCGAAGACATGCAGCGGCCGGTTCAGGTCGAAGGTGAAGAGGTTGGTGATGTCGACCAGCACCGAGATCGGCCTGAGCCCGATCGCCGTCAGCCGCTGTTGCAGCCAGGCGGGCGAGGGGCCGTTGCGCACACCGCGGATCAGCCGGCCGGTGAAATGCGGGCAGGCGCGGTCCCGCACGTCCGGGGCGAGCGTGACCGTGATCGGGCTTTTGAACGTCCCCGGCACCGGGGCGATGTCGAGCGGCTTCAGCCGCCCCAGCCCCCGCGCGGCGAGGTCGCGGGCGAGCCCCCGCACGCCGAGCGCGTCGGGGCGGTTCGGGGTGATCTTGATGTGGATCACCGGGTCGTTCAGGCCCTTCCAGTCGATGAACCGCTCGCCGAGCGGCGCGTCCTCAGGCAGGTCGATGATCCCGGTGTGGTCGTCCGACAGTTCCAGCTCGCGCTCCGAACAGAGCATCCCGTTCGACTCGACGCCGCGGATCACGCCGGGCTTCAGGTCCACCCCGGTGCCGGGCACATGGGTGCCGACCGGGGCGAAGACGCCGACCATGCCGGTGCGCGCGTTCGGCGCGCCGCAGACCACCTGCACCTCCTCCATCCGCCCGCCGGGGCCGTCGGGCCAGGTGGCCACCCGGCAGAGCCTGAGCTTGTCGGCGTTGGGGTGGCTCACCGCCTCGATCACCCGGCAGATGCGGAAGGCGCCGAGCCGTTCGGCCGGATTGGTGACCGCCTCGACCTCGAGCCCGAGGTCGGTCAGCGCATAGGCGATCTCGTCGAGGCTCGCCGTGGTGTCGAGGTGGTCTTTAAGCCAGGAGAGGGTGAATTTCATGTCAGGCGTTCCGAGGGGGTCTGCGGTGGCGTAAGGGTTCGTGCACGAAGGGCAGCGCCCGCCCCGGGGGCGCGGGTCGGGCGCTGCCCGGGCTTGTGCCCGGGCGGGACGGCCGATCTTCTCACCGGCTCAACCCCCCGGCCACCGTCGGCATGTCGAGCGCGCCGAAGCCGTAGTGACGGAGCCACCTCAGGTCGCTCTCGAAGAACGCCCTGAGATCGGGGATGCCGTATTTCAGCATCGCCAGCCGGTCGATGCCCATGCCGAAGGCGAAGCCCTGCCATTCCGCCGGATCCACGCCGGCGGCGGAAAGCACCTTCGGATGCACCATCCCCGAGCCGAGGATCTCCATCCACGACTCGCCCTGCCCGATCTTCAACTGCCCGCCCTCCCAGGAACAGCGGATGTCGACCTCGGCCGAGGGCTCGGTGAAGGGGAAATGCGAGGCGCGGAAGCGCAGTTCCACCTGATCCACCTCGAAATAGGCGCGGCAGAACTCCTCCAGCACCCATTTGAGGTTGGCCATCGAGATGTCGCGGTCGATCGCCAGCCCCTCGACCTGGTGGAACATCGGCGTATGGGTCTGGTCCATGTCCATCCGGTAGACGCGGCCGGGCGCGATGACGCGGATCGGTGCGCCCTGGGCCTGCATCGCGCGGATCTGCACCGGGCTCGTGTGCGTCCTCAGCACATGCGGCGGGCGGGTGTCGCCGGGCTCGCGCACCAGGAAGAAGGTGTCGTGCTCCTGCCGGGCGGGGTGCTCGGGCGGGATGTTCAGCGCGTCGAAGTTGTACCAGTCGCTCTCCACCTGCGGCCCTTCGGCCACGGCAAAGCCCATGTCGGCGAAGATCGCGGTGACCTCCTCGGTCACCTGGCTGACGGGATGGATCGTGCCGCGCGGACGGGGCCGGCCGGGCAGCGTCACATCCAGCCATTCGGCCTTCAGCCGTTCGTCCAGCGCCGCATCGGCCAGCGCCGCCTTGCGCGCGCGCAAGGCCGCGTCGATCTCGTCCTTCAGCGCGTTGAGCGCGGCGCCGGCGGTCTGCCGCGCCGCCGGGTCCATCTGGCCAAGCTCGCGCATCTTCAGGCTGATCTCGCCCTTCTTGCCGAGCGCCGCCAGCCGGAGTTCCTCGAGCGATGCTTCGTCGCCCGCCCCGGAAATCCCTTCCAGATACCTGCCCTTCAGCGCGTCCAATCCGTCCATCCGACCCTCCGGCCCATATCGGACCTGTGCTATCCATGCCGCCCCGCCATTGCAAGGCGGCAAGAAAAAACCCCGCGGCGCCGTTCCGGCACTCGCGGGGTTCTCCTGTCCCTCGGAGAGAGGAATTACGCGAGCGCCGCCTTCGCCTTGCCGACGATGGCCTCGAACGCCGCGGGTTCGTGCACGGCAAGATCGGCAAGCACCTTGCGATCGACCTCGATCCCCGCCTTCGACAGCGCGTTGACGAAGCGCGAATAGGTCATCTCGGCATCCACCGCACGGACCGCGGCGTTGATCCGCTGGATCCACAGCGCGCGGAAGTTGCGCTTGCGGGCCTTGCGGTCGCGGGTTGCGTACTGGTTGGCCTTGTCGACCGCCTGGGTGGCGGTGCGGAAGTTGGTGGAGCGGGCGGCGTAATAGCCCTTCGCCTTCTTGATGACCTTGCGGTGACGGGCGTGGGTGACGACGCCGGATTTAACGCGAGACATGTGTCACTCTCCTCAGCGGTCGTAGGGCATGTATTTCTTGACGATCTTCGCATCCGCGTCGGCCAGCACCATCGTGCCGGTCGCCTTGCGGACGAAGTCCGTCGAACGCTTGATCATGCCGTGCCGCTTGCCCGCGACACCCGCCTTGACATGGCCCGAGGCCGTCATCTTGAACCGCTTCTTCGCGGCCGACTTGGTCTTCATCTTGGGCATTTCCATCTCCTGTGCGGATGTGAACGCGCGACTCGGCAATGCCACTTGGCCGGCCGCGCGGAGTATTCGAGAGGCGCCCTATAGCCGTGCGGGGGGCGCTTGGCAAGGGGGCAGGGGCGCCGGGGGAAAGCGGATGGCAGGGGGCAAAGCAAAGACGCAGCGCACCGGAAGATGCGCTGCGCCCTCTGGCACGGCCGCGGCCGGTCAGCCCTTACTTGGCGAAGTAGCTATACTTGCCGTCGTCGCCCTTCTTCCATTCATACATGATGTAGTCGGGGCGGGTGATGTCGCCCTTCTCGTTGAAGGACAGCTCGCCCAGAACCGTCTGGAACGGACCCTTTGCCTTCAGCGCCTCGGCGATCGCCATCGTGTCGTTCGACCCCGCAGCGGCGGCCGCAGCGGCCACGACCTGGACCGCGGCATAGGAGTAGAGCGTGTAGGCCTCGGGTTCGAAGCCCTCGGCGCGGAAGGTCTCGACCAGCGCCTGGGCTTCGGGGCGCAGACGCGGATCGGGCGCGAAGGTGTTCATCGTGCCCGCGACCGCGTCACCCGCGATGGCGGCGAGTTCGTTCGACACGATGCCGTCGCCCGACATCAGCGGCACCTTCAGCCCCTGGTCGGCCATCTGGCGGATCAGAAGGCCGGCCTCGGTGTGCAGGCCGCCGTAATAGACCAGCGTCACGCCGGCTTCCTTCATCTTGGCGATCAGCGCCGAGAAGTCCTTGTCGCCCGCGTTGATGCCTTCATACATCACCTCGGTCACGCCGCCCTTGTTCATCGCCGCCTTCGTCAGGTCGGCAAGACCCTGGCCGTAGGGCGTCTTGTCGTGGACCACGGCGATCTTGGCGTCCTTGAAGTGCTCGGCGATGTAGGCGCCGGCAATGTCGCCCTGCTGGTCGTCGCGGCCACAGGTCCGGAAGGTGTTCCACATGCCGCGGTCGGTGTAGACCGGGTTGGTGGCGGCGGGAGAAACCTCGAGGATTCCGTTCTCGGCATAGACTTCCGAGGCCGGGATCGACACGCCCGAGTTGAAGTGGCCGATCACCACCTTGACGCCGTCGGCCACGAACTTGTTGGCGACCGAGACGCCCTGTTTCGGGTCGGACTGGTCGTCGCCCAGCGTGATCTGGATCTGCTCGCCGTTCATCCCGCCGGCCGCGTTGATATCGGCGATGGCCTTTTCCGCGCCCTTCTGGATCTGCGCGCCGAAGGCGGCGTTCGGGCCGGTGAGCGGCGCGCCCACGGCGAAGAGGACGTCGGCCCAGGCGGCGGAGGCAAGCCCGAGCGAGGCCGCCAGCGCAAGTGCCGAAAGGACGGATTTCTTCATTGGAAAACTCCCATGTTGCACGGAACGCTTCGTAATCGGTCAGCCGCCGGTGTTCCGCTCACCGGCCGCCGCGCGCGCCGCCCCGCAGGTCGCCGGGCGGCGGAACCCGGTCATTTCGGTGCCCAGCTGAAGGGCGAGGTCTTGCGGTAGAGCCAGTAGTATTGCGTCGTCATCTGGCGCGTCCGCGTGAACCGGTATCCCGCATATGCGAACACCAAAAGGATCGCGGTATCAACCAGATAATAGTGCAGCGACAGGAAGGTGCCGGCAAAGAGCGCGTGGTGGATGAAGCGGATCGCCACACCCAGAAGCGCCACATAGGTGACCAGCACGCCGAGGTCGCTCCAGCTTTCCGCCGCCGCCCGTCCGGTACGCCAGGCCGTCCAGCCGCCCATCACGAAGGTGATCAGGGCAAAGGTCAGGGCCGACGGTTCCTCATACAGGATTCCCTGCATCTTACGCACTCCCCCGTATCGCCACCGGCATCAGTGATGCCCCCCTTCCAGATAGGCCGCGCGGATTTCCGGGTTGGACAGAAGCTCCTTGCTCGGCCCCGACATCGTGATCTTGCCGTTCACCAGAACATAGCCGCGGTCCGAAAGCTTTAGCGCGGCGAAGGCGTTCTGCTCCACCAGGAAGACCGTCAGCCCCTCCTCCCGGTTCAGGACGCGGATTGCCTCGAAAATCTGCTTGACGATCAGCGGCGCAAGACCGAGCGAGGGTTCGTCCAGCAGCAGGAGCTTGGGCCGCGCCATCAGCGCTCGGGCGATCGACAGCATCTGCTGCTCGCCCCCCGAAAGCGTGCCGCCGCGCTGGTGCTGGCGCTCCTTCAGCCGCGGGAAGAGGGTGAAGACCTTCTCCACGTCCTCCCGGAAATGGGCCTGGCCGTCGATGCTCGCCCCCATCTGGAGGTTCTCGAGCACCGTCATGCGCTGGAAGATCCGCCGCCCCTCGGGCGACTGGGCGATCCGCCGGCGTGCGATCAGATGCGTCGGCATTCGCGTGATGTCGTCGCCCTCGAACAGCACCCGCCCGGTCCGGGCCTGCGGCGCGCCACAGACGGTCATCATCAGCGTCGACTTGCCGGCACCGTTCGCCCCGATCAGGCAGACGATCTCGCCGCGGCCGACCTCGACGTCGACGCCGCCCAGCGCGCGGATGTTGCCGTAGTAGGTCTCGACACCCTCGACCTTGAGAAGTGCCCCGCTCATCATTCGGCTCCTTCGGTCGCTTGGGTGATTTCCTCCAGCACCTCTTCCACCTCGTCGTCCTCGACGCCGAGATAGGCCGCGATGACCTTCGGGTCGTTCTTCACTTCCTCGGGCGTGCCGTCGGAAATCTTGATGCCGTATTCCAGCACGACGATGTGATCGGAGATTTCCATCACCACCGACATGTCGTGCTCGATCAGCAGAAGCGACGTGCCCGTCTCGTCGCGGATCGCGCGCAGAAGCGCGTTCAGTTCGAGGCTTTCGCGCGGGTTGAGGCCCGCCGCGGGTTCGTCGAGGCAGAGCAGCTCCGGGTCGGTGCACATGGCGCGCGCGATCTCGAGCCGGCGCTGCGCCCCGTAGGGCAGGTCGCCCGCCGGATCGTCGGCCCGGTCGATGAGACGGGCCTTGTCCAGCCAGTGCTTCGCCTTGGCGATCGCCTCGGCCGAAGCCTGCCGGTAGGCCGGAAACCCGAAAAGCCCCAGAACCGTGTAGCCGGAGGCGCGCATCAGCATGTTGTGCTGCGCGACCAGCAGGTTTTCCAGAACCGTGAGCCCGGTAAAGAGGCGGATGTTCTGGAAGGTGCGCGCAACCTTGGCATGGTGGTTGATGCGGAAGTCGTTCAGCCGTTCCAGATGGAACTCGGCGCCGCCGCGCTGGATCAGCGTCTGCATCCCCATCGTCGGCCGGTAGAACCCGGTCACGCAGTTGAAGACGGTGGTCTTGCCCGCACCGTTCGGCCCGATCAGCGCGGTGATCTCGCCCCGCCGCACCTCGAACGACAGGTCGTTGATCGCCAGAAGCCCGCCAAAGCGCATCGTCAGGTGTTCGACGCGCAGGATCACGTCGCCGGTCATGGTTCTGTCCCGCTCTCCCATCAGCCGTGCCCTTCCTTCGTGAAGCTGCCCGAGACGGCCTTGCGTTCGTGCAGGAAGGCCGTGGGCTGGCGGGTGCCGACGAAACCGCGCGGCTTGAGGACCATGACGACGACCATCGCAAGACCGAAGATCAGCATCCGGTAAAGCTCGGGTGTGAAATCCTCGCCGAAGACCGACTTGAGGAAGCTCATCTCGCGCAGCAGTTCGGTGCCGCCGACCATCACCGCCGCCGCGACCGCGATCCCGAAGAGCGATCCCATGCCGCCGAGGACAACGATGGCCAGGATCACCGCCGATTCGAGGAAGACGAAGGATTCGGGCGAGACGAAGCCCTGCCGCGCGCCGAAGAAGGCGCCGGCAAAGCCGCCGAACATCGCCCCGGTGGCAAAGGCGGTGAGCTTGGTCGTGGTCGTGTTGATGCCGAGCGAGCGGCAGGCGATCTCGTCCTCGCGCAGCGCCTCCCAGGCGCGGCCGATCGGCATCGCCCTGAGCCGCATCGAGACATAGGCGGTGAGCGCGCACATCGCGAGGATCACGTAGAAGAGGAAGATCTTGTAATAGACCGAAGACATCGGCAGGCCGAAGACCTTGGCGAAGTTGTTCGGCGCCGAGACGTCGAAGGACCAGATGCCGAAGACCGAGGCCTTGGCGATGCCCGAGACGCCGAAGGTGCCCTTGGTGACCTCGACCCAGTTGATCAGGACAAGGCGGATGATCTCGCCGAAGGCCAGCGTCACGATCGCCAGATAGTCGCCCCTGAGCCGCAGCACCGGGAAGCCGAGGATGACTCCCCAGCAGGCCGAGAGGATGCCGGCCAGCGGCAGGAGGAGCCAGAACGAGAAGCCGAAATGGCTCGAGAGCAGCGCGTAGGAATAGGCCCCGACCGCGTAGAAGGCGACATAGCCGAGGTCGAGAAGCCCCGCGAGACCGACGACGATGTTCAGCCCCCAGGCCAGCATCACGTAGATCAGGATCTGGATGCCGAAGTTGTCGACGAACTTCAGCGACCCCTGCACCCCGAACAGCGCCACGACCACGGGCGGGAACAGGATCAGCGCCCCGAAGCCGACGATGTGCAGGTTGCGCCCGATCAGGCCCGGCGGCGCCGCCGCCTCGACCGGGCGCGACGCCCGGGCGGCCTTGCGCGCGGCAAGCCAGGGGCCGACGGCGACGATCATCAGGAAACGGCCGGCCACGGCGACGGCGACGAAGACGGCCAGGAGCCCCCAGCGCTGGGTCAGGACCAGTTCGTTGCGGATGTTCTGGTCGGTCTTGAGCCCGACGAAGAGGACGAACATGCCGAAGGCGATCAGCCCGGCAACGAGGGACTCGCGCAGCGCCCGGCCGACAAGCCCCGCCGACGGCGACGCGGGATTGGTGGAGTGCACGGCCATCTGGTCACACCTTCTCGATTTCAGGGCGTCCGAGGATGCCCGAGGGCTTGAAGATCAGCACGATGGCAAGGATCGAGAATGTCGCCACATCCTTGTAGTCGATCGAGAAATAGGCAGACCACAGCGATTCGATCAGCCCGATCAGCAGCCCGCCCAGAAGCGCGCCCGGCAGCGATCCGATGCCGCCCAGCACGGCGGCGGTGAAGGCCTTGACCCCCGGGACGAACCCGTCGGAAAAGACGGTGACCCCGTAATACATCAGATACATGGTGCCGGCGACGCCGGCGAGTGCCGCCCCCATCACGAAGGTGATCGAGATGGTGCGGTCCACGTCCACGCCCAGGAGGGCCGCCATCTTGCGGTCCTGCTCGGTGGCGCGCTGCGCCCGGCCGAGCGAGGTGTGGTTCACCACGAACCAGAACACCGCCATCATGGCGACGGTGATGATCACGATCAGGATCTGCTTGAGCGAGATCGAGATGCCCCAGACGTCGTAGACCCTCGACACCAGCGGCGGGATCGGCTTGTTGCGCGGCCCCTGCGTCACCTGGATGAAGTTCGACAGCACGATCGACATGCCGATGGCGGTGATCAGCGGCGCGAGCCGGAACGAGCCCCTGAGTGGCCGGTAGGCGATCCGCTCGATCGTCCAGTTCCACAGCGAGGTCATGACGATCGCGATCGCCATCATCACCACCAGCGCCACCGCCACCGGCACGCTGGCGAAGATCGCGGTCACGATCAGGAAGGCGATCAGGGCCGCGAACGCCCCCAGCATGAAGACATCGCCGTGGGCGAAGTTGATCATGCCGATGATCCCGTAGACCATCGTGTAGCCGATCGCGATCATGCCGTAGATCGACCCCAGCGTCAGACCGTTGACGGTCTGCTGGATGAAATACTCCATTCCCCTCTCCCTGACTCCGCCCTGAATCCGGGCGGCTTACCATGCGCTTGCCGCGCGTCCGGCCGTTCGCGGGCCGGTGGCTGTTACCGCAACCTTTTGCAGCTAAACGGGGGGCGGTCAAGATGTAACAGTCCCATGCGCACCGGCGCGGGCCGTTCAGCTTGCCGCGTCATCCCGCGCCGCAACCCGCATCGGTCCGGTCCGCCAACCGGGTGCGGACCTGACATCAGGGATCGGACAGGGTTGCCATCGGCACGACCATCTTCCACAGCAGCCCTTGCGGCCGCCATGTCGTGCGCACCTGTGCGCTCAGATTGGCCGAGGCCATTTGCAGAACCCTCGACCCGAACCCGGGCGTCGCCGGCCCGGCCACGGTCCGGCCCGGCACGTCTTCCTCCCAGGTGAACGACACCTGCCCCTCCGCGAGCCGCTCGATGGTCAGCCGCACGGTGCCCGCATGTGCCAGCGCCCCGTATTTCGCGGCATTGGTGGCCAGTTCGTGAAAGATGAGCGCGAGATTGGCCGCGGTTTTCGTGCCCAGGGGCAGATCGGGTCCGCTGACAGCGACAAGGGCTCCACGGGCTCCGTTGAAGGGCGCAAACAGCCGGTCCAGCAGGGACAGCATGGTCCCGGCCTTGTTCATCTGCTCGTCTGTCGGGATGATCTGGGCATAGGCCGCCGCCATCGCGGCAATACGCCCCTGGAAGCTTTCGAACGCGTCGCCCGACCCGGACGCCTCGCGCGCAGAAAGGCGCGCCATCGCGCCAAGGACGGCAAAGATGTTCTTGATCCGGTGCGCCAGTTCCCTGGCCAGAAGGTCAAGCTGGGCCTCGCGCGCCTTGTGCTCGCTGATGTCGAGCACGACACCCGCAAACTGCGTCGCCCGCCCGTCGGACCCAAGTTCGCAACTGCCGGTCGCAAGCAGCCAGCGCGGAGCGCCGGCGCCGTTGACGCGGAATTCGGAGCGGTAGACCCCACCGTTCGCCATCGCGGATTTCATCTGCCGCGCGAAGGCGTCGCGATCAGCCCTGTGGATCGGTTTGAGCACCACCCTGAACGGGACGCCTTTCGCGACCTGATCGGGCTCCAGGCCGAAGGTTTCGCTGAAGCGCCGGTCCCCCTGGAGCAGGCCGTCGGACGCGTTCCACTGCCAGGTTCCAACCCCTTCGGCAGCGTCGAGCGCGAGGTTCAACTGCTCGGCAATGCGGTTCAGCTTCTTCTCGGCCGCCCGCTGTTCGGTGACATCCCGGTTTTGCCCGACCATCCCGAGAAAGGTTCCGTCGGCGGAGAACCTGGGCCTCGCCGAGGTATGAAGGATCCGCCAGGCCCCGTCGGCCCGGCGATAGCGCGCCTCTGCCTCGTAGGGGGAGTGCCGTTGCATGGCGGCCGCCTGCACCGACCAGAGCCGCGCGGCATCGTCGGGATGCAGCGTCTTTTCCCAACTGAAATCGCCAAGGTCGGCCCGAACGCCCCAGAACTCGCGCTGCTCGCGGTTCAGGTAGACGCAATTGCCCTGTTCGTCGCCCAGCCACAGCATCGCCGGGGTCGCCTCGACGATGATGAACCTGGCGTCACTATCGTCGATTGGCGGCCTGTGCGGGCGGTCGGGCATGGCTGGCGCCTGAACATCAGAGGGGAATGTGGCTGCGGAGCACTGCAAGAAAAGCCCGCTGACGGGCGGTTTCGGCGGGATCAGCCGGTCTGCGGTCACGACGTCATGTGCAACAACAAATGTCCAGTATCGCATGGAAACGCCAGTTCAGCCAGAGCGGGTGCGCGGAAATCCGCCATTTTGGAAACGGGCCGTTTCCATCGAAATGACAATAATTCCACCGCCAAGAGGTGATCGGGCTGCCGGCCGCCGCGCGGAAACCCGCTCGCAACGGATCGTGAAAGGAACCCGTCCCGCCCTTCCGCCGTTCACCACCGGGCGCCGGAGGACAGCGGGAACGTTCGTCGGCCGCCCGGGGGCTGCCCCGACCCGAAAGGACAAAGCGATGAACTGGGATCAAATCGAGAGCAAATGGTCTGCCATGACGAAGCGGGTGCGTGTGGACTGGGGCGGCGAGACCGGGCAGGAACGGCAAACGGCCGGCTCGAACCGCGAGATCGTGACGGCAGAAGTTGTGATGCTGCGGGAAACCGGGTCTGAAGGCGCGGCACCTGAACGGACGGTTCGGGTGTGACGGCAACCGGCGTCCTGCGGTCGCTCGCTTCGGCGATCTCGCGGGGCAGCAAGGGACCGGCGGACGCCTGGCAGGACAGGGCGCCGATCCGTGCCGACCTTTTCGGCATCGAACGGCTGGAGCATCACGCCGAAAGCCTTGCTGCGGCCCAGCAGGTGGCCCCGGTCCGGCCGCCACGGGTCCGGAAGCTCCGCAAGCGTGTCCGGGAAAACGCGGACGTTCTCCTCGATGCCTATCGAATCTGTGCGAAGGCGGTGCAGGAAGGCCAGCCGATTGTCCCCGCCGCCGAATGGCTGCTCGACAATTTCCACCTTGTGGAACAACAGCTCAGGCAGATCGGCGACGACCTGCCGCCGGGCTACTACCGGCAGCTCCCGAAACTGAGCGACGGGCCGTTTGCAGGATATCCGCGGGTTTTCGGACTGGCATGGGCCTATGTCGCCCACACCGACAGCCTGCTGTCCGGGCAGGTTCTCCGCCGCTACGTGAAGGCCTATCAGCACGTCCAGCCGCTGACGATCGGAGAACTCTGGGCCGTCGCGATCACCCTGCGCATCGTCCTGATCGAGAACATGCGGCGGCTGGCGGTGGAGATCGTCGGCGATCACGCCCTGCGCCTCAGGGCTGACCAGCTTGTCGACGAAGTGCTCTCTGCGCGCGCCGGCGCCGAACACTCGCAGACGCTCGCCTTCCAGAAAGCGATCTCGCCCTACGAAAGCCTGCCGCTGTCCGAAACGGTCGCGGCACAGATTGCCAAGCGCCTGCGCGGCTACGACCCGGCACAGATGCCGCTCCTGACCTGGCTCGAGGAACGCCTGCACCGCGACGGCAGGACCATCGACGATGTCGTTACGCAGGCGCAATCGCGCATGGGGGCGTCGAATGTCTCGATGCGCAACATCGTCACCTCGATGCGGCTGATCTCCGACATGGACTGGGCCGAGTTCTTCGAGGACGTCAGCGTGATCGACGCCCGCCTCGGGGCCGCGACGGGGTTCGGCCTCATGGATTTCGCGACACGCAACCGCTACCGGACCGAAATCGAGATACTCGCACGGGGGGCAGGGCAGAGCGAACTGGCGGTGACCGACACTTGCCTTCGCCTTGCGGCCGAAGCGGAGGGGCCGCGCGACAGCGATCCCGGCCACTGGCTGATCGGCCGGGGCCGCCCGGTCCTGGAAGCGGCGCTGTCGTTCCGGCGATCGCCGGGCGTGCGGTTGCGCCGCTGGATGGGGCGCCGCGCCCTGCCCGCCTATCTGGCGGCGATCGGGCTTGTTGCGGCCGCGTTCCTGGCACCGGCCCTTGCCCTTGCCCAGGCCGGAGGAGCCGGCCTGCCGGCGGTCGTGGCGCTCGCGATCACCGGCATCGCGGTCGCGATCGAGGCCGCGACGGCCGTCGTCAACACGGTCGTCACGCGCAGCGCCGTTCCCCATCCCCTTCCGGCCCGCGATCTTGCCAAGGGCATTCCCCCCGACCTTCGCACGCTCGTCGCCGTGCCGGTGCTGCTGCACGACGCCACCCTGCTTTTGCGGCAGATCGAACAGCTCGAGGTCCATTATCTCTCCAGCGTCGGCGGCGCCCTGCACTACGCCCTTCTGTCCGATTTCGCCGATGCGAATACCGAAAGCACCGAAGGCGAGGCGGCGTTGAAGGACATGGCGTTCGATGCCATCCGCCGGCTCAACCTTCTCTATCCGTCCGATGACGGCGCGCGGTTCTTCTTTCTGCACCGCCGCCGGCAGTGGAATCCCGCACAGGGCGTCTGGATGGGCTGGGAACGCAAGCGCGGCAAGCTGATGGAACTGAACCGCCTCTTGCGCGGCGCCCGGGATACCAGCTTCACCGTCCAGAGCGACCCTCTGCCGCAAGATATCCGCTACGTGATCACGCTGGACGCCGACACGAGGCTGCTGCGCGACACGGTGCACAGGCTGATCGGCAAGATGGCCCATCCGCTGAACCATGCGCGGCTAGACGGGTCCGCCAGGCGCGTCGTCGACGGCTATGGCATCATGCAGCCCCGCGTCAGCGCTGCCCTTCCCCTCGGGGCCGAGGGATCGGTCTATCAGCGGATATTCTCGAGCCCCGGCGGGATCGAGCCCTATGCGGCGGCGACCTCGGACCTCTATCAGGATCTTTTCGGCGAAGGCTCGTTCACCGGCAAGGGCATCTATGATGTCGACGCGTTCTCGGCAGCCCTCGCCGGGCGCGTCCCCGAAAACACCCTGCTCAGCCATGACCTCTTCGAAGGCGTGTTTGCACGGGCGGCGCTGGCCTCCGACGTCGAGGTGATCGAGGATTTCCCGACGCGTTACGACGCCGACGTGAGCCGTCATCACCGTTGGGCACGGGGCGACTGGCAGCTTCTGCCCTGGATATTCGGCAAAGGGCGCCCTGCCGATGGCGGCCTGACCCCCCTGGGCCGCTGGAAGATGATCGACAACCTGCGCCGTTCGCTTCTGGCGCCGATGGTTCTCGCGACCCTGCTGGCCGGCTGGCTCATTGCTCCTGCGGTCGCGCTTGTCTGGACGGTCTGGACCCTCCTGATGCTGGCGTTGCCGCGGCTCTTGCCCTTGCCCTTCGGAATCGTGCCGACCCGGACCGGCGTGACCCTGCGCAGCCACCTTGCGGCCCTGGCGAAGGACACGCGCATCGCGCTGGCCCATGTCGCCTTCGTGGTGGCCTTCCTCGCCGACAGCGCCGCCGTCATGCTCGACGCCATCGTCCGGACCGTCTGGCGGCTGGCGGTCTCGCGGCGCCACCTTCTGGAATGGGTCACGGCCGAGCAGGCGCGCCGGGCAGGGGCCCCGACACTCGCCTCCGCCTTCGCGCGCATGGCGCCGGGCGTTGCGGCTGCGCCGTGCCTCGTGGCCCTGGTCCATTGGGTCTCGCCGGGAACACTTCCGCTCGCCTTGCCCTTCTGCATCGTCTGGTTCCTTGCCCCGGCGCTGGCGGCCTGGCTCAGCAGGCCGGTGCCGGCCGTCCGGCCCGAGCGGTTGACGCCCGAACAACGCCAGGCGCTCCGGTCGGTCGCGCGCCGTACGTGGCGGTATTTCGAGACCTTCGTGACGGAGGAGGAAAACTTTCTGCCTCCCGACAATTTTCAGGAAACCCCGAAACCGGAAGTCGCCTCGCGCACGTCGCCCACCAATATCGGCCTCTATCTGCTGGCGACCGTTGCGGCACACGACCTTGGCTGGATCGGCCGGACTTCCGCCGCCCGCCGCCTGCGCGATACGCTGGCGACGCTGGAAAGGATGCAACGCTTCCGCGGACATCTCTACAACTGGTACGACACGCGCGACCTGCGGCCCCTGGACCCGCCCTATGTCTCTTCGGTCGACAGCGGCAATCTGGCGGGCCATCTCGTCGCCGTTTCGCAATCCTGCCGCGAGTGGCTGACCTCGGCCCCGAAAGACCACGATGTCCGACAGGCGCTTCTCGACTCCATCGCCCTTGCGCGCGAATCCCTTCCGTCGGGCGCCGAAACGGAACAGCTATCCGACCGACTGGCCGTTCTCGCCCGGTGGGTTGACGACGGGGCTGCGCCGCTGGGGGATGTCGCATCGCAACTGGCCGCCATACGCGAGCAGGCGCTGGCCGTCGGGGGAGAATGCTCGGAGGCGGCGTATTGGGTCGGCGCCGCCGGGCGCAGCCTTGCCGACCATCTCGCCGACCGCGCCGCGCCGGCCGATCCGGCCCTGCTCGAGGAACTGGCGGCCAGGGCGCGCCGCCTCGCGATGGACATGGACTTCGGCTTCCTGTTCGAGCCCGACAAGAAACTGCTGCTGATCGGCTTTTCGGTCGCGACCAACCGGCCCGATGCGAACTGCTACGATCTCCTCGCCTCGGAGGCGCGGCTCGCCAGCCTGTTCGCGATCGCAAAGGGCGATGTCGAGACGCGGCACTGGTTTCGCCTCGGGCGCACCTCGACGCCGCTCGGCGCAAGCTCGGCGCTGATCTCGTGGTCGGGCAGCATGTTCGAGTATCTGATGCCCTCGCTGGTCATGCGGGCGCCCGAAGGGTCCATGCTCGCAGAGACCAGCCGCATGGTTGTCGCGCGTCAGCAAGCCTACGGCGCCGCAATCGGCATACCGTGGGGCATCTCGGAATCGGCCTTCAACGCGCGCGATCTCGAGATGACCTATCAATACTCCAACTTCGGTGTTCCGGGGCTCGGCCTCAAGCGCGGTCTGAGCGAGAACCGCGTCGTCGCGCCCTACGCCACCGGGCTGGCGGCAATGGTCGACTCGGCCGCCGCCGCCAGGAACTATCGGGCCCTCGCCGCACTCGGTGCGGAAGGCCGCTACGGTTTCTACGAGGCGGTCGACTTCACGCCTTCCCGCCTTCAGACCGGCGAGGACTACGCCATCGTTCGCAGCTTCATGGCGCACCATCAGGCCATGACCGTCACCGCCATCGCCAACATGGTCCAGGGCGGCAGGCTGCGTGACCGCTTCCATGCGGAACCGATGATCCAGGCGGCGGACCTGCTGTTGCAGGAACGCGTCCCCCGCGATGTCGCCATCGCGCTTCCGCGTGCGACCGAGGTGACCGTCGCCCCCGGGGAAGACGGCGAAAACCCGGGCCTGCGCACATTCGCCGCTCCGGCCGAGGCGGTGCCCACCGGGCATATCCTCTCGAACGGGAGCTATGGCGTGATGCTGACGCCAACGGGCGAAGGCTACAGCCGTTGGCGCGACATCGCCGTGACGCGCTGGCGAGCCGAGCCCACGCAGGCCACTTTCGGCTCCTTCATCTTCCTGCGCGAAACGGCCGGCGATCCGGCATGGTCGGCGGCGGTGCAGCCGACCGGCGAGGGCCGCGAATTGCACAGGGCCGCCTTCAGCGAACATCATGCGGCCTTCACCCATCAGGCCGCCCGGCTGACGACGACGACAGAGGTCGTCGTCTCGGCCGAGGACGATGCCGAGGCCCGCCGCGTCACGCTGACCAACACCGGTCGCGGCGCCCGCGAGATCGACGTCACATCCTACGCCGAACTCGTGCTCGCACCGCTCGCGGCCGACATTGCCCACCCCGCATTCTCGAAACTGTTCGTGGTGACCGACCACCTGCCGGAGCTTGGCGTGATCATCGCCACCCGGCGCAGAAGGTCGCCGGAGGAACCCGAGGTGTGGGCCGCCCATATCGCCGTCGTCGAGGGCGAGGAAACCGCGCCGATCCAGATCGAGACCGATCGCGCCCGGTTCATCGGCCGTGGACGAACCATCGGCGATGCCGCAATGGCCCGCGCGCCCTTGTCCGGCACGGTCGGCACGGTCCTGGACCCGATCTTCTCCATCCGCAGGCGCGTCAGCGTACCGCCCGGCGGCACCACCCGCATCACTTTCTGGACAATGGTCGCCACCTCGCCCGAAGCGCTTCTCGATCTCGTCGATCGCCACCGCGACCCTTCGGCCTTCGCCCGCGCGGCAACGCTCGCCTGGACGCAGATGCAGGTGCAGTTGCGCCACCTGGAAATCACCCATGCCGAGGCGGCGGAGTTCCAGACGCTCGGAGGCATGATCCTGCGCAACGATGCCCGGCTGCGTGCCTCGCCGGCCCGGATTGCCGCCGGCGCGGGCCCCCAGTCGACGCTCTGGCCCTGGGGCATTTCGGGCGACCTGCCGATCGTGGTGTTGCAGATCGAGGATGTCGGCGACATCGCGGCGCTTCATCAGGCCCTCAGCGCCCACGAATACTGGAACATGCGCGGCCTGGCTGCCGATCTGGTCATCCTCAACGACCGGTCGTCCTCCTATGTGCAGGATCTTCAGAACGCCATCGACGCTGCGGCCCGCGCGGCCCGCTCGCGCCCCGGTGCGGATCACGTCCACGCCCCTGCGCGCGGATCGATCCATACCCTGCGCGCCGACCTGATGAACCGCGAGGCGAGGGATCATCTCATTGCCGTCGCCCGCGTCATTCTCGTCGCCAGCCGGGGCGGCATCGGCGCCCACCTGAGGGCGCTCCGTCCGGCGGCCGTCGCCGCCGCCGCGCCCAGACGCCTGCCGCCGGAGCCTGCCGCCGCGCCGCCCGTTCCCGACCTGGAGTTCTTCAACGGCCTCGGCGGCTTTGCCGATCGCGGCCGCGAATATGTCACCGTGCTCGGCAACGGCCGGACCACGCCCGCGCCGTGGATCAACGTGATCGCCAATCCGCGCTTCGGGTTTCAGGTTTCGGCCGAGGGCGCGGGCTTCGTCTGGTCGGAAAACAGCCGCGAGAACCAGATCACGCCCTGGTCGAACGATCCGGTCTCGGACCCGCCCGGCGAGGCGATCTATCTGCATGATCCATCATCCGATCAGATCTGGACCCCGACGGCACTGCCGATCCGGGGGCGGGGAACCTATGTCGCGCGCCACGGTTTCGGTTATTCGGCCTTTCACCATACGGCCAACGGCATCGCTTCCGAGATGACGCAGTTCGTGCCGCTGGAAGGCTCCGTCAAGGTGACGCGCCTGAGACTGCGCAACACCGGCGCGATCCGGCGGCGGCTGAATGTCACCGCCTATGCGGAATGGTCGCTGGGCAGCGCGCGCAGCACCTCGGCCCCTCATGTCCTGACATGGCAGGACCCGGTTACCGGGGCGCTGCTGGCGAAGAACACCTTCACCACGGCTTTTCCCGGCCTTGTCGCCTTTGCCGATCTGGGCGGGCTGACCGACAGCCTGTCCGCCGACCGGGCGGAATTCCTCGGCACCGGCGGCACGCTCGCGTCGCCCGCCGGTCTGGGCAATGCCGCCCTGTCCGGCCGAACCGGCGCGGGGCTCGATCCCTGCGCCGCCCTGCGGCGGAAGGTGGCCCTCGACCCTGGCGAGACCGTCGAGATCCTTTTCCTCCTGGGCGAGGCCGAAAGCGCCGATGCCGCAAGCGCGCTTGTCGCGCGGATGCGTGCCGAAGACCCGGCAAGGACACTCGATCAGGTCAGGCAGTTCTGGGCCGATCAACTGACCGCTGTCCAGATCACCTCGCCGGACCGGGCGGCGGACATCCTCTTGAACGGCTGGCTGCTCTATCAGACTCTCGCCTGCCGCTTCTGGGCGCGCGCGGGGTTCTATCAGGCCAGTGGCGCCTACGGGTTCCGCGATCAGCTTCAGGACGGCATGGCGCTCGCCTTCAGCCGCCCCGACCTGACGCGCGCGCATCTCCTGCGCGCGGCAGCCCGGCAGTTCCCGGAAGGCGACGTCCAGCACTGGTGGCTGCCCCACTCGGGGCAAGGGGTGCGGACGCGCATCTCGGACGACCGGGTCTGGCTCGGCCATGCCGTCGCGCACTATGTGTCGGTGTCAGGCGATGAGGGAATCCTGGACGAGCAGGTGCCGTTTCTTCATGGCCCCCCGCTTCTGCCCGGCGTGCATGACGACTTTGCCCAGCCCACCGTCAGCGAGGCCAAGGCAAGCCTTTTCGAACACTGCGCCCTCGGACTGGACCAGGCCATCCTGCTGACCGGCGACAACGGCATGCCGCTGATCGGCACCGGCGACTGGAACGACGGCATGAACCGCGTGGGCGACGGCGGCAAGGGGACGAGCGTCTGGCTCGGCTGGCTGCTGATCGCCACCCTTGAATGCCTCGCCCCGATCGCGGGCCGGCGTGACCCGGAGCGGGCCGCGCGCTGGCGGGCGCATGCAAGGTCGGTGAAGGCCGCCATCGAGACCCGCGGCTGGGACGGGGAATGGTATCGCCGCGGCACGTTCGATGACGGGACGATCCTCGGCTCGGCGGGTTCCGACGAATGCCAGATCGACAGCATCGCCCAGACATGGGCCGTCCTGTCCGGCGCCGCGCCCCGTGAGCGGGCCACCCGGGCGATGGCATCCTTTTCCAGACGGCTGGTTCGCCGCGATCCGGGCCTCGCCCTTCTGTTCACGCCGCCCTTCGATCGCACCCCGCTCGATCCCGGCTACATCAAGGGCTATCCGCCCGGGTTGCGTGAAAACGGCGGCCAGTACAGCCACGCCGCCATGTGGGCCGTTCTGGCGCAGGCAAGGCTCGGCAACGGCGATGCGGCGGGCGATCTCTTCGCGCTTCTCAACCCGATCAACCACGCATCGTCCCCGCCCGCGGCCGAGCGCTACAAGGTCGAGCCCTACGTGGTCGCGGCGGATGTCTATTCCGCCGGGGCCCACGAGGGGAGGGGCGGATGGACATGGTATACCGGGTCCGCCGCATGGATGTATCGCGCCGGCATCGAGGGGCTTCTCGGGCTCACCCGCCGCGGCGCCTGCCTGCATCTCGCCCCCTGTTTCCCTGCCGCGTGGCCCGAGGTATCGGCAACCGTCCGGCTCGGCAGGGCACATTACGAGATCACCATCCTCAACCCGCATCAGAGCGGCAGGACGGTCGCGCAGGCCATTTTCGATGACAGGCCGTTGCGGGTCTTGCCCGGGGGCGTGGAGATTCCGCTGGCCGATGGCAGCCACCGGGTCACCGTCACGCTTGGGCAGGGCTGACGCCGCCTGCATCCGGGCGGGAACATAATCCTGCCGGAGAGGTTGAGCCGTCATCCGATTTCGGAAACCTGATCTGGAGGAGCGCAGATGGACCACAGCAGACACACTCGCCTCGCCGAAAGCGAGCTGAACGAAGCCACCCTTCTCGACATGCCGATCTACGACATCGACGATCGCAAGGTCGGCACCGTGTCGCACGTTCACGGGATGGGCCGCGGCATCCAGGTCATTGTCGATGTGGGCGGCTTCCTCGGCATCGGGGCAAAACCCGTGGCGCTTTCGGCCGATCAACTGGATTTCATGCGCGACTCGAACGGCGATGTCCATGCGCTGACCTCGCGGACGAAAGAGCAGATCAAGGGCCTGCCCGAACATCGCCACTAGGGGCGCATTTTCCCCCAGACGGACCCGTCGAGCAGCGGTCCCGCCCTTCCGGGGGCGGGACGCGTCTTCCGACGGGCCGAGCGCCGTTCCACGGCAATCTCGGCCGCGCCATCTGGACGTGCGGTCCAGGTTCTGTCCGAGAGGAGATGATGCGCGGGGCCGGGCCCGGCGGCGGCCGGGATCAGCTTTCCCGCTCGATCCAGAGCCGCTCCATGACATCGGCCAGCCATGACGGGCGGTCGTCCAGAAAGAAGCCGATCCGCGCCTCGGCGATCGCGCTTCGCAGGGTCGCCTCGACCAGATCGTCCGCCGCGTCGGTCTCGGTGACAAGCAGCCTCGCCATCTGCCGCAACGCGCGCAGGATCTGTTCGTTCGTCTGTAGCAGGTCGCTCTCGGACAGGCCGAGCCCGGCCTTCTCGCGCGCCGCACCGAGCGCGACGCAGGCCGCCAGCGCGCCGAACCCCTTGTGCTTGCCGATCTTGCGGATGTGCTTGAAGCGGTCCGGCAGGGCGAAGGAATCGGCCGTGTGGAAGAGAAACGGAACCTTCGCGGTGACCAACTGATCGGCCAGGCGGAAGACTGCGTCCCGCCGGAGGCAGATGTCGAGAATGGCAAAGTCGATGCCGCCGTCCCTGAGCAGACCGGCGCCTTCGCCAACCGTCGCGGCCGGGCCCGCGACAACGGCATCGGCAGCCCGGAGCGCCTGCGCCAGATCGCCGGCAACCGCCCGATCGTCTTCCACGACCAGAACGCGCAATCCGCGAAGACTGTCCGGCCGGCGCACCGAGGGTCTTGCCAGGCGCAACTGGCCCGGGCCGGAAAGGACAATCGCCTGCATCTGGCATGGTTCGATTTTCATCGTCCGCGACCTTCGGCAAATCCGCACTCTCACAACGCACGGCGGCTGCGAGCGTTCCGGACCGGCCGGACAGCCGGGCGGCAGCGGCGGTCTGACGCTTACCGTCTCGCGCCGGTGGAACATCCCGGCCGCGGCCGAGGTTGATGGGCCGGAAGTCAGGAGTGGCCTCATGTCAGTCAGCAATCCCGAACCGGGCGGACCGTCTGGTCCGAGCAACAAGGACGAAGGCGTCACCAAGGCCCGGTCCGGGAAATCCGGCGACGACTGCGCGGAGCAAACCGCGGCGGAAGACGCCGGCGACCGGACCTGCCGCGAGGGTACGAGAAACGGGCACTCCCGAGCCTACCTTGGAAAGGCGTATCGCTGCCTGCATGGCGGATCATGACGATCGGTCATTGCGAAAGCGTCCACTCATGGCAGATCAGGAGGACGACATGCCAAGATACCAGGACACCCCCGAACGCGACGAACGCGGGCGTTTCGTGAGTGACGATGACCGCGGCGGCGGCCGCGGCAACAACGGCGGCCGGTCGTCGCGCAGCAGCTACGACGACGATGATCGCCGCTATTCCGGCAGCAGCCGTTCCTCCTCGCGCTACGATGACGATGACCGCCGCCATTCGTCGTCACGCGGCGGGCGCGACGGCGACAGCGATCACGGCCAGGGCGGCTGGTTCGGCGACCGCGAAGGTCATGCCGAAGCGGCGCGCCGCGGCTGGGAAAACCGCGACGATGATCGCCGCTATTCCAGCGGCAGCCGGTCGTCGTCGCGCTACGACGATGACGACCGCCGCCATTCCTCGTCGCG
>JBDHSQ010000055.1:0-21444 GCA_039808285.1 Paracoccaceae bacterium
ACGGCTGCCTCCGCCGGCCCGCGGCCGCCTGCCGTTCGGGCTTGCCCGCCGCCTTCCGGGCCTCGCCGGCGGGCTCGGCCGGCGGCGGCATCGGGGTGGCCGGCCGGTCGGAGAACTGCGACAGGGGCGTGCCGGAGAAAAGCTTCACGGGCTGATCCTTCGATGTCGCCCGTGGCGCGGCCTTGCAGGGCACCGGGCAGGTCGTTCCTGGCCCGGACAATAGAGGGGCGGTGCGCAAACCCCAAGGCAAAAATAAATGGAATCATGGTGATCGGCGGGGCGTGGCGCATCGGTCACGGCACCCTCAGCCAGTGCCATCGCCGCATCCGGCCGCGGAACCAGCTCCGCTGGCGCTTGGCATACTGGCGGCTTGCGGCCCGGGCGCGCTCGATCGCCTCTGCAAGCGTCGTCTCGCCGCGCAGATGCGCGACGAGTTCCGGTGCGCCGATCGCCCTGGCCCAGGGTTCGACCGGCTCCCAGGCGTCGAGCACCGCGCGCACCTCCTCCAGTGCCCCGCCGGTGACCATCGCCTCGAAGCGGCGGTCGATGCGTTCGGCCAGCCAGTCGCGCCCGGCATCAAGGACCACCGCCGCCGCCTCGCCGAGCGGCAGAAGCGGCGGGCCGGTGTCCTGCTGCCACTCGGCAAGGCCGCGGCCGGTGGCGCGCAGCACCTCCCAGGCGCGCTGGATGCGTGCGGGATTGAGCCGGTCGATCCGGCCGGCCGTTCCGGCATCGAGCCCGGCCAGGAGCGCCTGCGTCCCGCGCGCGGCGAGGATCGCGCCGGCCTCGGCGCGCACCTCCGCCGGCACCGGGGGAATCTCCGCCAGCCCCCCGGTCAGGGCGGAAAGATAGAGGCCGGTGCCGCCGACGATGATCGGGCGCTCATCGCCGGCCAGGAGCGGCGCCACCTCGCGCAGCCAGTGGCCGACCGAATAGGCGGCGCCGCGCGCGACATGGCCGTAGAGAAGGTGCGGCGCGCGCGCCTCGTCGGCGGCGGGGGGCCGCGCGGTGAGCACACGCCAGCAGTCCCAGACCTGGAGCGCGTCGGCGTTGACGATCACGCCGCCCTGCGTCTCGGCGATGCGGATCGCCAGCGCCGACTTGCCCGAGGCCGTCGCCCCGGCGATCACCACCGGTCGGCGGGGGTCGATATTCGCGATGAAATCCAGTGCCTTGCCCGTTCCCTTGCGGCCCCCGGCCCGGCCCGTCCGGCGCCCGCGGGGAAATCCCGCCGACCGTGGTTGAACCCGCCGCCGATTTCGTCCATTTTGCGCCGCAAACAACAAAGCGGCAAGCGGAGCGGTGGCATGGACGGTGCGGAAGAACCGGCGGTCAGGTACAAGCGTGTTCTTCTGAAGATTTCCGGCGAGGCACTGATGGGCGACCAGGGCTTCGGCCTGCATCCGCCGACGGTTGCCCGCATCGCCGCCGAGGTGAAGACGGTCCACGACCTCGGCGTCGAGATCTGCATGGTGATCGGCGGCGGCAACATCTTCCGCGGCCTTCAGGGCTCCGCCCAGGGGATGGAGCGGACGACGGCCGACTACATGGGGATGCTCGCCACGGTGATGAACGCGCTGGCGATGCAGTCGGCGCTGGAATCGATCGGTGTCTTCACCCGCGTCATCAGCGCGATCCCGATGGACCAGGTCTGCGAGCCCTACATCCGCCGCCGCGCCGTCCGCCACCTGGAGAAGAAGCGGGTCTGCATCTTCGCCGCCGGCACCGGCAACCCCTATTTCACCACCGACACGGCCGCGACGCTGCGCGCCAGCGAAATGAACTGCGAGGCGATCTTCAAGGGCACCAAGGTGGACGGCGTCTACGACAGGGATCCGAAGAAGCACGCCGACGCCAGGCGCTACGAGACCGTGAGCTATGACGAGGTCTTGCAGAAGCATCTCGGCGTGATGGACGCCTCGGCCATCGCGCTCGCCCGCGACAACCGCCTGCCGATCGTTGTCTTTTCGCTCGACGAGCCGGGCGGTTTTCGCGGCATCCTCGCCGGAAACGGCACCTTCACCCTTGTCGGCGGCTGAAATCCTATCGCGCGCGGACGCTTTCGTGATAAAGGGCCGGGCGAAGGCCGGAAGGCCCGGGACGGAACAGCGACGGAAAGACCCATGTCCGACGACATCGAAATCGACATCGACGATCTGGAACGGCGCATGGAGGGGGCAATGGCCTCGCTCCGCCACGAATTCGGCACGCTGCGCACGGGGCGCGCCTCGGCCACGATGGTGGAGCCGATCATGGTCGACGCCTACGGATCGCTCACCCCGGTGAACCAGGTCGGCACGATCAACGTGCCCGAGCCGCGGATGGTGACGATCAACGTCTGGGACAAGTCGCTGGTGTGGCGCGTCGAGAAGGCGATCCGCGACAGCGGGCTCGGCATCAACCCGCAGCTCAACGGCACGATCATCATGCTGCCGATCCCGGAACTGAACGAGGAGCGGCGGCGCGAGCTTACCCGCGTGGCGGCGCAATATGCCGAACACGCGCGCGTCGCGGTGCGCAACGTGCGCCGCGACGGCATGGACCAGATCAAGAAGGCGAAGACCGACGGGATGAGCGAGGACGACCAGAAGTTCTGGCACGACGAGATCCAGGCACTGACCGACCGCTACATCGTCCTCGTCGACAAGGCGCTTGAAGGCAAGCAGGCAGAAATCATGCAGGTCTGACGACCTGCGCCGGGCGACCGGCATCCGGGGGCGGAAAGGGCAGAGGGCCAATGGCCGCGAAGGACATCACGGGAGAAAGCCCCGCTCATGTCGCCATCATCATGGACGGCAACGGCCGCTGGGCGACCGCCCGCGGCTGGCCGCGCCTCGTCGGCCACCGCCGGGGCGCCGAACGCGTGCGCTCCATCGTCGAGGCGGCGCCGGGGCTCGGCATCCGCTATCTCACCCTCTACGCCTTCTCGACCGAGAACTGGAAGCGCTCGACCGAGGAGGTCATCGGGCTGATGACGATCTTCGCCCGCTACATCCAGTCCGAGGCCCAGCGGCTTTCGGCCGAGGGTGTGCGGCTGAGGTTCATCGGCGGGCGCGAGCGGCTCGACAGGAAGCTCCAGAAGCTCATGGCCGGGATCGAGGCGCGCACCGCCGGCAACGACCGGCTGCACCTCACGGTCGCCATCAACTACGGCGGGCGGGACGAACTGGCGCGCGCCGCACGGCGCGTGGCCGAGGACGTGGCCGCAGGGCGGCTGCGGCCCGAGGAGGTCGACGAGGCCGCCGTCGCGGCGCGCCTCGACACCGCCGACCTGCCGGACCCCGACCTCGTCATCCGCACCTCGGGCGAGACGCGGATCTCCAACTACCTGCTCTGGCAGTCGGCCTATGCCGAATACGAATTCACCGACACGCTCTGGCCCGACTTCACACCCGACGAGCTTGCGGCGATCCTGTCGCGGTTCCACGGGCGCGAACGGCGCTATGGCGGCGCCTTGACGGCATGAACCGCACCGGCAAATGGGGCGATCTCGCCCCCAGGCTGATCTCGGGCGTGGCGATGGCGGCGGGCGGGCTCTGGCTCGTCTGGCTTGGCGGGCCGTGGTTTTCGGCGCTGGCGGCGGTGGCGGGCGCGCTGATGGTCTGGGAACTGGCGGCGATGACCGACCGCGCCCGGCCGGACGAGGCGGTGGTGGTCGCGGCCGGCGCGGCGATGATCCTCGGGGTGATCTTCCTCACCCGCGATCCCTACCTGGTGCCGCTTCTCCTCCTGCCGCCGCTTTACGGCCTTTTCCGGCCGAAGCGGCCGATGCGGGCGATCTTCGCCGGCTATGCCGCGATGATCATGGTCGCCTGCTACGGGCTTGTCGCCTTCCGCGAGACCTACGGGCTGCTCTGGCTGCTCTGGCTGATCCTCGTCGTCGTCGTCACCGACATCGCCGGCTATTTCGCCGGACGCATCCTCGGCGGGCCGAAGTTCTGGCCGCGCGTCAGCCCGAAGAAGACCTGGTCGGGAACCGTCGCCGGCTGGCTCGCGGCGGCGCTCGTCGGCGCGGCGTTCCTGCGCTTCTCGACCGCGGGCATCGACCTGCTGTGGATTTCCGCGCTTCTCGCCTTCGCCTCGCAGATGGGCGACATCGCCGAGAGCGCGATCAAGCGGCGCTGCGGGGTGAAGGACAGCTCGAACCTGATCCCCGGCCACGGCGGGCTGATGGACCGGTTCGACGGGCTGCTCGGCGCCGCGCTCTTCATGCTTCTGGTGGCGCTCCTGACCGATGTGCCCTCGGTCCGGTTCTGAACGATGCGCAGCCTTTCGATCTTCGGCGCGACCGGCTCCATCGGCGAGAGCACCTTCGACCTGATCCAGCGTCAGGGCGGGCGGGCTTCCTACCGGATCGTCGCGCTGACCGCGGGCGGCAACGTCCGCCGGCTGGCCGAACAGGCGCGCAGCCTTCGGCCCGAGATCGCCGTGATCGCCGACGCCGCGAAGCTGCCGGCGCTGCGCGAGGCGCTGGCGGGCAGCGGGATCGAGACGGCGGGCGGCGCCGGGGCGGTGGCCGAAGCCGCGCTCAGGCCCGCGGACTGGGTGATGTCGGCCATCGTCGGCGCGGCGGGGCTGGTGCCCGGTTTCCGCGCGCTGTCCCACGGCACCACGCTGGCCCTCGCCAACAAGGAAAGCCTGGTGACGGCGGGGCCCCTGCTGATGGCCGAGGCACGTCGCCGCGGCGCCACCATCCTGCCCGTGGACAGCGAACATTCCGCCGCCTTCCAGGCGCTCGGCGGCGAGGACATGGCGGCGGTGGAAACCGTCACGCTGACCGCCTCGGGCGGGGCCTTCCGCGACTGGCCGCTGGACCGGCTGGCGCAGGCAACGGTGGCCGAGGCCTCGACGCATCCCAACTGGGCGATGGGGCAAAGGATCACCATCGACAGCGCCTCCATGTTCAACAAGGCGCTGGAAGTCATCGAGGCGCATGAATATTTCGGCATCGCGCCGGAGCGGATCGAGGTGCTGGTGCACCCCGAATCCCTGGTCCATGCGATCGTCGGCTTCCGCGACGGCGGCATGATCGGCCACCTCGGCGCGCCGGACATGCGCCATGCCATCGGCTACGCGCTGAACTGGCCCGAACGCGCCGCCCTGCCGGTGGCGCGGCTGAAACTCGCCGAGGTCGGCCGGCTGACCTTCGCGGCACCGGACCCGGCCCGCTATCCGGCGCTGGGGCTCGCGCGGGCGGTCATGGCGACCGGGGGGCTGGCAGGCGCCGCCTTCAACGCCGCCAAGGAATCCGCGCTCGACGCCTTCATCGCCGGGCGCATCCGCTTCACCGACATGGCCGGCGTGGTCGAACGCGTGCTCGACCGCCTGACGGGGCAGGGCGGGCTTGAGAAAAGACCGGCAAGCCTCGATATGGTGCTCGACATGGACCGCAGCGCGCGCCGCCTCGCCGCCGAGGCGATGGGTGTGCCCGCCGATGCCGAGAGGATCTGAGCCTTGGACCTTCCCGCCCTCCTGACCTCGTTCGGCGACACCGCCTGGACCGTCTTCGTCTTCGTCGTGGCGCTCTCGGTCATCGTCTTCGTCCACGAATACGGCCACTACATCGTCGGCCGCTGGTCGGGCATCCATGCCGAGGTGTTCTCGATCGGCTTCGGCCCGCGGCTGTGGAGCCGGGTGGACCGGCGCGGCACCCGCTGGCAGGTCGCCGCCGTGCCCTTCGGCGGCTACGTCAAGTTCCTCGGCGACGCCAACGCCGCCTCCGCCGGTGCCGACGCCGGCGCGATGGCGCGGCTCTCGGCCGAGGAGCGGCGCCACACGATGCACGGCGCGCCCTTGTGGGCGCGGGCGGCCACGGTCTTTGCCGGGCCGGCCTTCAACTTCCTTCTCTCGATCGCGGTCTTCTCGCTGACCGTCTTCGCCACCGGGATCGCGACCGACCGGCCCGAGATCGCCGCGCTGAAGCCGCTGCCGGTCGAGAACGGGTTGCAGCCCGGCGACCGCATCCTCGCCGTCGCGGGGATCGAGACGCCGGACTACACCGCGCTCGGCAAGGCGGCCGACGCCCTGCCCGACAGGGCGAGCGTCGATTACCGGGTGCTTCGCGGCGGGCAGGAGCTGACCGTCACCGGTCCGACGCTGATGCCCGCGCTCGTGCTTTCGGTCCTGCCGAAGAGCGCCGCGATGGACGCAGGCCTGAAGGAAGGCGACGTGATCCTGTCGATGAACGGCACGTCGACACCGCGGTTCGACGACCTTCAGGGGATCGTCAAGGCCAGCGGCGGCAAGCCGATCGCGCTTTCGGTCTGGCGCGCGGGCGAGGTCTTCGAAACCTCGCTCTCGCCGCGGGAACGGCCCGTGACCGCCGAGGACGGCGGGCTCGAGACCGGCTACCAGATCGGCATCGCGGGCAGCTTCATGTTCGACCCCGCCACCCGCCGGCCGGGTGCGATCGAGGCGCTGGGGCTCGGGGCGGCGCAGACCTGGGGGATCGTCGACACGACGTTCCAGGGCATCGCGTCGATGGTCGCGGGCCGGATCTCCACCTGCAACGTCAGCGGCCCCGTCGGCATGGCGCAGGCCACCGGCGCGGCGGCGAGCGCGGGGCTTTCCTCCTTCATCTGGCTGGTGGCGGCGCTGTCGACGGCGATCGGGCTTCTCAACCTCTTCCCGATCCCGGTGCTGGACGGCGGGCACCTGGTGTTCCACGCCTACGAGTGGGCGACCGGGCGGCCGCCCTCGGACAAGTTCATGAACGCGGCGATGGCGGTGGGGCTGACGGTGGTGCTGGCGCTGATGATCTTCGGGCTGACGAACGACCTCTTCTGCCGCTGACGGGCGGCGGCGCGGCGCGCTTTCGCCCCGCGCGCGCCCCAATGATGCCATATTCCCCGCCTACCCTCGGAAGCGGTTGGTAGCAGGCACAGGGGGTAGGTCCATGCAATTGCTTCAGAGCGGTTATCGCGGGATCTCGCTGGTGCTCGACCTGGGCGCGGACCGCATCCTGATTCCCCTTGCCATCGTCCTCGGCCTTGCCGGGGGGGCGATGATCGGAACCGAACTGGCGCGGCTCCAGACGCCCGAGATGCACAACATGCCCTGATCCGGCGCAGGGCCGGCACGAATTCAGATGCGGCGCGATCCCTAGGGGTCGCGCCGTTGCTTTTGACAACATCCGCCAATCCCGGTAGTCACTTTCGGCAGAGAGTGGCGAATAAATTTCGGGGGCAGAGCATGTTCGCGGGCATACGCGGCGGAACCATCGGCGCAGGCGTTCGGGCGCTTGCGGCCAGGGCGGGGATTTTCGTCGTCCTGACGGTGGCTTGCGGCCTTCTCTTCACCGAGGCGAGAGCGCAGGGCTACACGTTCTCGCGGATTTCGGTCGAGGGGAACGAATTCATCGAGCCCGCGACCGTCGCCAAGATCGCCGGAATCGGCCAGGGTCAGGCGGTGACCGAGGCGGGGCTGAACGACGCGGTGCAGCGGCTGGTCGCTTCGGGTCTCTTCGCCACCGCCGACGTCGTGCCGCAGGGCAGCACGCTCCTGATCCGCGTCACCGAGAACCCGGTGATCAACGCCGTCAGCTTCGAGGGCAACAAGCGGCTCAAGGACGAGGATCTGGCCAAGCTCGTCAAGTCGCAGTCGCGCCGGGTCTATTCCGCCGCGCAGGCCGAGGCCGATGCCGCCGCGATCACCCAGGCCTATGCCGACGCGAGCCGTCTTGCCGCGCGGGTGGAACCGCGCGTGATCGACCGCGGCAACAACCGCGTCGACCTCGCCTTCGAGATCCGCGAAGGCCGCGTGACCGAGGTGGAACGGCTGAGCTTCACCGGCAACCGCGCCTATTCCGACCGGCGCCTGCGCCAGGTGCTCGGCACCAAGCAGGCCGGCCTGCTGCGCAACATCATCCAGCGCGACACCTATGTCCCCGACCGGATCGAGTTCGACAAGCAGGTGCTGACCGACTTCTACCGGGCGCGGGGCTACATCGACTTCCAGGTGCTTTCGGTCAGCCGCGAGTTCTCGCGCGAACGCGACGGCTTCTTCCTGACCTTCGCGGTGCGCGAGGGGCTGTCCTACAAGTTCCGCAACGTCACCGCCGTCAGCGAATACGAGGGCGTCGATGTCGCGCCCTACCGCGACGTGATCCGCATCCGCGAGGGCGCGACCTATTCGCCGCTCGCCATCGACACGACGATCAGCCGGATGGAAGCGATCGCGCTGAAACAGGGCGTGGACTTCGTCAACATCGAGCCGCGGATCACCCGGAACGAGGAAAACCAGACGCTCGACGTCGTCTTCGCCGTGACCAAGGGGCCGCGGGTCTTCGTCGAACGCATCGACATCGAAGGCAACGCCACCACGCTCGACAAGGTCGTGCGCCGGCAGTTCAGGACGGTGGAGGGCGATCCGTTCAATCCGCGCGAAATCCGCGAGGCGGCCGAACGCATCCGCGCGCTCGGCTTCTTCGAGACGGCGGACGTGAACGCGCGCCAGGGCACGTCCTCCGACCAGGTGATCGTCGACGTGAACGTCGAGGAGAAGCCCACCGGGTCGCTGACCTTCGGGGCGAGCTACTCGGTCGCCAACGGTGTCGGCTTCAACGTCGGCCTGAGCGAGGCGAACTTCCTCGGGCGTGGCCAGTATGTCAGCGTGAACCTCGCCGTCGGCACCGATGACAAGAACAGCTCGTTCACCTTCATCGAGCCCTCATTCCTCGACCGCGATCTGAAGTTCAGGTTCACCGGCTACTACACGACCAGCGAGAACTCGAATTCCTACTATTCGACCAAGCGCATCGGCGTGTCGCCCTCGATCGAGTTCCCGATGGGCGAGTTCAGCGCGATCGAACTGCGCTACAAGGTCTCGCAGGACGAGATCTATTCGGTCGACACGAATTCCTCGCAGCTTCTGAAGAACGAGGAGGCCCGCGGGGCGGAGATCACCTCGGCGCTGGGCTATACCTACAGCTACGACACGCGTCTCGGAGGGGTCGATCCGAACTCTTCGATCCTGTTCAAGTTCGGCCAGGACTTCGCGGGTGTCGGCGGCGACATCACCTCGATCACCTCGACGGCGCTCGCGTCCTACGAACGCAAGGCTTTCCGCGAGGAGGTGACGCTCAGGGCCGAGATCGAGGGCGGCCTGGTGGTGACGAGCGGCGGCGACAGCCGGCTCGTCGATCGCTTCACCGGCAACGGCAAGATCCGCGGCTTCGAGCCGAACGGCATCGGCCCGCGCGACCTGACCGTGGCAAACCAGGACGCCGTCGGCGGCAACTATTTCGCGGTGGCCCGGCTCGAGGCCGAGTTCCCGCTGGGCCTGCCCGAGGAATACGGCATCAGCGGCGGTCTTTTCGCCGACGTGGGCTCGGTCTGGGGGCTCGACAACACGCTCGGCGGGCTGATCGACGACGATCTGCACCTGCGCTCGTCGGTCGGCGTCTCGGTCTTCTGGAACACCGCGCTCGGGCCGTTGCGGTTCAACTTCTCGAAGGCGATCAGCAAGGAAACCTACGACCTCGAGCAGAACTTCGACCTGACCGTCTCGACGCGGTTCTGATGCGCGGTGTTCGCAGCGGGCTGCTGGCGCTGGCGCTTGCCGCCGGGACGGCAGGTCAGTCCGTCGCGCAGGACGCGCCCCCGCCTGCGGCCGCGTCGCTCCAGACGCCGATCCTGACGATCGACCAGGACCGGCTTTTCGGCGAGACGCTGTGGGGAAAGCGGGTCGCGCAGCGGATCGAGACCGCTTCGGCCGCGCTTGCGGCCGAGAACCGGCGCATCGAGGCCGAGCTGACGGCAGAGGAGAAGGCGCTGACCGACAAGCGTCCCGCCATGCCGGCCGAGGAGTTCCGAAAGCTCGCCGACGACTTCGACGCCCGGGTGACCGAATTCCGCCAGACCCAGGACGGCAAGGCCCGCTTCATCGGGCGCATCCACGACGCGGAACGGCAGGCGTTCTTTGCCGCCGCGCTGCCGGTCATGGCCGAGGTTCTGCGCGGGCATGGCGCCGTCGCCGTGCTCGACAGCCGCGCGATCTTCCTTTCCGCCGACGCCATCGACGCGACCGAGGAGATGATCGCGCGGATCGACGCGGAGATCGGCGAAGGCAAGGACGTGGAGATTCCCGCGGAGGCCGAGGACGCGGGGGGCGCGGCCGGCGCGCCCGGGGATGTGGCGCCGGCGCCGGGAACGCCGTCGGGGAACTGAAGGGCGCATCCCGCGCCCTCGGTTCTTGTCAGCGTCAGGCCGAGTTGCTACGCAGACGCAGTCAGGCAAGCGTCGGGGCAAGGAGGGCACATGACTGCCGAGGCGATCACCGAGGCCGACATCCACTTGATCCAGCGGATCATTCCGCACCGCTACCCGTTCCTGATGATCGACAGGGTGGTCGGCATCGTGCGCGACAAGGGCTGCGTCGGCATCAAGAACGTCACCTTCAACGAGCCGCATTTCACCGGCCATTTCCCGGCCAAGCCGATCATGCCCGGGGTTCTCGTGGTCGAGGCGATGGCGCAGGCGGCGGCGGTTCTCGTCGGCATCTCGATGGATGTCGTCGGGCGCGACCTGCTGACCTATTTCCTCTCGATTGACGCCTGCCGGTTCCGCCGGATGGTGGTGCCGGGCGATGTGCTGGAACTGCACATGACGGTGAAGCGCGGCGGCGGCCGGATCTGGAAGTTCGACGGCCGCGCGATGGTCGGCGACCAGCTCGCCTGCGAGGCCGAGATCGCCGCGATGATGGACCTCAGGGACTGATGACCGTGCCCCTGCGCGCCGAGATTCACCCAACCGCCCATGTCGAGCCGGGGGCGACGATCGGCGAGGGCTGCCGGATCGGACCGTTCTGCCTGATCGGGGCGGCGGTCACGCTCGGCCCCGGGGTGGAGGTGAAAAGCCACGCCGTCGTCACCGGCGACACCACCGTGGGCGAGGGCACCGTGATCTTTCCCTTCGCCACCATCGGCGAGGTGCCGCAGGATCTGAAATTCCGCGGCGAGCGGACCGCGCTCGTCATCGGCGCGCGCAACCGCATCCGCGAGCATGTGACGATCAACCTCGGCACCGGCGGCGGCGGCGGGGTGACGCGGATCGGCGACGACTGCCTGCTGATGGCGGGAAGCCATGTGGCGCATGACTGCCAGGTCGGCAACGGGGTGATCCTCGTCAACAACGCCGCCCTCGCCGGGCATTGCGTGCTGGAGGACGAGGTGATCGTCGGCGGGCTTTCCGGCGTGCACCAGTTCGTCCGCATCGGCCGGGGCGCGATGATCGGCGCGGTGACGATGGTCACCGCCGACGTGATCCCGCACGGGCTGGTGCAGGGGCCGCGCGGCACGCTCGACGGGCTGAACCTCGTCGGGCTGAAGCGGCGCGGCGCGGCGCGGGAGGAGATCGCGGCGCTGCGCGACCTGCTTCAGGCGCTGTCGCAGGGCGCGTTCCGCGAAACCGCGCGGGCGCGGGCCGATGCCGGCGGCGACGGCGCGCTGGTGCGCGAGGTGCTCGACTTCATCCTCGGCCCCTCCGACCGCTCGTTCCTGACGCCGCGATGACGCGGACGGCGCTCATCGCCGGGCAGGGCGGGCTGCCGGTGGCGCTGGCCGCCGAGATGACGGCGAGCGGCACCGATTTCCTCGTCGCCGAGCTTGACGGCTTCCCCTCCGAGATCGCCGGCGCCGATCCGGTCCGCTTCCGGGTGGAGCGGCTGGTGCCCTTCCTCGACCTCCTCGCCGGCCGCGGGGTGCGGCGGGTGGCCTTCGCCGGCGCGATCCGCCGCCCCGCGCTCGACCCCGAGCTGATCGACGCCCGCAGCGCCACGCTGGTGCCGCGTCTCGCCGCCGCCTTCCGGTCGGGCGACGACGCGCTCCTGCGCGAGGTCGTGGCGATCTTCGAGGACTGGGAGTTCGAGGTGGCGGGGGCGGATGCGCTCGCCCCCGCGCTGGTGCCGGGGCCCGGCGTGCTGGCCGGCACGGTCACCGAGGCCGACCGTGCCGACGCGGCGCAGGCCGCCGCCATCGTCGGCGCCGTCGGCGGGCTCGACATCGGTCAGGGGGCCGTGGTGGCGCAGGGGCTCTGCCTCGCGGTCGAGACGCTGCCCGGCACCGATGCGATGCTCGACTTCGCCGCCCTTCATGCCGCCCGGCTCCGCCCCGATCCGAAGGGCGGGCGCGGCGTCCTCTACAAGGCGCCGAAGCCCGGCCAGGACCGGCGGATCGACCTGCCGACGCTCGGGCCGCGGTCGGTCGAGAAGGCCGCCGCGGCGGGCCTTGCCGGCATCGCCTGGGAGGCGGGCGGGGTGATCCTGCTCGACCGCGCGGCGATGGTCGAGGCCGCCGGACGGGCCGGCCTCTTTCTCTGGGCGCGGGAACCATGAGGCTTTTCCTCATCGCGGGCGAAGCCTCCGGCGACGCCCTCGGTGCGGCGCTGATGGCCGGGCTCAAGGCGCTTCGCCCGGGGGTGGAGTTCCACGGGATCGGCGGGCCGCTGATGGCCGCCGAGGGGCTCGGGAGCCTCTTCCCGATGGAGGAGCTTTCGGTGATGGGCCTGGTCGAGGTGCTGCCGAGGTTCCGCCAGCTTCGCCGCCGCATCGCCGAGACCGCGGACGAGGCGGTGCGGCTTGCACCCGATGCGCTCGTCACCATCGACAGTCCCGACTTCTCCCTGCGCGTCGCCCGCGCCGCGCGCGCTTCCGCGCCCGGGCTCCGGACGATCCATTATGTCGCGCCGACCGTCTGGGCCTGGCGGCCGGGACGGGCGGCGCGGATGGCCGAGGTCGTCGACCATGTCCTTGCGCTCTTCCCGTTCGAGCCGCCCTACATGGAGGCGGCGGGAATGACCTGCGACTTCGTCGGCCACCCCGTCGTGGCCCAGCCGCGCGCCACCGCCGCCGAGGCCGCCGCCTTCCGCGCGCGGCTCGGCATCGGCGCCGAGGAGCCGCTGCTGCTGTGCCTGCCGGGCTCGCGCCGGGGCGAGGTGACCCGGCTCGCACCCCGCTTTGAACAGGCGATCGCCGAGTTCCGCGATCGCGCGCCCGAGGTGCGCGTCGTCGTGCCGACGGTCCGCGGCGTCGCCGACCTCGTCCGCAGCATCACCGGCCGCTGGCCGGTCGTTCCGGAGGTGGTGGAGACCGGGGAGGATCGCCGCGCCGCCTTCGCTGCCGGCGACCTTGCGCTGGCGGCCTCCGGCACCGTCAGCCTCGAGCTTGCCGCCAACCGGGTACCGATGGTCATCGCGCATGATTTCAACCGGCTGACCTGGTGGATGCTGCGCCGCGCCGCGCTCATCGACACGGTCACGCTGGTCAACATCGTCTCGGAAACCCGCGTCGTGCCGGAATTCCTCGGCCCTGCCTGCCGGCCGGGCCCGATCGCGGCCTCGCTCGTCCGCCTCATCGACGACAAGGCGGCGCGCACGGCGCAGTTCGACGCGATGGCGCTGACGATGGAACGGCTCGGCGCCGGCGGCGAGGCGCCGGGTGTGCGCGCGGCGCGCTCGGTGCTGGCCCGGCTCGCGGCGCCGCGGCGCCGCCCTCCGTCCTAGCGGCCGCGCCAGATCCAGCCGCCACCGAGGATGCGGCTGCCGCCGGTCTCATAGAAGACGCAGGCCTGGCCGGGGCTCACGCCCTCCTCCGGGTCGAGAAGCTCCACCTCCGCCGCCGTGGGCGAGAGCGGCCGCAGGATCGCCGGCCGCGGCGGCCGGGTGGAGCGGATGCGGACCGAGACCTGCCATTCCTCCCGGGACTCGAAGGTTGCGTCGCCGAGCCAGTTGATCTCGCGCACGGCGACCGCGCGGGTGGCAAGCGCCGCCTTCGGCCCGACGATCACGCGGCGCGCCTCGGGGTCGAGCTTCACCACATAGAGCGGATCGCCCAGGCCTCCGATGCCGAGGCCCTTGCGCTGGCCGATCGTGTAGTGGATGACGCCCCGGTGCGTGCCGAGGACGTTGCCCTCGGTGTCGACGATCTCTCCGGGATCGGCCGCGCCGGGGCGCAGCTTCTCGATCACCGCGGCGTAATTGCCGTCCGGCACGAAGCAGATGTCCTGGCTGTCGGGCTTGTCGGCCACCATCAACCCGTATCGCGCGGCGAGCGCCCGCGTCTCGGCCTTCGAGGCGAGCCCGCCGAGCGGGAAGCGCAGGAAAGCGAGCTGCTCGGACGTCGTCGAGAAGAGGAAATACGACTGGTCGCGGTTGGGGTCGGCGGCGCAATGCAGCTCCGGCCCCGCCGGCCCGTCGAGCCGGCGGATATAGTGCCCGGTCGCCATGCAGTCGGCCTCAAGATCCTTTGCGGTCGCCAGGAGATCCTTGAACTTCACCCGTTCGTTGCAGCGGATGCAGGGCACCGGCGTCGCCCCGGCCAGATAGGCGTCGGCGAATTCCTCGATCACCGCCTCGCGGAACATGTTCTCGTAGTCGAGCACGTAGTGCGGAAAGCCCATCGCCTCGGCCACGCGGCGGGCGTCGTGGATGTCCTGCCCGGCGCAGCAGGCGCCCTTGCGTGCCAGCGCCGCACCGTGGTCGTAGAGCTGGAGCGTCACGCCGACGACGTCGTAGCCTTCGTCCTTCAGCATCGCGGCGACGACGGACGAATCCACCCCCCCCGACATCGCCACCACGACGCGGGTTTCCGCCGGCGGTTTCGGCAGGCCGAGCGAGTTCAGTCGGATTTCGTCAAGCATCGCGCGCTCTTCGGGGATCGGGAGGAATATAGGAAAATCCGAAGCACTCGCAAGCCCGCGGTTTCACCCCTCCTTAAGCCTGCGGGGGCAGGGTTTTCACGGGAGAAGACGAAGGGGTGAACCATGTTCTTGAAAAAGATCGATGGTCCGCGGGCAATCACCTTGCCCGACGGCACCATCATGACACGCGCCGACCTGCCGCCGGCCGAGACCCGGCGCTGGGTCGCCAGCCGCAAGGCAAGGGTGGTGAAGGCCGTGGCCTTCGGGCTTTTGTCGCTGAAGGAGGCGCTCGACCGCTATCAACTGTCCGAGGAGGAGTTCGGCCTCTGGCGCGACGCGGTGGCGCGGCATGGCGAAAAGGGCTTGAAGGTGACGGCGATCCAGAAATACCGTCAACCTTGAGTTGAAGCCGTGAATGCCGTCACAGCGGTAACCTGTGATTAACCATTCTGCGCAAGAGTGGCGATGATCGAGGGATTAACGTGGAGCACGCCTGATGAGAATCCTGCTGGTCGAGGACGATCCGACCACGTCCCGCAGCATCGAACTGATGCTGACCCATGCCAACCTGAACGTCTATTGCACCGACCTCGGCGAGGAGGGGATCGACCTCGCCAAGCTCTACGACTACGACCTGATCCTGCTCGATCTCAACCTGCCGGACATGAACGGGCAGGACGTGCTCAGGCAGTTGCGCCTGGCCAAGGTCGACACGCCGATCCTGATCCTCACCGGCGCCGACGACACCGAGAACAAGATCCGCAGCTTCGGCTTCGGCGCCGACGACTACATGACCAAGCCCTTCCACCGCGAGGAACTGGTGGCGCGCATCCATGCGATCATCCGCCGGTCCAAGGGCCATTCGCAATCGGTGATCCGCACCGGCAAGATCAGCGTCAACCTCGACGCCAAGACCGTGGACGCGGACGGCGCTCCGGTGCACCTGACCGGCAAGGAATACCAGATGCTGGAGCTTCTGTCGCTGCGCAAGGGCACGACCCTGACCAAGGAGATGTTCCTCAACCATCTCTACGGCGGCATGGACGAACCGGAACTGAAGATCATCGACGTCTTCATCTGCAAGCTGCGCAAGAAGCTTTCCGAGGCGACCGGCGGCGACAACTACATCGAGACGGTCTGGGGCCGCGGCTACGTGCTGCGCGAGCCTGCGGCCGATGCGCCGCGGCGGATCGCCGTCGGCGCCTGACAGATCGCGATCGCGGCGGCCCGCGCCCGACAGGCGCAGGCATCCACCCGTGACGCGAGGCTGGACCTCCGCCGGCGCGCGCCCTAACACTTCCGGGCCAGCATCGCGGAGGTTCATTCATGTCGGCAGCGGGGAATTCCTCAGGCGGAAAGCCGGCGGGGGAGGCCCGGCCGGGCAAGGCGGCGCGGCGCGGCGCCGAGGGCGCGGCTGCGGGTGATGGTCCTGCGGGCGCCGCTGCGGAGGTGCCTGAGGGGGCAGTGGGCGGCACGCCGTCGCAGGCCGAGGCGCGCGCGGAATGGGAGCGCATCGCCGCCGCGGTGGAACGCGCCAACCGCGCCTATTACACGCTCGACGCACCGGAGATTTCGGATGCCGACTACGACGCGCTGAAGCGCCGGCTTGAAGCGCTCGAGGCGTGGTTCCCCGGCCTCGCTGCGGCCGGCAGTCCGACACAGGCGGTCGGCGCGGCGCCGTCGGAGACCTTCGCCAAGGTCCGCCACGAGGTGCGGATGCTCAGCCTCGAGAACGCCTTCTCCCCCGAGGAGATCGCCGAGTTCGACGACCGCATCCGCCGCTACCTGAACCTCGGCCCCGACGCCCCGCTGCTCTACACCGCCGAGCCGAAGATCGACGGGCTGTCGCTCTCGCTGCGCTACGAGCACGGGCGGCTCGTCCGCGCCGCCACCCGCGGCGACGGCGAGACCGGCGAGAATGTCACCGCCAATGCCCGCACCATCGCCGACATCCCGCAATCCCTCGCCGGGGCGCCCGAGGTGCTCGAGGTCCGCGGCGAGGTCTACATGGAGCACGCCGATTTCGCGGCGCTGAACGCCCGCGCCACTGCGGCGGGGGAGCGGACCTTCGCCAACCCGCGCAATGCCGCCGCAGGCTCGCTCCGCCAGCTCGACCCGGCGATCACCGCGGCGCGGCCGCTCCGCTTCTTCGCCTATGCCTGGGGGGCGCATTCCGAGCCGCTCGCCGACACCCAGACCGGCGCCATCGCCCGGCTCGCCGCGCTCGGCTTCGTCACCAACCCGCTGACGCGGGTTTGCGATGGTCCGGGGGCGCTCCTGGCCGCCTGGCGCGAGATCGAGAAACAGCGCGCGACGCTCGGCTACGACATCGACGGCGTGGTCTACAAGGTCGACGACCTCGCGCTCCAGCACCGGCTCGGCTACCGCTCGACCACGCCGCGCTGGGCGATCGCCCACAAGTTCCCCGCCGAACTGGCCTGGACCCGGCTCGAGGCGATCGACATCCAGGTCGGCCGCACCGGCGCGCTTTCGCCCGTGGCCCGGCTGCTGCCGGTCACTGTCGGCGGCGTCGTCGTCGCCAACGCGACCTTGCACAACGAGGACTACATCGCCGGCCGCTCCGCCTCCGGCGCGCCGATCCGCGAGGGCCGGGACATCAGGGTGGGGGACTGGGTGCAGGTCTACCGGGCGGGCGACGTGATCCCCAAGATCGCCGACGTCGACCTCACCCGCCGGCCCGCGGACGCGCTTCCTTACGTCTTCCCGACAGAATGCCCCGAATGCGGCTCAGATGCGGTGCGGGAGGAGGGCGATTCGGTCCGCCGCTGCACCGGCGGGCTGATCTGCCCGGCGCAGGCGGTGGAGCGGCTGAAGCACTTCGTCTCCCGCGCCGCCTTCGACATCGAGGGGCTGGGGCCGCGCCAGATCGAGATGTTCTACCGCGACGATCTGCTGCCGATCCGGGAACCGGCCGACATCTTCACGCTCGCCGCCCGCGACGCGGCCAACCTCGCCAGGCTGAAGAACCGCGAGGGCTTCGGCGAGAAATCCGTCAAGAACCTCTTCCAGGCCATTGAGGACAGGCGAAAAATCCCGCTCCACCGGCTGATCTTCGCGCTCGGCATCCGCCACGTCGGAGAAAGTGCGGCGAACCTTCTGGCGCGCCACTACGGCACCTGGGCGGCGTTCGAGGCGGCGATGACGGCGGCGCGCCTCGGCGAGGGGCCGGAGTGGCAGGCGCTGACCGCGATCGACGGCGTGGGCGAGGTGCTCGCCGCCTCGGTCGTCAATGCCTTCGACCAGGCGGCGGAGCGGGCGCTGATCGACCGGCTGGTGGCGCAGCTCGAGGTGGAGCCCGCGGTCAGGCCCGAGACGGGGGAAAGCCCGGTCGCCGGCAAGACGCTGGTCTTCACCGGCACGCTCGAGAAGATGACCCGGGCCGAGGCCAAGGCGCGGGCCGAGGCGATGGGGGCCAAGGTCGCGGGCTCGGTCTCGGCCCGTACCGACCTCGTCATCGCCGGGCCGGGGGCGGGGTCCAAGGCGAAGGAGGCTGAACGGCTCGGCATCGAGACGATCGACGAGGACGCCTGGCTGAGGCTCATCGGCGCATGACCGGCCGTCCGCCCGTGCTCTTCCCGCTCTTCGCCGGGCTGGAGACGCTGCCGGGCGTCGGGCCGAAGTCGGCGAAGCTCTTCGCCCAGATCGGGGTGGAGCGGCCGCGCGACCTTCTCTTCACGCTGCCCCATGCGGTGATCGACCGCAGGCTCCGCCCGACGATCCGCGGCGCGGTGCTCCCGGGCACGGTCACGGTCGAGGTCACGGTGGGCGCGCATGTGCCCGCGCGGCGCAAGGGCGGGCCGGCGCGGGTCTTCGTCCGCGACGCCGGGACGGAATGGCAGCTCGTCTTCTTCCACGCCAAGGGCGACTGGCTCCAGCGGCAGTTGCCGACCGGCCAGCGGCGGATCGTCTCGGGCAGGCTGGAGCTTTTCGACGGCATCGCCCAGATGGCGCACCCCGACCACATCCTCAGGCCCGAGGAGGCGGCCGACCTGCCGGAGTTCGAGCCGGTCTATCCGCTGACCGCCGGGCTCGGCCAGAAGGCGGTGCAGAAGGCCGCGGCGGTGGCGCTTGCCCGCGCGCCCGATCTCGCCGAGTGGATCGACCCGGCGCTGAAGGCGCGCGAGGGCTGGCCGGGCTGGGCCGAGGCCCTGCGCGCCGCCCACGCGCCCCGCCACCTCGGTGATATCGCCGCCGAGGCGCCGGCCCGCCAGCGGCTCGCCTATGACGAATTGTTCGCCCACCAGCTCACCCTGGCGCTGGCGCGCGCCTCGCTCCGCCGCGGCAAGGGACGGGCGACGGTGGGGACGGGCGCGTTGCAGCGCCGGGTGCTGGCGGCGCTGCCCTACCGCCCGACCGGGGCGCAGACCCGCGCGCTGGCCGAGATCACCGCCGACATGGGCTCGGCCACGCGGATGAGCCGGCTGCTGCAAGGCGACGTCGGCGCCGGCAAGACGCTGGTGGCCTTCCTCGCGCTTCTCGCCGCGGTCGAGGCGGGCGGGCAGGGGGCGATGATGGCGCCGACCGAAATCCTCGCCCGCCAGCATCTGGAAAGCCTCGCCCCGCTCGCCGCGGCGGCGGGCGTGGTGGTCGAGATCCTGACCGGCCGCGACAAGGGGGCGGAGCGGGCGGCGAAGCTCGCCGCGCTGGCGCGGGGCGAGACCCACGTGCTCGTCGGCACCCACGCGCTCTTCCAGAAGGAGGTCGTCTTCCGCGACCTGCGGCTGGCCATCGTCGACGAGCAGCACCGGTTCGGCGTGGCGCAGCGGATGGAACTGGCCGCCAAGGGGCTGACCGCCGACATGCTGGTGATGACGGCGACGCCGATTCCGCGGTCGCTGAGCCTCGCGCAATACGGCGACATGGATGTCTCGGTGCTGGACGAGAAGCCGCCGGGGCGCAAGCCGGTGAAGACGGCGCTCGTCTCCACCGCGCGATACGACGAGGTGGTGGGCCATCTGCGGCAGGCGCTGGCCGAGGGGCGTCGGGCCTACTGGGTCTGCCCGCTGGTCGAGGAATCCGAGCTCGTCGACCTGACCGCGGCCGAGGAGCGGTTCCGCGCGCTCCGCGCCGCGCTCGGCGAGGGCGTCGTCGGCCTCGTCCACGGCCAGATGGCGCCGGCCGAGAAGGACGCGGCGATGGCCGCCTTCGTCGCCGGGCGCACCCGGGTGCTGGTGGCGACGACGGTGATCGAGGTGGGGGTCAACGTGCCCGAAGCCTCGATCATGGTGATCGAGCGGGCGGAGACCTTCGGGCTCGCCCAGCTTCACCAGCTCCGCGGCAGGGTGGGGCGGGGGGCGGCCGAATCGACCTGCCTGATGATGTATCAGCCCCCGCTCGGCGAGGCTGCCGAACGCCGCCTGCAGATCCTGCGCGAGACCGAGGACGGCTTCCGCATCGCCGAGGAGGATCTTGCGATGCGCGGCGCGGGCGACCTGATCGGCACCGCGCAGTCCGGCCTGCCGAAGTTCCGCATCGCCGATCTGGAACGCCAGTCGGCGCTGATGGCGGTGGCGCAGAGCGACGCGCGCCGGCTGCTGGCCGACGATCCGGGCCTGGCTTCCCCGCGCGGCGCGGCGGTGCGGGTGATGCTGTGGCTGATGGAGCAGGACCGGGCGATCCGGCTGATCGGTGTCGGCTGACCCTGTTTTGTTCGCGCATGTTCTTTGAAAGTTCTTTACGAATCATTTCCGATATGAGAACAAAGGAGCAACAGATGGTGGAGGTTGCCATGACACGCGAGTTGAAATCGGCGCTGATCCGGGCGCGCGGGACGCTGATCGGGGATGCCGCCGGGGTCATGTCGCTTGGCGCGATGCTCTTTGTCGGGCTGCACCTGCCGTCGTTCTTCTGAGCTTTCCGTTCCTGCCTCGCGGTTCTCCGCCCGGTTCGCGCCTGTCCCCAGTCCCCGGCTCTGCCAGAGCCACGCGCCGGTCGATCGGAAATCGCATCCTTGCGCCGCCTTCCCCCGGAAGGCGGCGCTTTTTTTGCCGCGCGACGGTTCAGGCGGCCGCCTCGGCCTCCGCCAGCGCCTCGGCGGTGGCCTCGAGCACCAGCAGGATCGAGGCGTGGCGGTTGCGGTAGTCGCGCGCGGGTTCCAGCACCTCGTAGCCGGTGAAGGGGGCGGAGGGCACCGGCCCGCCCTCCTTCAGCATGGCGCGCAGCTCGTCGCGGGCGCGTTCCACCTCGGCCCGGGTGCGGCCGATCATGTGGCTGCCGGCGATGGCGGCGGAGGCCTGGCCGAGCGCGCAGGCCTTCACGTCCTGGCCGAAGCCGGCGATCCTGCCGTCCTTCACCACCACGTCCACCGTCACCGTCGAGCCGCAGAGCGGAGAGCGCTTGCGCGCGGTCGCGGTCGGGTGGTCGAGCCGCCGGGCGTGCGGGATGTCGGCCGCGAGCGCGAGGATGCGCCTGGAATAGAGCTTGATCAGGTCGGTTTCGCTCATGGCTTTTCCCCGGGGGCGATCCCCCTTAGATAGGGCCGAACCCGCCCGAGGAAAAGAGACATGGACTTCGATCCCGCCACCCTTGCCTATGACGCGCGCGGCCTCGTCCCCGCGGTCGCGCAGGACCACGCCACCGGCGAGGTGCTGATGCTGGCCTGGATGAACGCCGAAGCGGTGGCGCGGACGCTGGCGACGGGCCGCGTCACCTACTGGTCGCGCTCGCGGCAGGACTTCTGGGTGAAGGGCGAGACCTCGGGCCATGTCCAGCGGCTGGTGGAGATGCGGATCGACTGCGACCGTGACTGCCTGCTCCTCAGGGTCGAGCAGGCGGGCCCGGCCTGCCACACC
>JBDHSQ010000056.1:0-21241 GCA_039808285.1 Paracoccaceae bacterium
CCGCCGGTGCCATCGCAGCCTCTGACGGGGCCTGCGCCGAAGCTGCCGGGCCCGGGGCCGCCGCGGGCGCCGGCAGGCGGGCCTCGAACGGCGAACCTGCCGGCGCCGGGCCCGGCGCCACGTCGATGACGAGCGCGCCCGCGGGCGTCCGGAAGGCACTCGCATGGCAGTCGCAGCCAAGACCGATGGCAAGCGATCCGGGCAACCGCCCGGCCGCCAGAGAGGCCACCCGGTCGCGCCCGATCAGGCGGAACGCGCCGGCGAGATCATAATTGGCGGTGGCGCCAAGCCTGAGCTCGTAGCCGCCGTCGGTCCGGCCAAGCGCCCAGCCCTCCGCCGCGCCCGGCTCCGCGACGATCCGGGTGAATTCCCCGTGCTCTCCCGACCGGATTCGGACGGTCTCCGCGTGCAGCACCCCGGTGGCCGCGGCGGAGGCTGCAAGCGCCGCAAGCGCCCGTCGCAGCAGCGCGCCCTTCATCATGCCGCCTCCGCCTTCACCGCCTTCAGAGCCTCCTCGAGTGCGGAGTAGCTTGGCCGGATATGGTGCGGGGTATTCTGGCGGCCCACCTCGATGCAGATGTTGGCGGCATGGTTGTGGAGGTTGGCAACCAGCACCTCGCGGATGAGCTGGTAGAAATGGCTGTCTTCCTCGACGACCGCCTTGAGTTTGGCGGCGAACGGTCCGACGATGCCGTAGGCGAGGAAGACGCCGAGAAAGGTTCCGACCAGCGCCCCGCCGATCATCTTCCCGAGAATCTCCGGCGGCTGGTCGATCGACCCCATCGTCTTGATCACGCCGAGGACCGCCGCGACGATGCCGAGCGCCGGCAGGCCGTCGGCGATCGTCTGGAGCGCGTGGGACGAATGCAGGGCGTGATGGAGATTGGCCTCGAGCTGCTTTTCCAGCACCTCCTCGACCTGATGCGGATCGTCGTAGTTCATCGACGCCGAGCGCATCGTGTCGCAGATGAGATCCACCGCCGAGTGGTCGTGCTGGATTTTCGGATAGCGCCCGAAGATCGCCGAGTTTTCCGGAGCTTCGATATGTTCCTCCACGGCGACCGGGTTCTGCTTGGCCAGCCGGATGAGTTCGAAGAGCAGGCAAAGGAGATCGCGGTAGTCGGCGGGTTTCCAGGTCGGGCCCTTGAAGACCTTCTTGACGTCCTTGAGGGTGTGCTTGATCGAGGCCATGTCGTTGGAAAGGACGAAGGCGCCCACCGCCGCCCCGCCGATCATGATCAGTTCGAAGGGGAGGGATTTCAGGATGATCCCGAGCTTGCCGCCCGCCGCGACATAACCGCCGAACACCATGATGAAGATGATCGCGATGCCGATGATGCCGATCATGAATCCGTCCCTTCGCCTGACACGCCGCTCATCCCTGCCCCGAAACTTGCAGGCGCATCTTAAGATTCCGTCTGTGTGCTATCGCTTCGGCGCGTTGGCGTTGCGGCCGGCAAGCACCACGCTGATCGTGTAGGCTTCCTTCGGGTCAAGTCCCGCCATCACCGCCGCCGCAGCGTCCGGGCGCATCCTTGCGACGAATCCGGCGGCGAAATCCGGCTCCATCTCGGCGAAGAGCGAGGCCGCGTCCTTTGGCTTCATCTTCTCGTAGACCGCGACGAGCCGCGCCACATCTTCATCGGCCGCGCCATCGGCGAGCGTCAGCGTGGCCGACAGCTTTTCCTCCGCGGCCACAAGTTCGGCCAGACGGCCGTCGATCTCTGACTTCGCGACCGACAGGGCCTGCGCCCGGTCGGCGATCTCCGCCTCGCGCTGCGCCAGGCGCTCCTCGCGGGCGCGAAGCTCCTCGAGCATGGCAAGCGCGCCTGCGTCGGGTTCACAGGCGGCCGCCTCCGCGGCTCCGGCCTCCGCCGCCGCGTCCTGCGTTTTTGCAAGGGCGAGATCGGCGCCAAGGCCAAGGCGGATCACGCCGGAGCCGCCGAGCAGAAGCGCGATCAGGAACAGCGCACCCTGGCCGCCGCGTCGCGGCCGGCGCGCCGGATGTGCGGCGCGGGCGGGGACGGTCATGCCGCGCCCTCCAGTTGCCCGTCGCCGCGCCCGCGTCGGCGCAGGACACGTATCCGCCGGGCGGATGCATCGCTCTCATCCGGCAGATCATGCAGCGTCGCCAGCATCAGTTCGAGCCGCGCGGCGGCCCGTTCCGCCCGTCCGGTCGTCTCGTCCAGCAGGCGTGTCGAATCGCCGGCCGCGCCCTGCGCCGCCTGAAGCGCCCGAGTCATGTCGTCGACCTGCGCCGAGAGGACCGCGATCGCTCCGCCCATGCCGCTTTCGAGCCGGTTGAGCGCCTTGAGACGCCGCGACAGGACGAGGCAGTAGACCCCCGCCGCAATGGCGCCAGCGCCCAGAAGGATGTCGGCAATCAGCTCCATCTCGCCTCCTAGTTGATGACGAATCCGGCCACGAGAAGGTCGCGCACGCGCCCCTCGCCCGCGACCATCTGCACCCGCCGCAACATCTGCGCGCGCAGCCGCACCAGAGCGGTCGGATCCTCGAGATCGGCGACCTCGACGGCGCGCAGGTAGCCGTTCAGCACGTCCACCACGCGGGGCAGAAGAAGGATGACGTCGGGCTCGAAGGCCTTCGCGACCTCGATCTGTGCCGAGAAATGGAGATAGCGGCCCGGAGATTCGGACCCCAGCGAGATGACGAGAGGCTCGATCGGGATGAAGGCGATGTCCGGCAGGGCGTCGACCTGCGGCATCTCCTCGTCCGCGTGATCCTCTGCGTGGCCGAAGATCAGGCCCGCGTAGACGGCGTAGAACCCGCCGGCGCCGAGCGCGAGCATGAAGACGATGCCGAGAATCACAGGCAGCCTGGATTTCTTCTTCGGGGCCTCTTCGGACTCGGACATGGGTCACACCCGTCTTGTTGCCCCGCCGGTATAGCCCCGCGGACACTAACCGATTGTTAAGCGCGATCGACGAATCTCCGACCGACGAAGGGCAGAAGCCCGCGATCCGGAGACATGCCGTGCGAGACCTGACAGCCGTCTGGCAGAACCTCGAACCCCGCCGCCGCGTGATCGTGGTGCTTGCGACGGTCGCGATGTTCGCAGCCGTGCTGGCGCTCGGAAGACTCGCGACGCGGCCGTCGCTGGCGCTTCTCTACGCCGGCCTTGACGAGGCGCGGGCGGGCGAGGTTCTGACCGCGCTCGACCAGCAGGGCGCCCCCTACGAGGTGCGGGGATCGGCGATCTATGTCGAATCGCCGCGGCGGGACGAGTTGCGCATGTCGCTCGCGGCCGAGGGGCTGCCCTCCAACAGTGGTGCAGGCTACGAACTTCTCGATACTCTCTCGGGTTTCGGCACGACCTCGCAAATGTTCGATGCTGCCTATCTGCGCGCCAAGGAGGGAGAGCTTGCGCGCACCATCTCCGCCCTGCCGCAGGTGCGCAGCGCGCGCGTGCATATCGCCGACACACGGGCGCAGGGCCTCCGGTCACAGGCCAGGCCCACCGCCTCGGTCGCGGTCGTCACCGCGAGCGGGGCGTTTTCGCCCGCGCATGCCAAGGCCCTGAAATATCTCGTCGCCTCCGCCGTGGCCGGAATGTCGCCCGACGATGTCTCGGTGATCGACGGCGAGGGGGCGCTCGTCGATGCCGGCGACGAGGCTTCGGGGACCGATGGCGCGGACCGGGCCGAGGTGCTGCGGCGAAATGTCGAGCGGCTGCTGGAGGCGCGCGTGGGCTACGGCAACGCCGTCGTCGAGGTCGCGGTCGACACCGTGACAGAACGGGAGGCGATCACCGAGCGCAAGTTCGACCCCGAAGGTCGCGTCGCGATTTCGACCGACACCGAAGAGCGTACGAATTCGTCCAACGACAGCGGTGCGAAGAACGTCACGGTGGCGTCGAATCTGCCCACGGGCGCGGGCGCCGACAGCGGGTCTTCGTCGCAGAGCCAGAACAGCGAGACGCGTGAAAGGACCAATTTCGAGGTTTCCGAGACGACGCGCGAACTCCTCCGCACCCCCGGGGCGATCCGGCGGCTCACCATCGCCGTGCTCGTCGACGGTGTGAAGACGACGGCGGAAGACGGCACGGCGAAGGAAGAGCCCCGCAGCGAGGAGGAGCTTTCGGCGCTGCGCGATCTCGTGGCGGCGGCGGTCGGCTACGACGAGGCGCGTGGCGACGTGATCACGATCAAGTCGATGTCGTTCGAGCCGATCGCGACCCCGGACGGCGGGTCCGGCCTGCCGCTTCTCGATCGGCTCTGGCTCGACGTCATGAGCCTTGTCCAGCTCGGGGTGCTGGCGCTGGTCAGCCTTGCGCTCGGCCTGTTTGTCGTGCGGCCCATCCTGGGTTCGCGGGGCAGGCGTGCAGGTGCGGCCGTGCCCGCGCTCGGTGCGCCTGACGGCGGCCACGGCGCGCTGACGGGTGAGATCGACGACGGCGACTTCATCCCCTCGGGCCTGCCGGTCGTCGCGGACGACCGGTCGGGCCGATCCGGAGACATTCCGCCCGCCGATCCGGTCGAACGGCTCCGCCGCATGATCGCCGACCGGAAGGACGAGACGGCGGAGATCCTGCGCGGCTGGATGGAAGACCCCGAGGAGGAACGGGCGTGACCGCGCGGCGACTGCAACTCGAGGTCTTCGATGCCCCCGACAGGACAGGCCCGCGGGTGGACCTCGGCCAGGACGAATACGAGGAGGCGCAGCTGGCGGCCTATGACCAGGGCTACACCGCCGGGTGGGACGATGCGGTTGCGGCGCAGGACGCCGAGGTTGCGCGGCTCAGGGCGGATCTCGGCCGCAACCTCCAGGATCTCTCCTTCACCTATCAGGAGGCGCACGGCCACGTGCTCAGGACGCTCGAGCCGCTTCTCCAGGACATGGTGACCAAAATCCTGCCCGCGATCGCCCGGGAATCGATCGGACATGTCGTGCTCGACCACCTCCGCCCGCTGGCGAAGGAACTGGCCGGCGCACCGATCACCGTCGTCGCGAATCCGGCGAACCGCGCGGTCATCGAGCGGCTTCTCGTTGCCGAGGCGGATTTCCCCCTGACCTTCGAGGAGGAACTCTCGCTTGGCGAGGGACAGGCCCATCTGCGGCTCGGTGAGGCAGAATCACGCGTCGACCTCGACGGGGTGATCGCTGCCATCTCCGCGGCCGTCTCCGCTTTCTTCCGGATCCAGAAACACGAGGACAGACGTCATGGATGATGCGGACATCACGGCGGCCGCGAACGGCTCTCCCTTCACCCAGGTTCCGATCGAGATCACGATCTCGGTCGGCCGTGCCCGGCCGCTGGTGCGCGACCTCCTCCGGCTCCGGCGCGACGCGATCCTGACGCTTGACCGCAAGGTCACCGACCCGGTCGACCTCTATGTCGGAGACCGCCTGATCGCGCGGGGAGAACTCACGGAACTCGAGGGCGAGCAGGCGGGCCAGCTTGCCGTGCGCCTGACCGAAGTCGCCGATTTTGGCGACGGGCTCTGACGAATGCGCCGGTTGCTGCCCGTTCTTGTCGCCTGCCTCGTCGGAGTGGCGTTTCCCGCCGCGGCACAGGATCTGCCCTCGGGCCTCGCCGGCGTGACTCTGTCGGGGCAGACCCTGTCCGGGCAGTCGCTCCTCCTGATCGCGCTGGTGACGGTCCTCAGCCTCGCGCCGGGGCTCGCGGTGATGGTTACCTGCTTTCCCTTCATCGTCACGGTGCTGTCGATTCTCAGGCAGGCGATCGGACTTCAGCAATCGCCGCCCAACATGCTGATCGTCTCGCTCGCGCTGTTCCTCACCTGGTTCATCATGGAGCCGGTGTTCAGCGAGGCCTGGGTGACGGGACTTCAGCCGCTCCTGAGCGGGGCGATCGACCTGCCCGAGGCCTTCGACCGCGGCATCGCGCCGTTCCGCAGCTTCATGGCCGCCCGGGTCGATCCCGACACGTTCCAGTCGCTGGCGGGTCTGCGCCCCGAGACGGCGGACCTTGCCGAAGCGGCCTCGGCGCCGCTCTCGCTCCTCGTGCCGTCGTTCATGCTGTCCGAGGTCGCGCGCGCCTTCGAGATCGGCTTCCTGCTCTACCTGCCGTTTCTCATCATCGACCTCGTGGTGTCGGCAGTCCTGATGTCGATGGGGATGATGATGGTGCCGCCGGCGGTGGTGGCGCTGCCGTTCAAGCTCGCCTTCTTCGTCGTGGCCGATGGCTGGTCGCTGGTCTCCGGCGCCCTCGTCCGCAGCTATTTCTGAAACCGGGTTCTCGTCGCCGCTCGGCCCGGCACGAACCCGCGCCCCGGGAACGCTCCGCTTGCCGCCTGCCTCAGGTCCGGCGCGGCGCGCGTCCGTGCGGCGGCGGCGAGGCGATCCGAAGGGCGGATCCTAGCATGCCGAGGATCGCCAGCGGTTGCGGGTGCCGGCCCGGGTCACCCGGGGGCGCCCCGCCGGCTGCGGCCGCCGGCGTGGCCCACCGGAGTGCGATCCACCCTGAATGTGGAGCGGATGCCCTTGCCTGCCCCCGGCATCGGTGCGTGGCCTGATGCCGATACGCGCGAGAAAGCGGGGGCCCGGCCGGCGCGGGTCGGACCGTGCGGCGCGCCCCGCGCCTGCGAACGGGTGTCCAGTCGGGGAATGCCGTATCCGGCGTTCCGCCCCTCGGCGTGCCGCTCCGAGATGCCGTACGGCGCCTCAGCGCACCACGAACTCGGCGTGGAGCGCGCCGGCCGCATCGATGCTCTTGAGGATGTCGATCATGTCGCGGGGCGAGACGCCGAGCGCGTTCAGACCCGCCACGACCTCCGACAGCGTCGACGCCTCCGAGATCTCGGCCATGCCGATCCCGGGTTCCTCGTCGATCGCCGCCGAAGAGCGCGGCACCACGACCGTATCACCCTGGGCAAAGGGGTTCGGCTGCACAACGACGGGCGCCTCCTCGATCCGCAGCGTCAGATTGCCCTGGCTCACGGCGACCCGGCTGATCCGCACGTCCGATCCCATCACGATCGTACCCGAGCGCTGATCGACGACCACGCGGGCGCGCTGTTCCGGCTCCACGAGCAGGTTCTCGATCCGGCCAAGCGCGTGGGCGGGCGAGCCCGATCGCGTGGCGCCGATGTCGAGCGTAACCGTGCCGGCATCGGTCATCCGGGCCACGCGGCGGCCGAATTCGTCATTGATCGCTTCCTCGATCCGCCCGGCCGTGGTGAAGTCCGGCGTGCGGAGCGCCAGACGCACCGCGTTGAGCCCGCCGAAGTCGAAGGCGATCTCGCGTTCGATGCGGGCGCCGGCGGGAATCGTGCCGGACGTCGGCACCCCCTGGGTCACGCTCGCGGCCTGGCCGTCGGCCGAGGCGCCGCCGGCGATGATCGCGCCCTGGGCCACGGCATAGATCTCGCCGTCGGCGGCGTTCAGCGGGGTCATCACCAGCGTTCCGCCGAGCAGGCTTTTCGCATCGCCGATGGCCGAGACGGTGACGTCGATCTGGCTTCCGGCGCGGGAGAAGGGGGGCAGCGTCGCGGTCACGAACACGGCCGCCACGTTCTTGGGGCGCAGGTTCTCACCCGTCACGTTCACGCCGAGCCGTTCGAGGATGTTCGACATGATCTCCTCGGTGAAGGGCGCGTTGCGCAATCCGTCGCCGGTGCCGTTCAACCCCACGACGAGGCCATAGCCGACGAGATCGTTGCCGCGCACGCCGTCGAACTCCACCAGATCCTTGATCCGGATCGGGGTGGCGGCGGCGGCCGTGGCGAGCGCTGCGAAAACGAGCACGAGAAGGAATCTCATCAAAGGTAGTCCGTGAGCGAGAGGCGCGACAGCCGCGCGGTGAGAGCATAGAGCGTCTCGATCTGGGTCTGGACCGCTTCGAGCGCGCTCGCCGTGTCGTAGGGATCGGCCGCGACAAGGCCGTTGCGCGTGATCTCGATGGCAGAGGTTTCCGCGGAATTGCGGGCCGCGACATCCGCGACATGGGCTTCGACCGTTCCGATCCGGGCGCGCAGGGACGCCATGCCGTTGCCGGATGCGACCAATGTCTCGCCGGAGGTCTTGAGAAGCGCCGCGCGGCCAACTGCATCGCCGGGCAGAATTCCCCCGGCGACAAGCGCGCCCGTGGCGAGGCCTTTCAGCAGATCGCGGATTGCCGGATCGGCTGCCGTGAGGTCGACCGCGGCCTCGTCGCCGGGACCGATGCGAAGCGGGGCGGGCGGGGTTGCCGCGCCACCGTAGATGGCGTCGAGATAGCCGCCCCCGCCGGGCGGTGCATCGAACCAGGCGGCCACGGCGGACTGGACGCCGGCGGCGGTCACCTGGCCGGCGGCGGCGACCGTCAGTGCGGCGAGGATGTCGTCGGCGCCGCTGATCGGCTTGCGGTCGGTCGCGGTTCCGGAGAGGAGGTAGCTGTCGGCGACTTGGGTGTTGAGCGCGGAGACCACGGCGGCGAGTTTCTGCTTCGCGTCGCCCGCGGCGATGTCGACAAGCGTCGACGAACCGCCGGTCGCGGCGGTCAGCAAGCCCGGCGCCAGATCGCTCGCAAGCGTCGCGGCCGTCTCGAGCGAGGTCTGGACGGTCTGGGTGAAGAGCGCGGCTTCATCGGTGGCGGTCTTGTAGGCCCTGAGCGTCTCGAGCGACCGGTCGAGGCCCGCGAGCACACGGAAATCGCCCGACACCGCCGCGCCGAGGTCGGAGCGGACGCCGCTTGTCATCTCTTCGGCGAGGCGCGTGAGATGGGTCTGAAGCTCCGCGCTGTGGCGGCGCATCCGGAAGGCCTGGGCCATGTCTCCGACGGAAAGATAGGTCATGGCTCAGAGCCCGATCAGTTGCTGGATGAGTTCGTCGATCGTCTTGATGACGCGCGCATTGGCCGAATAGGCCTGTTCGACCATCAGAAGGGTCTGCATTTCGGCATCGGTGTCGACGCCCTGGGCAAGCTGCATCTCCTTGAGCGCGTCGTGGCGCGCGGCGCTGTAGCTCTCGAGCGCCTCGGCCTGTTGCCGCGCGCCCGAAAAACCCGACAGGAGGTCGGCGGCAAGGCCCGAGGCGGAGCGCGCGGCGCCGACGAAACTGCCGGATGCGGGTGGTTTCGCCGCCGACAGCGCGGCGCCGAGCGCGTTGAGCAGGGTCGCGTCGCCGACGTTGCCGGGCGCGGCGGCGCCGAGACCGTCGCGCAGCCGCCAGAGCTGTCCGCCCGCCGCCGGATCGACGAGCGCGCTGAGGGCGATGCGGCCGGCAAGCCCTCCCTCGATCAGGGGATCGAAGGGCGCGCCCCGGTCGGTGAAGAGGCCGGGCTGGCCGGGCGTCAGCGTCGGGTCGACCGCGGGGCTTTCGAAGCGCTCGACGAGGTCGCGGGCCACGGCGTCGAGCTGGGTCTGGGCCGCTGGCGCGAGGTCGTCCCGGATCGCCACGAGCGCGCCGAGCGTGCCGCCGCCGAGAACGCCGCCGTCGCCGGAAGGCACGGCCCTGCCGTTGATCGTGAAACCGGAAAGCGCGCCCGATCCGATGGTCATGTCGGGCGTGATCATGCCGGCGGGCGAGAAGCCCACGACGACGGGGTCGCCTTCGAGCAGGATCGCGCCGCCGGTGGTGTAGAGCGATATCTGGTCATGATCGCGGGCCACTTCGCGCACGGGCACGATCCCGGCCACGCGGTCGACGAGCGACTGGCGCTGGTCCATCAGCGCGGTGGCGTCGTGGCCCGAGGCGGTCTGGGCGACGATTTCGGCGTTCAGCCGGTCGATCTGGACGAGGGTTTCATTGAGAGTCCGGACCTGGGCGGCGATGCCCGCGTCGGCGTCCATCCGTTCCTGCTGGACCGCATCCGAAAGCGTGTTCAGATGTCCCGCGAGACCGTTCGCGGCGTCGGCGACGGCCTGAAGGCGCGGCTGGCTGTCGGGCCGGCTGGAGGCCTGGATGAGCGCGGCTTCGAGTTGCGCGATCCGCTGCGAGAGGGAACCCGCGTCCTCCGGGGTGCCGGTCAGTGTCTCGATACGGTCGAGAAAGCCGCTTTTGAGCCGCGCGTTGCCGGTCTCGGCGCCGGCCAGCCTGCGGTCGGTCAGAAGCGCCCGGTCGACGACCCGGGTGACGCTGTCGATCCTGACGCCCGCGCCGGTGCCGCCGACGGACTGCGGTGACAGGTTCAGCTCGCGCCTGGCATAGCCTTCGGTCAGCGCATTCGAGACGTTCGACGATACGACCGAGGCCGCCCGCGCCGACGCGGTCAACCCCGACAGGGCGTTTGCAAGTGAAGCGGACAGGCTCATGCCTCAGCCTCCCGGGAGCGGGCTGTCCCGCCGGCCCTCAGCGTTTGATGTTGGTCGTTTCCTGCAGCATCTCGTCCACCGTCTGGATCACCTTGGCGTTCGAGGAATAGGCGCGTTGCGTCTGGATGAGCGCGGTGAGTTCCGCGGCGACGTCGGTCGCGGAGCCTTCGCGGGCATAGCCGACGACCGCCCCGGTCGGCCCGTCGCCCGCGTCCCACAGGAAGAACGACCCCGAATCGGGTGAGACCTTGAAGGTCTGGTTGTCGAGCGTGATGAGGCCGTTCTGGTTCGGTACGTCGACGACCGGGATCTGGTAGATGCGCCGCGTGAAGCCGGTGTCGTAGGTGGCGATCACGTAACCTTTCTCGTCGACCTCGACGGTCGTCAGGTTGCCCACGGGCGAGCCGTCCTTGGTGACCGATGTGGGGGCGAAGCTGTCGGAAAGCTGGGTGAGGCCGGCAGGATCGCCGGGCTTGCCGATCGCCATCGTGATCGGGCCGCCGGCGGCGGTGAGTGCCAGCGTCCCCGCGACGGGGTCGTAGGCCCCGCCGCTGACCGCGGTGACCGAAGCCAGCGTCCCGCCCGTCGCGCGCGTGTCGTCGAAGACGAGCGTGTATTCGCCGATGATCGCCCCGTTTTGCGCAGAATCGCGGATTTCCATCGTCCAGGCGTTGGAGGCGCCGGTTGCGGGAACCGTCGGCGTGAAGGTGATGTCGAGCGAGTCCGACGTCCCGAGATTGCCGAAATATTCGACCGAGAGCGGAAGCGGAGTGCCGGACGCCCCCGCTTCGGTTGCCGTCGCGGGAAGGTTGACACCGAGTTTCACCGCCGTGGTCGGATCGCCCGCGGTCTGGTTGGCATTGACCACGACCGGCCGAAGGCCCGCGCCCGTGTCGCGCGGCAGCGCCGGGATCGACCCGTCGGCATTGGCCGGCCAGCCGAGCAGCACCAGCCCCGATTCGGTGCGCAGGATGCCGTTCGCATCCGGCCGGAAGGCCCCGGTCGTCGTCATCATCAGGGGCAGTTGCCCGCCGGTCAGCGAATTCATCGACACCGCCGCGGTGACGGGCAGCATCCCCCGGCCGGAGATCGCGAGGTCGAGGGCGTTCGAGGTGGCGACCAGCGCGCCCTGTTCGTCGATCAGGCGCGAGGTAGAGGCGCGGACGCCCCCGGCCGAATATGTGCCGGTGCCGCGGGCATCGCTGATGACGAAGTTCTCGAAATCGGCCGAGGCGCGCTTGTAGCCATAGGTGGCCGAGTTCGCGATGTTGTCGGAAATCGTCGCCAGCCGCGTCGCGTTGGCGCTGAGGCCCGAGACGCCGGCGTTGAGCGAGGACGAAATGGACATGACTGCCGCCTTTCTGCTGCTGCGTCCCTTGATCGGGTCGAAGATGCAGTGCGGCGGCTTAACATCGCCCTAACGCAAACGGGCTTGTCCCCGGTCACCGGTCAGAGCGCAGCAGGATCACCTCGAGACGGTTGTTACGAGACGCCATCGGGTTCTCGACGGCCGGGGCGCGGTCGGCGTGCCCGGTGACACGCTGTGCCCGGTCCGCGGCGAGCCCGTCCGCCTCGAGAAGCGTGCGCATCCGCATCGCGCGCGCGGCCGAGAGATCCCATGACGGGTTGTTGCGCAGCACTGCGGGAAGCGCGCGGATGTGGCCTTCGACCGCGACACCATTGGTCGCCAGGGCGAAGACCTTGGCGATCACGGTCGCCATTTCCGTCGTGATGTCGGTGGGCTCATCGGTGCCGTCGCGAAACAGCGGCTCGCCGTCGAGGTCGAAAATCTCGACGATGAGCCCCTCGTCGGTGACGCGGGTCACGATGTGGCGCGCCACCCGCTCGCTGACCAGGCTTTCGCCGCCGACGCCCATCAGCGCCTCTTCGATGTCGCGCACCTGGTCCGCGAAGGCGGCGGAATCGGTCGATGTGTCCGCAGTTTCGGTTCCGGTCTGACCCATCGCCTGACGTTCGCTCGCGGGTTTCAGGCTAGAGGCGCCGGTGCCGTTCTGGGCGATCTGGTCCTCGGAAAAGACACTGTCGCCGCCGAAAGACCCGTCACCGCCGCCCGAAATGCGGCTGAGGGGAATCGTCGGGCTGAAATAGTCCGCGATGCCCTTGCGCTGTTTTTCCGTCGTCGCGTTCAACAGCCACATCAGCATGAAGAAGGCCATCATGGCGGTCACGAAATCGGCATAGGCGACCTTCCACGCCCCGCCGTGGTGCCCGCCGCCGCCGACGACCTTCTTGCGCTTGATGATGACTGGCGCGGCATTCTTCTGCCCGGCCATCCCACCAACCTTTTCCTTTCACCCGGAAAAAGGGCTAGCACGGCGGGTTTAAGGTTGTGCTAATGCGCGTTACCCGGGCCAGGCGCCACGTCATCCCGCGCAGCGTTTCGCCGCCTCGTCGAGGGCAGCGCTGACGCCGAGGAGCGAAAAGGTGTCCTTCGTCTGCGTCCCGCGGCCCGACCGCGCGCTCAGCACCGCCGACGAGCCCGCCTTGAGCGCCGCCGTGATCTTCGCATCGTCTTCCTTCGACCCGGACCACGCCCATTCGCCTTCGGTGAAAAGGTCGAACGTCGTCCCGCCGATGTCGAGCGTGACCGTCGATCCGCCCGCGAAGGGATAGCCGCCGGTGAAGGAAACCTCGCCCTCGGCCGAACCCGGCCGGTAGGTCACGAACAAGAGGATGTCGCCCCGCCGGACCGAGACGGCCTGACCGTCCTTGGAGTTCACCGTCTCCTTCGGCGCGGTCACCGCCCAGCATTCCTTCGGGCTTTCCTCGACGAAGACGCTCCAGTCGGTGTTCGCGGCGACGCGGTTGGTGGACACCTGCGCGAATGCTCCCGTCGCCGCAGTCAGCGCCAGAAGGGCGGCGCCGGTCCTGCGCCAGATCGGTGAAGTCATGGGTCTGATGCCTCCGCTGTCGTCTGTCCCGGCGGTCCCGCTGCGCTGTCCCGCGCCGTCCGGCGCGGCCGCTTTTGGCATGGCGGGATGCCCGTCAACTCGATATCCCGGTCTTAGCGCGAATCCCGGAGGCGGGAAAAGCCCCGGAGGCGGAATTTTGCGCAAGCGGAGGAGACCATGCCGGCGATACCGATGATCGAGCTCTGGCGCGGCGGAATGCTGGAGAGCGTCCATGCCGGTCACGCCGTGATCTGCGACGACCGGGGCGAGGTGGTCGAGGCCTGGGGCGACCCGCGGGCGGTGATCTTCCCGCGGTCGTCCTGCAAGATGATCCAGGCGCTGCCGCTGGTGGAAAGCGGCGCGGCCGACGGCTCGGGACTCGGCAGCGCCGAACTGGCGCTCGCCTGCGCCAGCCACAACGGGGCGCATATCCACACCGATGCGGTCGGCCGCTGGCTCTGCGGGCTCGGCCTCGGCGAGCCGGACCTGCGCTGCGGCCCGCAGATGCCCGACGACCCCGAGGCGCGCAAGGAACTGGTCTGTTCCGAAGGCACGCCCTGCCAGATCCACAACAACTGCTCGGGCAAGCACGCGGGCTTCCTGACGCTCGGCCGGCATCTCGGCGCCGGCCCGGAATATGTCGAGCCCGACCACCCGGTGCAGCGGGCGGTGCGCGCCGCCTTCGAGGAGGTGACGGGCGAGCCCTCGCCGGGCTACGGGATCGACGGCTGTTCGGCCCCGAACTTCGCGACCAGCCTGCAGGGGTTGGCGCGCGCGATGGCGCGGTTCGCGGCGGCCGATCCGGAGGGTTCGGCGCGGGACCGTGCGGCGGCCCGGCTCTGGCGGGCGATGGCGGCCCACCCGGAACTCGTGGCGGGGGAAGGGCGGGCCTGCACCAGCCTGATGCGCGCGATGGGCGGCAAGGCCGTCGTCAAGACCGGGGCCGAGGCGGTCTTCGTGGCGATCCTGCCGGAACTGAGACGCGGCATCGCGCTGAAGATCATGGACGGCGGCACCCGGGCGGCGGAGGCCGCGGTCACCGCGCTGCTCCTGCGGGCGGGCCTGCTGGCAGCCGGTGATCCGGTCGCGGGCCGATACCTGACCGATCCGGTGCGGAACCGCCGCGGCATCGCCGTGGGCGAGATGCGGCTGGCGCCCGGCTTCGCCGGCTGACCGGCGGCGCCCCGTTCCGGACGCAAGACCTTACTCCCGCGCCCGTCGCCGGTCGTGCCGGCCGGTGTGCATCCAGCGGGGGTATTTCGGCAACGAAGATACCCGTCAGGCGAAGTCTTCCGCGGCGTAGCCCTGGATATGGAGAAGGGCCGTGAGATCGCCGTGGTTGATGCGGATGTCGCATTGCGCGGCGACCGCGGGCTTGGCGTGCAGCGCGACGCCCGCGCCGGCAAGATGCAGCATCCCGAGATCGTTGGCACCGTCGCCCACGGCGATGACGTCGGAATGGGCGAGGCCGAGCCGGGCGCTGATTTCCCGAAGCGCGGCGATCTTGGCCTCGCGCCCGAGAATGGGGCGCGCGACATCGCCGGTGAGGTGGCCATCGGCGGCGAGAAGCGTGTTGGCGCGGTGCTCGTCGAAACCGAGACCGGCCGCGACGGCGGTTGTGAAGGCGGTGAAGCCGCCCGAGACCAGCGCGGTGTAGCCGCCATTCCGCTTCATCGTGGCCACGAGGGTGCGCCCCCCGGGGGTGAAGGTGATGCGTTCGGCCAGAACCTGGCCGATCACGCTTTCCGGCAGGCCCTTCAGGAGCCCGACCCGCTCCAGAAGCGCGCCCTCGAAGTCCAGCTCTCCGTTCATCGCCCGCGCGGTGATCGCCGCCACGCGCGGGCCGACGCCCGCCATGTCGGCCAGCTCGTCGATGCACTCCTGGCCGATCATGGTGGAATCCATGTCGGCGAGCAGCATCCGCTTCCGCCGCCCCGCCTCCGGCTGGACGACGAGGTCGATGCCGCGGCCTTGGAGCGCCTCCCAGGTCTGCCAGCGGTTGTCGGGCACTTCGGCCACGGGAAACTCGGCGGCGATGCCGGGGTTTAGCCAGCGCGCCGGCCCGCCGCCCCAGGCATTGCGCAGCGCCTCGACCGTGGCGCGGTCGAGATCGGCGCGGGCGGGGCTGGCGAGGAGGGTGGCGATCTGCATGGGTCCGGTCCTGGAGCGGAGTTTCCGATAGTGGAGGCGGGCGTCGCTTTTGGCGGCCCAAGCGGCGCTTTAGTGCAGATTTCCGGGTTGTGCCAGCCGCGGCTACGCTTTATTCCCGGCGGCGGGACACCCTTCCCCAACGAAGGGCATATATCTGGAAGGATACCAGAATGGCACTGACCGCCCCGGCCGCGCGCCCGGCCAATCCGCGCTTCTCTTCGGGCCCTTGCACGAAGATCCCCGGCTTCTCCCTCGACATGCTCTCGGATGCCCCGCTCGGCCGGTCGCACCGCGCCGCCGCCGGCAAGGCCAAGCTGAAGGAGGCGATCGAGCTTACCCGCGAGGTTCTGGGCGTACCGGCCGACTACCGCATCGGCATCGTCCCCGCCTCCGACACCGGCGCGGTGGAAATGGCACTCTGGTCGCTGCTCGGCGCGCGCCCGGTCGAGATGCTGGCCTGGGAGAGCTTCGGCGAGGGCTGGGTCACCGATGTCGTCAAGCAGCTCAAGCTGGATGCAACGGTGAGGAAGGCCCCCTACGGGGAGATCGTCGACCTCGCCACCGTCGATTTCGACCGCGACGTGGTCTTCACCTGGAACGGCACGACCAGCGGCGTGCGGGTGCCGGACGGCAGCGCGATCCCGGCGGACCGCGCCGGCCTGACGATCTGCGACGCAACCAGCGCCGCCTTCGCGATGGACCTGCCGTTCGACAGGCTCGACGTCGTCACCTTCTCCTGGCAGAAGGCGCTGGGCGGCGAGGGTGCGCACGGGATGCTGATCCTGTCGCCCCGCGCGGTCGCGCGGCTGGAAAGCTACACACCCGCCTGGCCGCTGCCGAAGATCTTCCGCATGACCAAGGGCGGCAAGCTGATCGAGGGCATTTTCGAGGGCGAGACGATCAACACGCCGTCGATGCTCTGCGTCGAGGACTATCTCGTCGCGCTGAAATGGGCGAAGTCGATCGGCGGGCTCAGGGCGCTGATCGCGCGGGCCGAGGCGAATGCGAAGGTCATCGCCGACTTCGTCGCCACCCGCGACTGGATCGCCAACCTGGCGGTCGATCCGGCCACGGCCTCAACCACCTCGGTCTGCCTGAAGTTCACCGACCCGCGCATCCGGGACGGCGCGGTCTTCGCCAGGGCGGTGGCGAAGCGGCTGGAGAAGGAGGGAGTCGCGCTGGATGCCGGCGCCTATCGCGACGCACCGCCCGGCCTCAGGATCTGGTGCGGCTCCACCGTCGAGACCGCGGATGTCGCCGCGCTGATGCCCTGGATCGACTGGGCCTTCGCCGCCGAGATCGAGGCGCAGGCGAAAGCCGCCTGATCCCCCAAATGTCATTCCCGCGCAAGCGGGAACCTTCAACCGATACCCGCTTTCGCGGGCATGACAGGACAACGAATAATGGCACCCAAGGTTCTCGTCTCCGACAAGCTCAGTGAAACCGCCGTCCAGATCTTCCGCGACCGGGGGGTCGAGGTCGACTATCTGCCCGATCTCGGCAAGGACAAGGAAAAGCTCCTCGAGGTGATCGGCGGCTATGACGGCCTCGCCATCCGCTCCGCCACCAAGGTCAGCGACAAGGTGCTGGCCGCCGCGACCCGGCTCAAGGTCATCGGCCGCGCCGGCATCGGGGTCGACAACGTCGACATCCCGGCCGCCTCGAAGAAGGGCGTGATCGTGATGAACACGCCCTTCGGCAACTCGGTGACCACCGCCGAACATGCCATCGCGATGATGTTCGCCGTCGCCCGGCAACTGCCGGAGGCGTCGGAGAGCACCCACGCCGGGAAGTGGGAGAAGAACCGCTTCATGGGGGTGGAGCTCTACAACAAGACGCTGGGCGTGATCGGCGCGGGCAATATCGGCTCGATCGTCTGCGACCGGGCGCTCGGCCTGCACATGAAGGTGATCGCCTATGACCCCTTCCTGAGCGAGGAGCGCGCCAAGGCGATTGGCGTCACCAAGGTGGAGCTGGACGAGCTTCTCCACCGGGCCGATTTCATCACCCTGCATGTGCCGCTCACCGACAAGACCCGCAACATCCTCGGCCGCGAGGCCATTGCCCGGACGAAGAAGGGCGTACGCGTCATCAACTGCGCCCGTGGCGGGCTCGTGGACGAGGCGGCGCTGGCCGAGGCGCTGAAGTCGGGCCATGTCGCCGGCGCGGCCTTCGACGTTTTCGAGGTGGAGCCGGCGACGAACAGTCCGCTCTTCCACCTGCCGAACGTCGTCGTCACCCCGCATCTCGGCGCCTCGACCACCGAGGCGCAGGAGAACGTGGCCCTCCAGGTCGCCGAGCAGATGTCGGACTACCTTTTGACCGGGGCGGTGCAGAACGCGCTCAACATGCCCTCGGTGACGGCCGAAGAGGCCGCGGTGATGGGCCCCTGGCTGAAGCTCGCCCAGCATCTCGGCGCCTTCGCCGGCCAGATGACGGACGAGCCGGTCAAGGCGATCAACATCCTCTATGACGGGTCGGTGGCGAGGATGAACCTCCAGGCGCTGAACTGCGGCGCCATCGCCGGGATCATGAAGGCCACCAACCCGGACGTGAACATGGTCTCCGCCCCGGTCGTCGCCCGCGAGCGCGGCATCCAGATTTCCACCACGAGCCAGGAGAAGGCCGGCGTCTTCGACGGCTACATGAAGCTCACCGTGGTGACCGACCGGCGCGAACGGTCGATTGCAGGGACGGTGTTCTCGGACGGCAAGCCGCGCTTCATCCAGATCAAGGGCATCAACATCGACGCCGAGATCGGCAGCCACATGCTCTACACCACCAACGAGGACGTTCCGGGAATCATCGGCATACTTGGCCAGACGCTCGGGGATGCCGGCGTGAACATCGCCAACTTCACGCTCGGCCGGTCGGGCGTGAGGCGCGACGCAATCGCGCTTCTCTACCTGGACGAGCCTCTGAAGCCCGAGGTGGTCGGGGTGCTGGAAGCAACCGGAAAGTTCACCCAGGTGCGGCCGCTCGTGTTCGACGTGGGCTAAGCCTGCCGCCGCGGGCAGTTGCCCGGCGCGGGCCGTCACGATAGGGTCCGCGCCAACGACCGGCCTGCAACGGCAGGCGGGCAACGGCAGGCGGGCAAGCATGCGGACCTATGCGATCGGCGACATCCACGGGGCGCTCGACAAGCTCGCGGCGGCCCATGCGCTGATCGCGGCCGACCGGCGCGCGACCGGCGACGGACAGGCGCCGGTCGTCCATATCGGCGATCTGGTGGACCGCGGCCCCGACAGCCGCGGGGTGATCGAGTTCCTGCTGCGCGGGATCGCCGCCGGCGAACCCTGGATCGCGATCAAGGGCAACCACGACCGCATGTTCACGGGATTCCTCGATGACCCTGACAGCCATGATCCGGGACTGCGCGAGGGCTTGCACTGGATCGACCCGGCGCTTGGCGGCGGCATGACGCTGGCCTCCTACGGGGTGGCGGGCGCGGGCGAGCGGATGCTGTTCGATCTGCACGAGGAGGCGCTGCGGGCTGTGCCGCCGGCGCATGTCGCCTTCCTGAACGGCCTGCCCCTCTGCCACCGGCGCGGCGGCGCGCTGTTCGTCCACGCAGGCATCCGGCCCGGTGTAGCCCTGACCGCCCAGAGCGAGGACGACCTTCTCTGGATCCGGAGCGCCTTTCTGGACGACCGGAGCAACCACGGTATGCTGGTGGTGCACGGCCATACGCCGGTCAACGCGGTCACGCACTACGGCAACCGCCTGAACATCGATACCGGCGCGGGCTACGGCCGTACCCTTTCCGCCGTGGTGATCGAGGAGGGGCGGGTCTGGCTGCTCGGCCCCGGGGGGCGGGAACCCGTTCTGCCGCGCGCGGTTCCCGCGCCATGAGCGGCGGCGCGGCCGTCCGGCCGCTGACGATGTTCAGCCGGCCGCGCCTGGTGCGCCACGACATTGCCGACCCACGCTGGACGCTGCCCGACCTGAGCATCGCCGTTCTCGCGGACCTGCACGTCTGCCGCCCCTGGACGCCGCTTCCGGCCATCGTCCGGATCGTCGCGGCGACGAACGCGCTTCGGCCCGACCTGATCCTGATTGCCGGCGATTTCATTGCCGATCGCAACCTGCCGGCGCTGTCGGTGCCGGCGGCCGAGATCGTTGCGGCCCTGGCACCCCTGGACGCGCCCCTGGGGGTCGCGGCGGTTATGGGGAACCACGACTGGTGGGATTGCCGGCTGTCCCGGGGGACGGATTTCGCGCGGAATTCGGTTGCCGAGGCGCTGGAGGCGAGCCCGATCAGGCTTCTGTCGAACGCCGCCGTCCGGCTCGATCATGGCGCCGGCTTCTGGCTTGTCGGCATGGACAGCCAGTGCGCGCTCCGCCGTCTCGGCCATCCGGGCCTGCACGATCCGGCGAGGGCCTTCGCCGATGTGCCGGAAGGCGCTCCCGCCATCCTCATGGCGCACGAGCCCGACTATTTCGCCGAAGGCGACGCGCGGGCCTTCCTCCAGATCAGCGGCCACACCCACGGCGGGCAGGTGAACCTTGCCGGCTGGCGGCCGCTCACGCCTTCGGCCTACCGTTCGCGCTATGGCTGGGGCCATGTCCGCGAGGATGGGCGGCATCTGATCGTGTCGGGCGGGATCGGCTATTCGGGGATCCCGCTCAGGGTCTTCCAGCCGCCGGAAATCACGCTGGTTTCGCTGCGGCGCGGCAGCTAGAGTTCCGCTGCTTTCACCAGGGGAGAAGCGCATGAGCGACGATATCGTGATTCTGTCCGGCGCGCGCACGGCGATCGGCACGTTCGGGGGCGCGCTTTCGGGCATGGCGCCGATCGATACCGCGACGGTGGCGGCGAAGGCGGCGATGGAACGGGCCGGCGTGGAGGGGGCCCGGATCGGCCATGTGGTCTTCGGCCATGTGATCAACACCGAGCCGCGCGACATGTATCTGAGCCGCGTCGCCGCGATCCAGGCCGGTATCCCCTGCGGAACGCCCGCGATGAACGTGAACCGCCTGTGCGGTTCTGGGGCGCAGGCCATCGTCTCGGCGGCGCAGAGCCTGATGCTGGGGGACGCCGACTTCGCGCTCGCCGGCGGGGCAGAGGCGATGAGCCGCGCGCCCTATGCGCTGTCGGCCGCGCGCTTTGGCCAGAAGATGGGCGACACCAGGGCGGTCGACATGATGACCGGGGCGCTGACCTGCCCGTTCGGGACCGGCCACATGGGCGTCACCGCGGAAAACGTCGCGCGCGAACACGGCGTCAGTCGCGCCGAGCAGGACGCCTTCGCGCTGGAAAGCCAGGAGCGGGCGGCGAAGGCGATCGCCGAGGGACGGTTCAGGGAGCAGATCGTCCCGGTCGAAATCCCCTCGCGCAAGGGACCGGTCCGGTTCGATGCCGACGAGCATCCGAAGGCCACGAGCCTCGAGGCGCTCGCCGGGCTGAAGGCCGTGTTCCAGAAGGACGGGACGGTGACGGCGGGCAACGCCTCCGGCATCAACGACGGTGCTGCGGCTCTGGTGCTTGCCCGCGCCGCGGCGGCCGCGAAGGCGGGGCTGAAGCCCCGGGCCCGGATCGTCGGCTATGCCCATGCCGGCGTGCGGCCGGAGGTCATGGGGATCGGCCCGGTCCCGGCGGTTGCGGCGCTTCTCGGGCGGACCGGGCTTTCCGCCGGTGATTTCGACGTGATCGAATCGAACGAGGCCTTCGCGGCGCAGGCGCTTGCGGTATCGAAGCAACTGGGCCTCGATCCGGCGAAGGTGAACCCAAACGGTGGCGCCATAGCGCTGGGCCATCCGGTCGGGGCGACGGGGGCGATCCTCGCGGTGAAGGTGCTCTACGAACTGGAAAGGACCGGCGGCCGCTACGGTCTGGTCACCATGTGCATCGGCGGCGGCCAAGGCATCGCGCTCGCGCTCGAGCGGGTCTGACGGGCAGCCGAGAAGGCGCCACCCCGAGGGGCGCGGCCTGCTTCCGGCGGGTATTCGGGCAGCGAAGAAGCC
>JBDHSQ010000057.1:0-21135 GCA_039808285.1 Paracoccaceae bacterium
CGCCTTCATGCCTCCGCGTCCCGCCTGCCGCATCCGCTGGATTCCCGGCCCGTCCGGCGCTATCTGGGGCGGCGGACGCTACGGGGGACGGCATGGCCAATCATCTTCACGACGCGCTCTTCGGCCGGCACGAGGGGAGTGGCGCCCCCTTCCTGATCCTGCCCGACGGGTCGGAGATGGGCCACGCGGACTTCGCCGCCCGCGCCGCGCGCCATGCCGGGGCGCTCGTGGCGGCGGGGCTCGGGCCGGGCGACCGCGTGGCGCTGCAACTGGAGAAGAGCCCCGACATGCTCGCGGTGATCGCCGGGGCGATCCGGGCGGGCGTGGTCTTCCTGCCGCTCAACACCGCCTACACGCCGGCGGAGGTCAGCTATTTCATCAGCGACGCGGGCGCGGGGCTGCTTCTCTGCGATGGCCGGTCCGAGGCCGCGCTGGCGCCGGTGGCCGCGGCGGCCGGCGCGGCGATCGCCACGGTCAATGCCGATGGCAGCGGCAGCTTCGTCCGGGCCGCGGCCCCGGCCCCTGTGGCGGAGCGCGGGCCGGACGACCTGGCCGCGCTCCTCTACACCTCCGGCACCACCGGGCGGTCGAAGGGGGCGATGATGAGCCACGCGAACCTTCTGTCCAACGCCGAGGTGCTCTGCGACTACTGGCGCTTCACCGCGCAGGATGTCCTTCTCCATGCGCTGCCGATCTTCCATACCCACGGGCTCTTCGTGGCAACCAATGTCGCGCTTCTGGCGGGCTGCCCGATGATCTTCCTGCCGAAGTTCGACGCGGGCGAGGTGCTCCGGCATCTGCCGCGGGCGACCGCGATGATGGGGGTGCCCACCTTCTACACCCGGCTTCTCGACGACCCGCGGCTGACGCGCGACCTGGTGGCCAACATGCGCCTCTTCATCTCCGGCTCCGCGCCGCTCCTGGCGGAGACGCACCGGCAGTGGCAGGCGCGGACCGGCCACCGCATCCTCGAACGCTACGGCATGACCGAGACCAACATGAACACCTCCAACCCCTGCGAGGGCGAGCGGCGCGCCGGCACCGTGGGCCTGCCGCTGCCGGGGGTGGAGCTGAAGGTCTGCGACCAGACCGGGCGCGAACTGCCGAGGGGCGAGACCGGCACGATCGAGGTGCGGGGCCCGAACGTCTTCAAGGGTTACTGGAACATGCCGGAGAAGACCGCCGAGGAATTGCGCGCGGACGGCTTCTTCATCACCGGCGACCTCGGTTTCATGGATTCGGACGGCTATGTGACGATCGTCGGCCGGGCCAAGGATCTGATCATCACCGGCGGCTTCAACGTCTACCCGAAGGAGGTGGAGCTTGCCATCGACGCGCTGCCCGGCGTCATCGAAAGCGCGGTGATCGGCGCGCCGCATCCCGATTTCGGCGAGGGCGTGGTGGCGGTGATCGTCCCCGATCCGGGCGCCAGCCTCGAGGAGGCCGCGATCCGGGCGGCGCTTTCCGCCACGTTGGCCAGGTTCAAGCAGCCCAAGGCCGTCGCCTTCCGCGCCGCGCTTCCCCGCAACACGATGGGCAAGGTGCAGAAGACGGTGTTGCGCGAGGAATTCCGGGACATCTTCGCCTCCTGACTCACCGGCCGACGCCGGTATAGGCCCCGAACCCGGCCTCGGCCGCGTCCTTGGGGGAATAGACGTTGCGCAGGTCGGCCATGCGGGCGTGTTTCATCACCCTGGCCATTCGCGCGAGGTCAAGCGCGCGGAACTCGTTCCATTCCGTCAGGATCACGACGGCGTCCGCGCCTGCGGTGGCCGCGTAGGCATCCTCCATCCAGGTGACACCCGGCAAGAGGTGCTCTCCTTCCCGTCGGCCCTGCGGGTCCACCACGTTGACGCGCGCGCCGCCGCCGACAAGTGCGGGAACGATCGTCAGCGACGGCGCGTCGCGCATGTCGTCGGTGTTGGGCTTGAAGGTCACGCCGAGCACGGCGACGGTCTTTCCGTTCACCGACCCGCCGCAGAGGTCGAGCACCTTCTCGACCATGCGCCGCTTGACCTCCTCGTTGACCTTGATGACGGTCTCGACGATCTGCATCGGCGCGGCATGTTCCTGCCCGATCCGGGCGAGGGCGGAGGTGTCCTTGGGAAAGCACGACCCGCCGTAGCCGGGGCCCGCGTGCAGGAACTTGTTGCCGATCCTTCCGTCGAGGCCGATCCCGCGGGAGACCTGCTTCACGTCCGCGCCGACCTTCTCGCAGAGCCGCGCGATTTCGTTGATGAAGGTGATCTTGGTCGCGAGGAAGGCGTTGGCGGCGTATTTGATCAGCTCGGCCGTCTCCAGATCGGTGTAGAGGATCGGGAAGTCGCGCAGGAAGAGCGGGCGGTAGACCTCGCCCATGACCTTGCGGGCCCGGTCGGAGGTGACGCCGACGACGACCCGGTCGGGGCGCATGAAGTCGTCGATAGCGGCGCCCTCGCGCAGGAACTCGGGGTTGGAGGCCACGTCGAACGCCTTGCCAGGCGCGGCCTTCTCGATCGCCGCGCGGAGCTGGGCGTTGGTGCCGACCGGCACGGTTGATTTCGTCACGATGACCGCATACCCGGTCAGCGCATGTGCGATCTCTTCCGCGGCGGCCATCACATAGGTCAGGTCGGCATGGCCGTCGCCGCGCCGGGTGGGCGTGCCGACGGCGATGAAGACCGCATCGGCCCCGTCGACCGCGGCGTCCAGATCGCCGGTGAAGGAAAGCCGGCCCGCCGCCACGTTCCGGGCCATCAGGACGTCGAGGCCCGGCTCGTAGATCGGCACCCGGCCGGCCTTCAGCATCTCGATCTTGCGGGGATCCTTGTCGACGCAGACGACCTCGTGGCCGAAGTCGGAGAAGCAGACGCCCGAGACGAGCCCGACGTAGCCCGTTCCGATCATCGCAATCTTCATGAAATCGCCCCTCGCCAATACGCCCGGGTGACATGGCGCCATCCGGCCCTGCCTGTCAACGCCCGTCCCCGGAAATGGCGCAGTGCTGCCCCGCAAATGCCCCAGTTCCGTGCACAGTGCCTGAAAATGCCGGGACTTGTCGTCATTTGCCGCAGGGTGAGAGGATGATCATTCGGTTCGCCAGACAGGTCGCTGCCGCTGCCGTCGCCGTGCCGCTACTTCTGGGCGCCGCCGAGGCCTGTTCGCGGGCGAGCGTCCGGGGGGCCGATGCCGCGATCCGGCCCGAGGCGCGCATCGACCAGGCGCTCGTCGACGCTGCGATCCGGTCCGAATTGAACTACCAGCGGTGCAGGGCGGGGCTGCCGCCCCTGTCCGAGGCGAACGGCCTGCGCAAGGTCGCCGGCCAGCATGCGAAATGGATGGCGCAAGCACGCACGCTATCGCACCGGTCGGGCACGCCCGGCCAGGGCACCACGCTGGCGCGGATCAAGGCATCGGGCGTGAGGTTCCGCGCCGGATCGGAAAACATCGGCCAGATCGCGCGCTTCCAGATCGACGGCAAGCACTTCCGCATCGCCAGTTCGACCGCCTGCGGCTTTCTCGGCGGCAACGGAAGGGCAATTCCCCCTCACTCCTACGCGTCCCTCGCGCAGACGATCGTCGCCTACTGGATGGCCTCGGCGGATCACCGCCGCAACATCCTCGACCGCAGGGTTTCCCGCGTGGGTTCCGGCGTGGGATTCGACGCAAGGGCGCCATACTGCGGAAACTATTACGTTTCCCAGAATTTCGCCGGTTGACGCGGGTGGCGCAGGGCGATGTGGGCGGATATGCAACACTTCTGGCGCTGCACCGCGGCGGCGCGGGATTTTCCCTTTGATTCTCCGAAGGATTGTGTTTGTCTCAAGAAGGACGCTGCCGTGACAGGCGGCTCTTGAAGGTTAAGAGCGGAGAATCAACATGAAGAAAATTGCGACCCTCGCTGCGGTCATGACCCTGACGGCAGGCGCCGCTTTCGCCGGCGGCTACTCGGCCCCCGTGGTGGAGGCCGAGCCGGTTGCCGTCGAGCAGGGCGCCAGCTCCTCGAACGCCGGTCTGATCGTTCCGGCGCTCCTGCTGCTCGGCGTCATCGCGGCGGCTTCGTCGGACTCCTGATCCCAGGGCCGATTTCGGCACATTCGGCAAGGGCCGGGCGCCAGGCGTCCGGCCTTTGTCATTTCCGGCCGGTCCTGCGGCCGGATCAGGGCCTGACGAGCTGGATCGTCACATGGCCGAGTGCCGGGCCGATCCACTGGTGCGAGAGCGCCACCGTGCCCTCCGCCGTGACCCAGTAGCTGTTGCTGACCGAGAGGGATTGCCTCGCCGCCCGGCAGGTCTCGTCCATCTGCACGGTATCGTAATGCCGTCCGGCGAAATCGAAGGATTTCGTCGGGCCGGTCGCGACCGCGCATTCCATCGGCAGCGGCCGTTCGGTCCCCTCGCCGTCGAGATAGCGGTAGGTTCGTGCCGCCGTGCCGGGCCGGCGGTTCAGGATCAGCGCCGCGACGGCCGCCGTCTTCGCCGACATCAGGTCGTTGCCGAGCCCCCGCGTCGCGGTCAGAAGCCCGTCGCGGAAGACGAGCGTCTGTTCGTTGGGCGTGGCGAAGGTGCGCACCGCCCCGTTCCGTCCGGTTTCGCCAAGCGCGGTCAGAAGGCCCGCCTTCTCGATCTGCGCGAGGATCAGCGGACCCTTGAACGAGGCCTTGGCCGAGGCCGCGAGCCGTTCGGGGTCCGGCACGCCGCCGCCGCCGGCGGCCTTCCGGGGCGCGAGCTTGGCTGTCACGCCCTTGACCACGCCAAGGGCGATCGTCGTCCCTTCGGTCTTCGACGTGTCGCTGCCGCAGCCTGCAAGCGCCAGCGCGGCGGCCGTGGCAAGCGCTCCCCGGCGGAAGGTGCGTCCGGCGGCGCGGGACTGGAGGATCACCGCCAGAACCTCCCCCACTGGATCTGCATGTCGCCCTGATGCGTGCTGCGGACCGTCTCGTAGAGCCGTCCGTCGACATCGAGCCGCGCGCCGCCGTCACGGTTGAGCGGCTTTATCACGGTCTCCACCTTGTTGGTGGAGGGCTTCCCTGTCGTCCAGCTCACCGGGATCGTCAGGCGCACGCCCTTGTCGAACGATCCTTCGCCGAACTCGGCCTGAGACAGGTCGGTGAAGGTGGCGTAGGCGCCGACCTTCCAGCCGTTGGCGAATTCGCGGTCGAGCGTGACGGTCGCGCCCCAGTCGCCGAGGAGGTAGCGGCCGACGTCGACCTGGCCGAGGAAACCCTTGCCGAAGTCATAGTAGGCCGAGACATGGCCCGTTGCCACGTCGTAGTCGCGGAAGGTGAAGAGCGTGTCGAAGTCGCGCTGCTTGACGTAGTTCAGTTCCGCCCCGAGCGCGAGCCGGCTGTCCACCGGCTTCCACAGCACTTCGCCCGAGATCCCGCCATACATCCGCTCCAGAAGGCCCAGGGTGACGCGGCTGTAGAGGTTTGGCGCCGGCCGGACATACCAGGCGAGCGTCAGATCCTGGAGGCTCGGATCGCCCTGCTTCTGGTATTCCACGAGGTCCGAGCGCACATGGTAGACCGTCGAATCCGACACCCGCGTCGACTCGTCGAGGTTGCCGACGATCTTCTTGCGCAGGCTCCCCGACAGGATGAGCCCCGGCGCGAATTCATAGCGGCCGGCAAGCTGGACGCCGAAATCGGCGCGCAGCGGATCGTCGGGGTCGAACACGCTCGCCTCGCCATAGGGCGACAGCGACCAGACGAAACGCGGATAGACCCCCGGCGTCGGCACGAGCCCGGTGCCCGGCCCGGCCGCGGGATCGCTGAACTCCGCCGTCCGCAGGATCTCGACCGAACCTTCGCTTTCCAGCCGCTCGATGTCGCGGCGGGCGAGGGTGACCGAGGAAGTCGGCATCCCTTCGGCCATCGAGGTGATCACGAAGGTTTCCACCGAGGGGGGGACCGCCCGTGTCAGCGCGCGCGCCACGCGGCCCACGGCCTGCGGCTGGGCGAGGTATTTCTGGTTGCGGACGCGCACTTCCACGCGCGTTGCCGAAAGCGCCATGCTTTCCAGGATCTGCCCGTCCTTTGCCAGCGCCTTGGCAAGGGCCGCCTGCACGCCGGGCTGCACCTCGGGGTCCGAAGTCCAGTCGGTCGCCCAGGCTTCCGGATCGGCAGCGGGCGAGGGGCGCGGACGGACGGGGAGGGGGGCCGTCTCGAGCCCGCTGGGCGCCGGCGCCTGCCGGGGATCGACCACGAGGTTGAACTGGAGCCCGAGTTCGGTGCCGTAAAGGTAGTAGCCCGTCACGCTCGCCCACTTGTTGAAGCGGTATTCGAAGCCGAGGTTGACCGAGGAATCGCGCGAGAAGGTGCCGGCGGCGGTTTCGCGCGGATAGGCGTCCGAGGAATACTCCGCCTTGAGCGCGAGCCTGTCGGTCGCCTGCCAGGCCAGACCCACGAAGGGCGCCACGGGACCGCGGAAGAACTGGTCGGTATTGGCCTTGCCGCCTTCGCCGATGTTCAGCGCCGGGCGCGTACCGAACGGGCTGCCGATGTCGCCGTGGCTGCCGAGCCGCCCCCAGCCGAGACCGGCCGTGGCGCGAAGCCGCGGCGTGATCGTCTTGGAAGCGACGATGTATTCGCCGGAGTAGACGCCGGTGCCGATGAAGTCGCGCAGGCCGATCGCCACCGCAGGGCGCCAGCCCTTTTCGTCCAGCACCCGGTACTGCACGTCGAAGGACCGGTCGTATAGCGCCGTCCCGCCGGTAAAGACGCCCGGCACACGCGAGTAGCGGAAGGCGCCGGTCAGCCGGTCGGTGACCTGGAAGGTGGCGGTGATGCGCAGTGCGCCGGGAAACCGGAACACGCTTGCGGTGATGAGGCCCTCGGGGTTGCTTTCGGCCGTCGGCATGTCGATCAGGCCAGGCAGGCCGAAGGTACCCGCACCGGGCTTCAACTGCGGCTCGGCATGTGTCATCCAGGCGCCGAAGGCGGCCACGGTCGTCACACCGATGCCTGCGATCCTCTGTCCCCGCACCCTGCTCTCCGTCTTCTTGTTGCGGTGCCTCTTGTTCCGGCCACTATACACGGATCGCGGGCGGCTGCGAGGGGGGACCGACACGCTGTGCGCCGGACGGGCAGGGCTTCGCCGCCGGCGCGGGCACAATTGCAACGGGGCCGGGCGCCGGCGGGGCCGGGCTGCGGATGCGGGGCGCGGGGTTTTGCCCGCGCCCCGATCGTGCCGCCCTACATGCAGGCGTCGTAGAGCGTGCGGGTGTTTTCCCGCGTCATCTTCACCGGGTTGCCGCCGCAGGACGGGTCTTCCAGCGCCATCTCGGTCAGCATGTCGAGATCACCGAACTGGACCCCCATCGCCGACAGGTTCGCAGGGATGTTGAGCCGGGCGCGAAGCTCCATGATCTGGTCGTGGAAGCCCGCGAAACCGCCCTTGAAGCCCAGGTAGGCGGCGGCCCGTTCGATCCGGTCCTCGATGGCCTTTCGGTTGAACTCCAGCACCATCGGCATGACCACGGCATTGGTCGTGCCGTGATGGGTGTTGTAGACGGCGCCGACGGGGTGGCTGAGCGAATGGATCGCGCCGAGCCCCTTCTGGAACGCGACCGCGCCCATCGCCGCCGCGCTCATCATGTGGGCGCGGGCCTCGAGATCGGTGGGCTTGTCGTAGACCTTGGGCAGGTTCTCGAACACCAGCCGCATCCCCTCGAGCGCGATGCCCTGGCTCATCGGGTGATAGAAGGGCGACGAATAGGCCTCGAGGCAATGGGCGAGCGCGTCCATGCCGGTGCCGGCGGTGATGAACCGCGGCATCCCCACCGTCAGCTCGGGGTCGCAGATGGTGACCGCGGGCAGGAGCTTCGGGTGGAAGATGATCTTCTTCTTGTGGGTGGCCGAATTGGTCAGCACCCCGGCGCGGCCCACCTCGGACCCGGTGCCGGCGGTGGTCGGGACCGCGATGATGGGCGCGATCTTCGACGCATCGGCGCGCGTCCACCAGTCGCCGATGTCCTCCAGATCCCAGACCGGGATCGTCTGGTCCACCATCAGCGCGATCATCTTGCCGAGGTCGAGCGCCGAGCCGCCGCCGAAGCAGACGACGCCGTCATGCCCGCCGGCGCGGTAGACCCTGAGCCCGGCCTCCATGTTCATCTCGTTGGGGTTCGGGTCCACCTCGGAGAAGACCGCGCGGCCGAGCCCGCCGGCCTCGAGGATGTCGAGCGCCTGCGCGGTGATCGGCAGGGGCGCCAGCGCCCTGTCGGTGACGAGGAGCGGCTTGCGCAGGCCGGCCGCCTTGCAGTGGTCGGCAAGCTCGCGGATGCGGCCGGGGCCGAACCGGACGGCGGTGGGATAGGACCAGTTGGCGGTGGGCACGCTCATTTCGTCACCTTCTTCAGATGGTAGGATTTCGGCCTTGTGACCGAGTGGAAGCCGAGGGGGCCGAGCGCCGCGCCGCGCCCGGTATCCTTGCAGCCGGTCCAGCAGAGCGCCGGGTCGAGGTAGTCGCAACGGTTCTGGAAGATCGTGCCGGTCTCGATCTGCCGCCCGATCCGTGCCGCGCGGGCGCTGTCGCGCGTCCAGAGCGACGCGGTAAGACCATAGTCGCAGTCGTTCATCATGGCGACGGCGTGGTCGTCGTCCTTGACCGGCATGATGCCGACGACCGGGCCGAAGCTCTCCTCGCGCATCACCCGCATCTCGTGGTTGACGTCCACGAGAATCTGCGGCGCAAGGTAGGTGCCGCCGTCATCCTCCGGGAAGAGCGCGGGGTCGATCAGTGCCCTGGCCCCGTCGGTGATCGCGTCGGCGACCTGGCCGCGCACCGTCTCGGCGAAGCGCCGGTTGGCCATCGGACCGAGCGTCGTCGAAGGGTCGAACGGGTTGCCGAGCTTGAGGGTCTTCACCCAGGCCACGGCCTTTTCCACGAAGGCGTCATAGAGGCTTTCGTGCACATAGATGCGCTCGATCCCGCAGCAGCACTGGCCGGCGTTGTACATCGCCCCGTCCATCAGGCTGTCGACGGCCGCGTCGAGGTCGGCGTCGTCCATCACATAGCCGGGATCCTTGCCGCCAAGCTCGAGTCCGAGCGCGGTGAAGGTGCCGGCGGCGGCCTTCTCCATCGCCTGCCCGCCGCCGACCGAGCCGGTGAAGTTGACGAAGCCGAAGGCGCGCTGGCCGATCAACTGCTCGGTGACGCTGTGGTCAAGGACGACGTTCTGGAACACATCCTCCGGGACGCCGCCGGCATGGAAGGCCTCGGCCAGCCGTTCGCCCACGAGCAACGTCTGGGTCGCGTGCTTGAGGATCACGCAGTTCCCTGCAATCAGTGCCGGCACCAGCGTGTTGATCGTGGTGAGGTAGGGATAGTTCCAGGGGGCGACGATGAAGACGATCCCGTGCGGCTCGCGTTCGATCCGCCGCTCGAAGAGGTTGGAGTTCTCCACCACCATCGGCGCAAGCGTGTCGCCGGCGATCTCGGACATGTAGGCGGTGCGGTCGTTCACGCCGCCGAATTCGCCGCCATAGCGGGTCGGCCGGCCCATCTGCCAGGCCAGTTCCTCGACCACGCGCTCCTTCATCGCGTTGAGTTTGGCGACGCCCGCCTTCACCAGCGCGATGCGCTCCTCGAGCGGGCGTTCGGCCCAGCCCGCCTGCGCCGCGCGCGCGCGCGCCACCGCCGCCTCGGCCTCGGCCAGCGTCAGCGCCGGCCGCTCGGCATAGACCCGCCCGTCGACGGGCGAGATACACTGGATCATCCTGGTCATCTGGTCCTCACTAACAGGCCACAGCCATCACATGGCCCTTTTCAGCGTAGTCTAGTATCTTGCGGTCTTCCGGGCGACAGCGGAGCGCTCATCTCTGCTTCCCGCGCGATGTGCACGTCCTGCTATGGGCAATCTTATCCATTCCGGCGTCGGAGGGGATGGGCGCCGTCAGGTCGGTGCCTGACAGGATGGTCACCATGCCCGCCATGCAGCCGAACAGCGGGTGATCCCCGTCGGACTGCGCACCACTGGCGTCGCTCTCGTTCGGTCGGATCGACACCTGCCTTCCGGCGCGACGCGCCGGCCGGCGCGCCTTCGGATCAGAGGTGTCAGGCTTGCTCATTCCCTTCAAAGCCGCTCGAATCCCCGCTTCACTTCCCAGTCTGTGACGACGCGGTTGTGTTCGCTGATTTCCCATTCGGCGGCGTGGACATAGTGGTCAACCACGTCGTCGCCGAAGGCCGCCCGCAGCATCCTGGACTTGTTCATCAGCGCCGTCGCCTCGCCCAGCGTATGGGGAATCTCGCGCACGCGCTTGGCACTGTAGATGTCGCCCGCAATCGCCGGTTCAAGCCCGAGCTTCTGCTCGATCCCGGCCAGGCCCGCGGCCAGGAGCCCGGCGCAGGCCATGTAGGGGTTGAGGTCGGCGCCGCCGATGCGGCATTCCACCCTGATCGCCTTCGTCCCCTCGCCGCAGACGCGGAAGCCGGCGGTGCGGTTGTCGAGGCTCCAGACCGCCTTGGTGGGGGCGAACATGCCGACGACGAAGCGCTTGTAGCTGTTGATGAAGGGGGCGAGCAGCGGGGTGATCTCGCGCGCGTAGGCAAGCTGTCCGGCAATGTAGTGCCGCATCAGCGCCGACATGCCGTGCGGTTCTTTCTTGTCGAGGAAGGCGGGCTTGCCGTCCTGCCACAGCGACTGGTGGACATGGCTCGAAGACCCTGCGCGGCGGTGGTCGTATTTCGCCATGAAGGTCACGGCGCGGCCCTGTTGGTGGGCGATCTCCTTCACGCCGTTCTTGATGATCGCGTGCATGTCGCAGGTGTCGAGCGCGTCGGAATATTTCGCGTTGATCTCCTCCTGCCCGACCTCGGCCTCGCCCTTGGAGTTCTCGATCGGGATCCCTGCGTCCCAGAGCCCGTTGCGGATCGCCCGCATCACGCTCTCTTCCTTGGTCGTGCCGAAGATCGAATAGTCGATGTTGTGGCGGCCGAGCGGCTGGAGGGTCTGGTAGTTGCTGTCGTGGATCGCCTCGTAGCTGTCCTGGAACAGGTAGAACTCCAGCTCGGTGGCCATCATCGCGTCGAAGCCCATCTCCCGGGCGCGGGCGATCTGGCGCTTGAGGATGGCGCGGGGGCTGACGGCGACCTCTTCATGCGTGTGATGGTCCAGGAGGTCGGCCATGCAGAGCGCGGTGCCCTCGAGCCAGGGGATGCGCCGCAGCGTGGCAAGGTCGGGCTTGAGCGTATAGTCGCCGTAGCCCTTTTCCCAGCCGGCCGACTTGTAGCCGGGGACGGTATACATCTCGACATCGACGGCGAGGAGGTAGTTGCAGCAATGCGTCTCTTCCCAGGCGCTGTCGACGAAATGCCGGGCGACGAAACGCTTGCCCATGAGGCGGCCCTGCATGTCCGGGAAGGCCACCAGGACGGTGTCGATCTCTCCGGCGGCGACGGCCTTCTTCAGCGCGTCGAAGGTCAGATTTGCGGGCATTCAGCCTTTCCCCCTTTGTGCTTTCCCGGCGTGGAATCGCGCCCCGCCCAAGGCATGTTTTCAGCATTTGATCAAAAAAACAAAGCGGCGGAAAGCCAAGAAATTCTGTTTTGTCAGGTGATTTCGGGCGGCGATGACCGCCGCCCGAAAGGATTTGATCATCAATAGCGGTAGGGGGCCCCGGCCTTGACCATCGTCGCGTTGTATTTCTTGAAGATCTCGACGACCTTCGCCTTCAGCTCGGATTCCGCTGCGATCTCTTCCCAGAACTTCTCGGCCGCGGCCTCGACCTGTGCCCATTCCTCGGCCGGGATCGTCGTCAGTTGCAGCTTCGGCCCGTTTACCCGCAGGTCGGCCTCGCCGCCCCAGTACCACCACTGGCGATAGTAGTGCGACTGCTGGCAGCAGACCTGGAGCAGTTCCTTCAGATGGTCGGGCACCTCGTTCCAGCGGTCCTGGTTGGCGAAGAAATGGCCGATCCAGGCGCCCGAGATCGGATTGGTCAGGTAGTATTTGGTCACGTCGGCCCAGCCGACGGTGTAGTCCTCGGTGATCCCCGACCATGCCACGCCGTCGATCTCGCCGGTCTGGAGCGCCACCTGGATGTCCTCGTAGGGCATCTGCACCGGCACCACGCCGAACTGGGCAAGGAACCGGCCCGCGGTGGGGAAGGTGTAGACCTTCTTGCCGCTCAGGTCGGCCAGGCTGTTGATCGGGTCGCGGGTGGCGAAGTTGCAGGGATCCCACGAGCCGGCCGAGATGTGCTGGACGCCGACCTTGGCGTATTCGTCCTTCCAGATCTGGTCGAGCCCGTACTGGTTGAACAGCACCGGGACGTCGAGGCTGTAGCGCAGGGTCAGCGGAAAGTAGCCGCCGAACACCGTGACCTCGGTCGGGCTTTGCATCGAATCGTCGTCCGACTGCACCGCGTCGATCGTGCCCGACTGCATCGCCCGGAACAGCTCCGACGTCGGCACGAGCTGGTCGGCGAAGTAGAGCTCGATCTCCATCTGGCCGGCGGCGATCTTGTTGAAGCTGTCGATCGCGGGCTTGCAGACATGCGCGCCAAGCGCGGCGCCGGCATAGGTCTGCATCCGCCACTTGATCGGCGCGGCCTGCGCCCTGACCGCTGGGGCGGCAAGCGCGGCGGCGCCGCCGAGCGCACCGGTCGTGATAAACTTGCGTCGTGTCGTCGTCATCTTGACCTCCGTTGGTGATGATGGGGGGCGTTCGTCCGCCCCTCGGGGATTGTCACTTGGTGTAGACCTGATGCGGCAGCCAGAGCGCGATCTCGGGAAAGATCATGATGATGATCAGCGTCAGGATCATCAGCCCGACGATCGGGAAGATCGAGCGGTAGATGTCCGAAAGCGTCACGTGGTCGGGCGCCATCGCGCGCATCAGGAACAGGTTGTAGCCGAAGGGCGGCGTCATGTAGGCGATCTGGCAGGTGATGGTGTAGAGCACGCCATACCAGATCAGCGCGTCCTGCGGCGTCATGCCGAGGTCGAGCTTGGCCACCAGCGGGATGTAGAGCGGCGCGACGATCACCAGCATCGCCGTGTCGTCGAGGAACATCCCCATGATCAGGAACGAGACCTGCATCAGGATCAGGATCGTCCACGGCCCGAGCCCGAGGTCGCCGAGGAAGAGATCCTCGATCGCCTTGACCGCGCCCAGCCCGTCGAAGACCGCGCCGAAGGCCAGCGCCGCGAGCAGGATCCACATGAACATGCAGGAGACGCCCAGGGTCTGCGTCATGCAGCTTTCATAGACCCGTTTCGTCATCCGCCCGCGAAGGGCCGCCACCAGTGTCGAGACCGCCGCACCGATGACCGAGGCCTCCACGAGGCTGGCAAATCCGTAAATGAACGGACCCATCATCGTCGCGAAGATGATCACGGGCATCGCCCCCGCGCGCAGCAGTTGCAGCTTCTCGCTCCACGAGATCGCCGCGCGTTCCTCGCGCGTGAGCGCCGGGCCGAGCCTGGGGTTGAGCCCGCAGCGGATGACGACATAAAGGATGAATATCCCTGCCATCAGCAGGCCCGGCAGAACCCCGGCAAGCCAGAGTTGCCCGACCGGCTGACGCGCGATCATCGCATAAAGCACCAGCACCACCGAGGGCGGCACGAGAATCCCGAGGCTCGCACCCCCCTGGATCACGCCGGTGATCATGACCTTGTCGTAGTCGCGCTTCAGCATTTCCGGCAGCGCGATGGTGGCGCCGATGGCAAGCCCGGCCACCGAAAGCCCGTTCATCGCCGAGATGAGAACCATCAGCAGGACGGTGCCGATGGCAAGCCCGCCGGGGATCGGCCCGAACCAGACATGGAACATCCGGTAGAGGTCGTCGGCCATGCGGGTTTCCGACATGACATAGCCCATCCAGACGAACATCGGCAGCGTCAGCATCGGATACCAGTTCATCAGCTTGATGGTGCTGGTGAAGGGGATGGCCGACCCGCCGGTGCCCCAGAGCAGGATCGACGCCACCGCGGCAACGAAGCCGATCACGGCGAAGACCCGCTGCCCGGTCAGCAGCAGGAGCACCATGCCGCTGAACATCACGATTGCGATGTAATTGTAGTCCATCAGAATTCCTCTCCGCGAGCGAGGGCGATGTCACGGATCAGGAAGGCGATGCTTTGCAGGATCATGAGAAAGACACCGAGGCAGATGATGATCTTCACCGGCGCCAGATAGGGCCGCCAGACCGAGCGCGACCGCTCGCCGATCTCGAAGGCGTAGGCGGTGCTCTCGATCCCGCCCCAGAGAATCACGCCCAGAAAGAAGATCATCGCGAAGACCGTGACCGCATCGACCGCCGCGCGCTTCCTTGGCGACCAGCGGCCATAAAGCAGGTCCATCCGGACGTTCGCGCCGAGTTGCAGCGAATAGGCCCCGCCCATCACGAAATAGCTGACCATCGTGAACTGGGCCATCTCCTGCGTCCAGAGCGGCGGCCGGCCAAACGCCTTGGCAATGATCGACCACAGAAGCACGCCCGAAAGGACGAAGAGCAGATACATCGACAGGCGTCCGATACGGTAGTTCACCGCGTCGATGATCTTGACGAAGGCAATCAGCCAGTTCGGCATGTCACGGGGCCGCCTTTTCCTCGGGTTGACGGGAGATGGCGGCCAGTGCCGCCTTTAGAACGGGTGCCAGTCCGGTCGCCATCGCCTCTTCCGCCGCCGGATCGGCGATGAGGTCGTTGCGGATTTCGAGCATGACGTTCGCCAGGCCATAGGGCGTGGCCTGGAGCCTGAGCGTGTGCGTCACCTCGTCGGCCGCCGAATAGGGCTCGTTCAGCCGGCAATCAAGGTGCGTGCGCGCCTTCGCCTCGGCCACGACGGCAAGTGCGAGTGCGGGGTCCGCGTCATGGATCACGCCGAATTCGACGGCGCGGGGCTTGCCGAACCAGACCGGCGTGAAGCTGTGGACGGTGACGACCACCGGCGGCCGCCCGGCGGCCAGCCGCCGCGCGATCTCGGCCCGAAGCCGGGCGTGGAAGGGCAGGTAGATCGCCTCGGTCCGCCGCAGCCTTTCGTCCGGGCCGAGGTGCAGGTTTCCGGGAATGTCGTAGTCCTCGCTCCGCGCCGTCATCGCACCGGCCGAATGCGGCGGCCGGTTCAGGTCGTAGACCAGACGCGATACGCCGGCCGCGACCAGCGGCGCGTCCAGTAGCTGCGCGAGCCGCCGCGCCACGCCGAGCGCCCCCGGATCCCAGGCGATATGCGCCGTCCGCGCCCGGGGCGACAGGCCGAGCGTGCCGAAGGCGGCGGGGAAGCGGTTGGAGGCATGTTCGCAGACGACAAGAAACGGCCCGCGGGCTTCGCGGTTTTCCGTCACCACGACATCTTGGCCGGCTTCTTGCGTCCGCGCCATTGTCCGGCTGTCCCCCCTGATTCACGAATACAGGCTCGTTCGGAGGGTCGCTTTCTGTCAAGATGTTTTCTTGCCCGCGTTTTCTGTTACAATCCTTTCTGGAGCGGCCGCGATGAGTCCGCCTGCGGGGAGGATGTGCCGGTGCCGGTCGCGGCGCGAACCATCGAAAACCAGATCAAGGCGAACTTCGGCGACCTCACGCGGGCCGAGCGGCAGCTTGCGACCCATATCACCCGCCATTACCCGGTGGCCGTGCTGGGGTCGATCACCGCGCTGGCGAAGGGGGCCGAGGTCTCGACGCCCACGGTGGTGCGGCTGGTCCAGAAGCTCGGCTACAAGGGTTATCCGGATTTCCAGGCGGTGGTCCGCGCCGAGGTCGAGGAGCGGCTGATCTCGCCCATCGCCAAGCATGACCGCTGGGCGGGAGGCGTGCCCGACACCCATATCCTCAACCGCTTCGCCGACGCGGTGGTGGGCAACCTCCAGGCGACGCTCGGCCAGATCGACCATGACGAATTCGACGCGATCGCCCGGCTGATGGCGGACCGCGGGCGCAATATCTACGCGATGGGCGGCCGCATCACCCATGCGATGGCGGATTATTTCGTCACCCACATGAAGGTGATCCGCCGCGACGTGTCGCTGATTTCCGACATGTCGAACGCCTGGCCGCCAGCGCTGATCGACATGGGGCCGGGCGACGTGCTGCTGGCTTTCGACATAAGGCGGTATGAAAACAACGTCCTGAGCCTCGTCGAGATCGCGGCGGATCAGGGGGCCGAGGTGGTGCTGATCACCGACCAATGGGTGTCGCCCGCGGCAGAGCGCGCGCGCTACCGGCTTTCGGCCCATGTCGAGGCGCCGTCGGCCTGGGATTCGACGGTGGCGATCCAGGTGCTCGTCGAGACGCTCCTGGCTGCGGTCCAGACCCTGACATGGGACGAGACGCAGGCGCGGATGAAACGCCTCGAGAACCTCTACGCGCGGGCCCGCTTCTTCCGCCGTTCGCGCTGATCAGGCGGTCACCGGTGGCGGCCGGTGCCGCATCCCCGTGAGCGCGTTGAGCGCGATGGCGCCCAGCAGCACCGCGCCGCCCGCGAAGGTTCCGGCGCTGGCGCCCTCGTTCAGGAACAGCCAGACCCAAAGGGGAGCGAGCATCACCTCGACCAGCGAGAGGATGCCGATTTCGGCCGCGGGCACGGACCGGCTGCCGGCGGTGTAGCTGGCCATGCCGAGACCGAGCAGGAGCGTTCCCATGAGCAGGGCGATGGCGATCGCGCGCGGGGGCAGGGCGAAGCTTTCGCCGCCGAGAACGATCACCGCGGCGGCGACCAGAACCGACAGCAGTCCGCCGATGAACACGGCGGGCAGCATGTCGGCCAGCCGGCCCCAGCGCAGCGTGACGGTGAAGGCCGCGAAGCCTGCCGCCGACAGAAGCGCCGCGATGTTGCCGGCCCCGGCGCCGAGCGCGAGTCCCTCGCGCACCATGACGAAGACGCCGACGGCCGCGATCGCGATCGCCCCCCATGTGGCGCGTCGAACAGGCTCGCCGAGAAGGAGCCAGGCCAGCACGGCGGTCATCAGCGGGGCGGCGGCAAACAGGAACACGGCATTGGCCACCGGTGCCGCCTGGATGGCGAAAATCGCGCCGGCGAAGGCGAAGACGAGCCCCGTGCCGCCGATCAGCGCGGGCCATCCGGCCGCGTGGATGCGGGACAGGGGCTGGCCGCCCGACCTATGCAGGATCACCAGGAAGAGCACCGGAACCAGCCCGAGCGACCGGTAGAAGAGCACCTGCCAGGTGCCCGCGTCGCCCATCAGCCGGATCGCCAGACCCATGAGCGACCACAGCACCGCCCCCGCGACCACGAGCGCCATGCCCCGCCGGTATCCGATCTCGCTGCCCATCCTGCTTCTCCTTTCGCGCAGGGTGGCGGTGGGGCGGCTACAGGGCTTGCCCGATGCCGACGCAGCGGGGTGCCGTTTGCGACGGCAAGGCGCGTCACGGCAACGTTCCGGCCGGGCGCAGCCAGCCCGGCGAAAGGGCCACCTCGGCGCAACCCGCGAACCGCGCCAGCCGCCCGAGTTCGGCCTCGAGCCGCGCCCTGCGGCCGGCGCCCATCGCCACGCCGGGCTCGGGCCAGAAGGCGCGCACGGCGAGCCTGCCTTCGGCGCGGATCGCCTTGGCGTCGATCCGGCCGATGATGCGGTCGCGCTCCATCACCGGGAAGACGTAATACCCGTAGCGTCGCTTCGGTTCGGGCACGAAGATCTCGATCCGGTAGACGAACCCGAAGAGCCGTTCGGCCCGGGTGCGGTCGCGCAGCGCCGGGTCGAAGGGCGACAGGATGCGGACCCGGTTCGCGGGTTCCGCCACCGTCGCCGCCACCTCCAGGATGTCCGGCCGGGCGTAGCATCTGCGCGTCCGCCCGTCGGCGCCCTCGACGGCGATCTCGACGATCGCGCCCCGTTTCTGCGCCGCCGCGCACCAGGCCTTCGCCTCCTCGGGCCCGACCGTCGCCCAGAAGGCAGCGAGATCGCCGGATGTGGCAAAGCCCAGCCGGTCGAGTGCGGCGTTGCAGGCCCAGTCGATCGTCTCGGCCTCTGAAGGTGCGGGTTCGGCATGTTCGGCCGGATGAACCCTTTCGGTCAGGTCGAACTGCTTGGCGAAGTTGCGCCGGTGGCAGACCGAGATCTCGCCGGTGTGCCAGAGGTATTCCAGCGCCGTCTTCGACGGATGCCAGTTCCACCAGCCGCCGCCGGCGCGCGCCTCGTCCCCGCCCACGTCGCCGCTGCCCACGGGGCCCGTCGCCCGCACATGGGCCAGAACGTCCTCGATCCGGTCGTGGAACGCCTCGCCCTGCCAGCCGGTCCACCGCTCCTTGATGCTCCGGGCATCGCGGGCGAAGCGCAGCTTCCAGTGGCCGAAGAACTCGGTCGGGATGACCGAGGCGTCATGCGTCCAGTGCTCGAAGAGCAGCCGGTCGCGTTCGAGGAGCGGTGTCAGGTTCGCCGGCCGGTAGGACTGGCGGCGCGACCACAGGATCATGTGGTGCGCGCGTTCCACGGTGTTGACGCTGTCGACCTGCACGAAGCCGAGCCGGCGGATCAGCGCCAGCAAATCCGCCCCCCGCGCGGGGCCGGTCGGCGGCTCGATCAGCGCGTGGCGGTCGAGGAAGAGCCGCCGCGCGGCGTCGTTGGCCAGGATCGGCAGCGCCATCTGCCGCCCCGTCACCCGCCCCAGGTGCGCGAAAGGAGCGCGAGCCAGTTCCCGTGGGCGATCTTCTCCAGCAGCGGCTCGTCGTAGCCATGCGTCCGGAGCGCATCGAGAAGCCGCGGCAGTCCCGCCGCGTCGCCGATGCCGTTGGGCAGCGTCGCCCCGTCGAAGTCCGAGCCAAGCCCCACCCGGTCCTCGCCCAGCCTGCCGATCAGGTGGTCCATGTGGCGCAGCACCGGCTCCCAGCCGTCGAAGGGCGCCTTGCGGCCGTCCTCGCGCAGGAACACGGTGGCGAAGTTGAGCCCCACCATGCCGTCCCGCTCGCGGATCAGGTCGAGCTGGCGGTCGGTCAGGTTGCGGGTCGAGGGCGTCACCGCATGGGCGTTGGAATGGGTGGCGACCAGCGGCGCGTCGGAAAGGGCCGCCACATCGTCGAAGCCCGCCCCGTTCAGGTGGCTGAGGTCGATCATGACCTTGAGCGTGTTGCATTCCCGGACAAGCCGCTTGCCGGCCTCGGTCAGCCCGGGCCCGGTGTCGGGGGTTCCGGGGAAGCGGAAGGGCACGCCGTGGCCGAAGACCGTGGGCCGCGACCAGACCGGGCCGAGCGAGCGCAGGCCGGCCGCGTGCCAGAGGTGGAGCGCGTCGAGGTCTTCGCCGATCGCCTCGGCGCCCTCGAAATGCAGGATCGCGGCGATCCGTCCCGCCGCCATCGCCGCGCGGATCTCGGCGACCGACCGGCAGATGGCGAGCGTGCCGGTGCGCTCCAACCACATCAGATGGCCGATCATCGCCACGGCCGTGGGCTGCGCGGCCTCTGCGCCGATCAGATCGGGCAGCGGCAGGTCGTAGGGCGGGGCGTCCATGATCGCCTCGAAATCGGGCGCGTCATGGGCGACGGGGGAGGGGATGTAGACCGCGAAGAACCCGCCGGCGAAGCCCCCGGCCTTCATCCGCGGCAGGTCGAGGTGGCCCTTGCCCTCGCCCGCAAGCCAGATCGTCTCGCGGTTGCCGGGGTCGCGCAGCAGACGCAGGAGGAAGTCGTTGTGGCCGTCGAAAACGGGGATCATGGCGCCTCACGCAGGAGTATAGCCCTCGGAGGCCGAGAGCAGTTTCTTGGTGTAGTCGGTCGCGGCACGGTGGGCGGACAGTGCCGCGCGCGTCAGTTCCTCCACCGCCGCCCCGTGCTGCATCACCATCAGCCGGTCGCACATATGGGCGACGACCGCAAGGTCATGGCTGACCATCAGGTAGGTCAGCCCGCGTTCGGCCCGCAGCCGGTCGAGCAGGTTCAGCACCTCGGCCTGGATCGAGGCGTCGAGCGCCGAGGTCGGCTCGTCGAGCAAAAGCACCTGCGGCTCGAGGATCAGTGCGCGGGCGATGGCGACGCGCTGGCGCTGGCCGCCGGAAAGCTGGTGCGGATAGCGGAAGCGGAAATCGGCGCCGAGGCCCACGTCCTTCAGCGCCGTTTCGATCCGCTCCTCGCGCCGGTCGAAGCGGTGGATGGCGAGGGGTTCGGCCAGCACCCGGTCGACGGTGTGGCGGGGGTGGAGCGAGGCATAGGGATCCTGGAAGACCATCTGCACCCGGCGGAAGAAGGCCGCGGGCCGCGGCGTGTCGAGCGGCGCGCCGTCGAGCCGGGTCGTGCCGGCGGAGACGGGCGCGAGCCCGCAGATCGCCCGCAGCACGGTCGACTTGCCGGAGCCGGATTCGCCGACGATGCCGAAGCTTTCGCCCCGGGCGACGGCGAAGCTGACGCCGCGCACCGCCTGCACCGTGTCGGCCCCCCGCCGGAAGGTGACGTCGAGCGCCTCGACCGCCAGCATCACCTCGCCCATGCCGCATCCCTTTCCAGCACCGGCAGCGGACGCTGGCCGCCCTCGATCTTCGGCAGGCAGTTCATCAGCCCGCGGGTATAGGGATGCTGCGCCCGCGCCAGTTCCGAGGCCCTCAGTTCCTCCACCACGCGGCCCGCATACATGACGAGCACCCGGTCGCAGAAGGACGACACGAGGCGCAGGTCGTGGCTGATGAGGATCAGCCCCATGCCGCGCCCGGCCACCAGCCGGTCGAGGATGCGCAGCACCTCCACCTGCACCGTGACGTCGAGCGCCGAGGTCGGCTCGTCGGCGATCAGCAGGTCGGGCTCGGTCACCAGCATCATCGCGATCATCGCCCGCTGGCCCATGCCGCCCGACAGCTCGTGCGGATAGGCGCGGAAGACCCGCTCGGGGTCGCGGATCTGCACCGCCTCGAGCATGGCGAGCGCGCGGGCGCGCGCCTCGGCCCGGGTCTCGCCGGCGCCGAACTTCAGCGCCTCCATCACCTGCCGGCCGATGGTCATCACCGGGTTGAGCGAGAACTTCGGATCCTGCATCACCATCGACATCCGGGCGCCCCTGAGCTTGCGCCAGGTGGCGGGCGAGGCCGCGCGCAGGTCGATCCCGTCGAAGTCGAGCACCTTCGCCGTCGCCCGGCCCGGCGGCGGCGTCAGCCCGAGGATGGCGCGGCCGGTCTGGCTTTTCCCCGACCCGCTCTCGCCGACGATGCCGAGCCGTTCGCGGCCGAGCGTGAAGGAGACGCCGCGGACGACCTCCGACGGCCCCTG